>MUNG01000004.1 GCA_002154585.1 Streptomyces pseudogriseolus
GGGACCGTGGGGGCGTACTCCTCGCGCGGTGGCGGCACCGTGGGGGCGGCGTACTCCTCGGCGCGGGCCTCCTGGAGGAGGTAGGCCAGTTCCTCGGCGGGGTCCCAGGGCGGCACGGCGGGGTCGACGGGCTCCGCGTAGACGGCTCCGGCCCGGTGCCGGCCGGTTCCCGTTTCGTAGTACGGGTCCGTCGCGTCGGCGTTGTGCCAGAGCGGGTCGTAGCGTTCATCATTCATGTCAGAATTGATTCATAGGGCCGGCGGGAGCACTCAACATCCGTCGTGTGCAGTGCAGTTGGGGCGGACCTGACCTGCTTGCCTTCATACAGCGACTAACGGCGGCACTTTCACTTGGATGCGCGGCGAATGAGTGAACGGCCGTGGGGACAATTGGTTTGTCAAAGGCTCCGAATTTCCGTTTTTCGATGGGCCTTTCAACATATGAAGAACCCGGAAGGGGTTGTTCGCATCCGCGGGGGCGTCCCGTGCGTCCTTGCCGGTATGGATCTGGAGAAGGGGCCGCGGGAGGAGCCGGGCGGTGAGGGGCGCCTCGCCGTCGCGCTTCGCATGCCGGTGCGCATCGTGGTGCTCGTGCTGGTGGTGCCGGTGCGGATGGTGTGGGACGCGCTGGTGGTCGCGGGGCGGTTCCTCGGGGACCGGGTGTTCCGTCCGGTGGGGCGTGCGCTGCTGTGGGTGGGGCGCGCGGTGCTGGTGTGGCCGTTCGTGGCGCTGTGGCGCTGGGTGCTCGTGCCGCTGTGGCGCTGGGTGTTGGTGCCGCTCGGGGTGGCGTTGCGGTGGCTGGGCACGGTGCTGGTCGTCGTCCCGGCCGCGGCGCTGTACCGGTGGGTGCTGACGCCGCTCGGCCATGCGGCGGTGTGGTTCTGCGCGCGCGTGCTGACACCGCTGGGGCGCGGGCTGTTCGTCGTGCCCGCGGTGTGGCTGTACCGGTGGGTGCTCACGCCCGTCGGGCACGCGCTGCTGTGGTGCGGCAGGGGGCTGGCGTGGCTGGGCTCGCTGCTCGTCACCGGAATCGGCACGGCCCTGTACTGGACGGTCCGCGTCCTGGTGGTGCTGCCGGTGTACGCCGTGTGGCGCCGGCTGCTGGCCCCGGTCGGCAGGGCGCTCGCGGTCGTCGCGCGGGAGGTCGGGGCCGCGTTCGGGCACGCCTGGCGGATCGCCGGGTACATCTCGCTCGCCGTGGGCCGGGCCCTGGCCGTCTTCTTCCGGTGGACGCTCGTGGAGCCCGCCCGCTGGGTGTACCGGACGGTGCTCACCCCCGTCGGTCATGCCGTGCGTGACGCGGTGCTCAGGCCCGTCGCCGAGGCCGCCCGGAGTGTGGGGCGCGTCACACGCGACGCGCTGCGTTCCGTGCGCGTGACCGCGCGCCAGGTCCGCCGGGACGTCCGCCGCGCCCTCGGCATGCCCGCGGGCCCGGCGGGTATCGGTACGCGGGAGAAGCGTCCCGCCGGACGGTGACCCGGGCGTGCGGCAAGGCCGCCCGGGAACCGCCGTCCCCGCGTGCACGTACCCTGAACAGGGACACGGCCCTGGTGCCCGACGGGCCGCCGGGGTCGTCCCCGTACGGCCGTACCCTGGAGGGGAAGGCGTCTCACGGCGCCCCCTTGCGACAAGGAGAAGATCCACTGGGCAAGCGACAGCCCGAAGGCCCGCCGCCCGCACCCGCGGTGCAGCGCATCCGACTGCGCTACACCAAGCGCGGCCGCCTCCGGTTCACCAGCCACCGTGACTTCCAGCGTGCCTTCGAGCGCGCGCTGCGCCGCGCCGAGGTGCCCATGGCGTACTCGGCCGGTTTCACGCCGCACCCGAAGGTGTCGTACGCCAATGCCGCACCCACCGGCACCGGCAGCGAGGCCGAGTACCTGGAGATCGCGCTCACCGAGCCGCGGGACCCCGAGCGGCTGAGGGCCCTGCTGGACGAGTCGATGCCCGCCGGGCTCGACATCGTCGAGGCCGTCGAGGCCCGCACCTCCGGGCTCGCCGACCGGCTCACGGCCTCCGTGTGGGAGCTGCGGCTGGACGGTGTCGCCCCCGAGGACGCCCGCCGCGCGGTGGACGCCTTCGAGGCGGCCGGGACCGTCGAGGTCCAGCGCCGCATGAAGAACGGCATCCGTACCTTCGATGCCCGCTCCGCGGTCGTCGCCCTCGAAACCGTCGAGGACGCGGCCGGGACGGACTCCTCGCCGGCTGATAGGCCGACCGACCGGCCCTGTGCGATACTGCGGCTGGTTGTTCGGCACGTGACGCCTGCCGTACGACCCGACGACGTCCTGTCCGGTCTCCGCGCCGTGGCCGACCTGGCGCCGCCGGTCCCCGTAGCGGTGACCAGGCTGGCGCAGGGGCTGTTCGATGAAGAGACCGGCACGGTGACCGACCCGCTCGCGCCCGACCGCGAGGCAGCAGCGACCGAGCCGCACACGGCCGCCGCCACTGCCGCCGCGACGGCGCCGGCGTAAGGAAGGTCCCGCGTAGGGACGGACGTCGTAAGCGCCGCCCTCGAACTCGGGAGCCACCTGGGTCGGGCAGCGCACCGACCAGAAGACTTTCGCCAGGCCGTACGCATTCGGCGTACGGAACCGGCGAGACAGGACACAGAGAGCTTCCGAGCGGCGCCCGCGCCCCGGACGGCGGCCACCGCGCACCGCGCGGGCCGCGGACGTCACCGGCATCGCCGGACCAGGCGCGGCGCCCGGGAGCCTGACGGGAGAAACGCCCGCATGCTCGAACCGACCGAGCCCATCGAGGGCTCCGAACCGAACACCCCCAGCGACACCCTGCCGCCGCGCAGGCGACGCAGGGCCGCGTCCCGCCCGGCGGGCCCGCCCGCCGCTGCCGAGGGCAGCACGGCGGAGACCGTCACGCCGGCCATACCGGCCACGGAGACGCCCGCCCCGGCGGCGGAGACGTCCGGGCCTGCCGAGGGCACGGCCGACACCCCGCAGGAGACCGAGGCCCCCGCGCCCCGGCGTCGCCGTGCGGTCCGCCGCGCGGCCGCGCCCGCCGGGGCGCCGGCGTCCGCGGAGGCCGCCGAGACCGTCGTACCGGCGGCGCAGACCGCGTCCGAGCCGGCCGCCCCGGCGTCCGAGCCGGTCGCCGAGACGCCGGCCGCTGACTCCACGGAGGACGCCGCTCCGCGCCGTACCCGGCGTCGCGCCACGCGCAGCGTGACCGCCCCGGCGCCGGCCGCCGAGACCCCGGCCGCCGACGAGACCGCCCGGACGCCCGAAACCCCCGAGACCCAGGCCGAGCCGGCCGCCGACGCGACGGAGGACGCCGCTCCGCGCCGTACCCGGCGCCGTGCGACGCGCAGCGTGACCGCCCCGGCGGCCGAGACGCCCGCCGAGCCGGCGGCGGAGGAGCCCGCGGCCGAGGAGCCCGCTCCCGCCGCCGAGGCGACCGCCGAGCCCGCCGCCGGCACCGCGGAGGACGATGCCGCCCCGCGCCGCACCCGTCGCCGTGCCTCGCGGCGCGCGTCCGCGCCCGCCGGCGCACCCGCCGCCGAGGTGACGGCCGGGACCGAGCAGGCCGCCCCGACCGCCGAGGAGGCCCCGGTGACGGAGAACGACACGCAGGACGAGACGCCCGCCGCGCAGACCCCCGAGGCCCCCGCCGAGGAGGCCGGCCCGCGCCGTCGCCGGCGCGCCGTCCGCAAGGCCGCCGCCGGGTTCGCCGAGCCCGCGCGCCCCGCCCGCACCGCCGGGGACGAGGACAAGGAGGGCGCCCCGCGCCGTCCCGCGCGTCCCGCCGTCGCCGTGTTCCAGCCGCCGGTGTTCACCGAGCCCCGCTTCCAGACCCCCGAGCGGGCCGCCGCCGAGGCCGCCGCCGGGCTCACCGAGGCCGTGGAGCCGGAGGAGGAGACCGAGGAGCTCCCGGAGGAGCAGCCGGCCGCCTCCCGCCGCCGTCGGCGCCGCAAGGGCGTCTCCGACGAGCCCGAGGCCACCGCCCCGGCCGCCGTCGAGGAGACCCCCGAGGCCGACGCCGAGGACACCGCGGAGCAGGCCGAGGACCGGACGGACGGCGCCGACGACACCGACGAGGGCGACGACCACGACGACACCGACGACCACGAGGCGTCCGGTTCGCGCCGCCGCCGTCGCCGTGGCGGCCGTCGCCGCCGCCGCGGCGAGTCCGCGGACGCCGACGGCGCCGAGCAGCAGGACGGCGAGGACACCGCCGAGCAGTCCGGCCAGGACGGCGAGGACAGCGCCGAGCAGTCCGACGAGGACGCCGACGAGCGTGAGCGCGAGGAGCGCGAGGACAACGGCGGCTCCAGCAGCAGCCGTCGCCGCCGTCGCCGTCGTCGCCGCGCCGGGGACAGCGGCGGGGAGCCCGAGCCGTCCGCCGACGACCCCGAGCGCACCGTCGTCAAGGTCCGTGAGCCGCGTCCGAAGTCGGAGCCGTCCGACGAGGTGCAGTCCATCAAGGGCTCCACCCGCCTGGAGGCCAAGAAGCAGCGCCGCCGCGAGGGCCGCGAGCAGGGCCGCCGCCGCGTCCCGATCATCACCGAGGCCGAGTTCCTGGCCCGCCGCGAGGCCGTCGAGCGCGTCATGGTGGTCCGCCAGCACGGCGACCGCACGCAGATCGGCGTCCTCGAGGACGGCGTGCTCGTCGAGCACTACGTCAACAAGGAGCAGGCCACCTCGTACGTCGGCAACGTGTACCTGGGCAAGGTGCAGAACGTGCTGCCGTCGATGGAGGCCGCCTTCATCGACATCGGTAAGGGCCGCAACGCCGTGCTCTACGCCGGCGAGGTCAACTTCGAGGCGCTCGGCATGTCCGGCGGGCCGCGCCGCATCGAGTCCGCGCTGAAGTCCGGGCAGCCGGTGCTGGTCCAGGTCACCAAGGACCCGATCGGCCACAAGGGCGCCCGCCTCACCAGCCAGGTCTCCCTCCCGGGCCGCTACCTCGTGTACGTGCCCGAGGGCTCGATGACCGGCATCAGCCGCAAGCTGCCCGACACCGAGCGGGCCCGGCTGAAGACCATCCTCAAGAAGATCGTCCCCGAGGACGCGGGCGTCATCGTGCGCACCGCCGCCGAGGGCGCGAGCGAGGACGAGCTGCGCCGCGACGTCGAGCGGCTCCAGGCGCAGTGGGAGGAGATCAAGAAGAAGTCCAAGAACGGCGGCACCGCGCCGACGCTGCTGTACGGCGAGCCGGACATGACCGTCCGCGTCGTCCGGGACATCTTCAACGAGGACTTCACCAAGGTCGTCGTCAGCGGTGACGAGGCATGGGAGACCATCCACGGGTACGTCTCCCACGTCGCGCCCGACCTGGCCGAGCGGCTGTCCCGCTGGACCAGCGAGGTCGACGTCTTCGCCACGTACCGGATCGACGAGCAGCTCGCCAAGGCGCTGGACCGCAAGGTCTGGCTGCCCAGCGGCGGTTCGCTGGTGATCGACCGGACCGAGGCGATGGTCGTCATCGACGTCAACACCGGCAAGTTCACCGGTCAGGGCGGCAACCTCGAGGAGACGGTCACCAGGAACAACCTGGAGGCGGCCGAGGAGATCGTGCGCCAGCTGCGGCTGCGCGACCTCGGCGGCATCATCGTCATCGACTTCATCGACATGGTGCTGGAGTCCAACCGGGACCTGGTGCTGCGCCGCCTGCTGGAGTGCCTGGGCCGGGACCGCACCAAGCACCAGGTCGCCGAGGTGACCTCGCTGGGCCTGGTCCAGATGACCCGCAAGCGGGTCGGCCAGGGCCTGCTGGAGTCGTTCTCCGAGACCTGCGTCCACTGCAACGGCCGCGGTGTCATCGTCCACCTCGACCAGCCGTCCTCCGCCGGCGGCGGCAAGCGCCGCAAGCGGGCCCGGGCCGGCGCGGCGGACCAGCCGCACGAGCACGAGACCGCCGTGGCGGAGACGCCCGAGCAGGAGGCCGAGGCCGAGGCGGAGACGCCGGCCGAGGTCGCCGCCGAGGTGGCCGAGCCGGCCGCGCTGCCGGCGCCCGAGTTCACCCCGGACGAGGAGCTGTACAGCAGCGCCGCCGAGGCGGAGGCCGCGGCCTCCCGTGGCCGTACGCGCCGCCGGGCGAGCCGTCGGGCGTCCGCGCCCGCGGGCTCCCCGGGGCGGGAGAGCGCCCGGGGCGGCCGCAGGCAGGCCGAGGAGCGTGCCGAGGAAGCGCCCGTCGTCGAGGAGACGCCGGCCGTTCCCACGGCGCAGGACGTGACGGCCGCCGAGGAGGCGGAGCGTCCCGTGCAGCCCGAGACGGCCGCGGAGGCGCTGGCCGAGCCGGCCGCCGCCGAGGACGTCGTGGTGCCGCAGGCCGCCGAGGAGACCGCTCCGCAGGGCCGTACCCGGCGCCGGGCCACCCGCAAGGTGTCCGCGCCGGCCGGTTCCCCGGCGGGCGCCGAGGCCGCGGTGGTGACGGTCGCCGAGCCCGCGAAGACGGAGGAGGCGCCGAAGGCCGAGGAGACCCCGGCCGGGGAGGCCGCCCCGGAGCCCGCGCCCGAGGCGCAGGCCCCGGCGCGTCCGCGGCGTCGCGCGGTGCGCAAGCCGAGCACCTCGACCGCGTCCGAGGACACGGCCGTCGTGGTCCTGCCGTCCGCCCCGGCGGACGAGCAGAAGCCCGCCGAGACCGAGGCCGTCGAGGCGGCGGAGCCGGCCGAGGGCGCCGAGGAGGCCGCTCCGGCCAAGAAGGCCGCCCGCAAGACGGCCAAGAAGGCCACCGCGAAGAAGGCCGCCACGAAGAAGACGACGACGGCCAAGAAGACCGCCGCCAAGAAGACGACGACGGCGGCGAAGAAGACCGCGGCCAAGAAGTCGACGGCGAAGAAGGCCACGACGAAGAAGACGGCGGCCGCCGAGCAGCAGGCGCCGTCCTCCGTCACGGCGGCGGCCGACGAGAGCTGACCTGCGTCTACGCTGTGTGGTCCTGTCCCTCGCGGGGCAGGGCCACACGCTTTTTCATGTCCCGTGAGGAGAACGACCGCGATGATAGGCCTCGTGCTCGCGGCCGGCGCCGGCCGGCGTCTTCGCCCGTACACCGACACGCTGCCCAAGGCCCTGGTGCCGGTGGGCGCGGAGGGCGACCCGGACGCCGCGACGGTCCTGGACCTGACGCTCGGCAACTTCGCGGAGATCGGGCTGACCGAGGTGGGTGTCGTGGTCGGCTACCGCAAGGAGGCCGTGTACGCGCGCAAGGAGGCGCTGGAGGCCACGTACGGGCTGAAGCTCACGCTCATCGACAACGACAAGGCGGAGGAGTGGAACAACGCCTACTCGCTGTGGTGCGCGCGGGACGCCCTGAAGGACGGGGTGATCCTCGCCAACGGCGACACGGTGCACCCGGTGTCGGTCGAGCGGACGCTGCTGGACGCGCGCGGTGACGGCAGGAAGATCATCCTGGCGCTGGACACGGTGAAGAAGCTCGCCGACGAGGAGATGAAGGTCGTCGTCGACCCGGCGAAGGGGATGACGCGGATCACGAAGCTGATGGATCCGGCGGAGGCGACCGGCGAGTACATCGGCGTGACGCTGATCGAGGGCGACGCGGCCGTGGAGCTGGCGGACGCGCTGAGGGCGACGTTCGAGCGGGACCCGCAGCTGTACTACGAGGACGGCTACCAGGAGCTGGTGAACCGGGGCTTCCGGATCGACGTGGCGCCGATCGGCGACGTCCGGTGGGTCGAGATCGACAACCACGACGACCTCGCCCGCGGACGGGAGATCGTCGCCGGTCACTGAGCGGCGCGGGCCCGCGGGGGTCCGGTTTGACCCCCGTGGCTCCGGCCCCGTAACCTTGACCGTCGGCGTGTCCATCGGGACCGCCACATCCCCGTAAACCTTTTTCCTCCCGGATACGGACCCGCGCGGGCCGCGACCGGGAGAGGTCGCCCGCGTATGTGCGTGGGCGACTGGCCTGCGGGGGTGCCGTTCTTCGAGTGAGAGTGAGATCCGCGTGTACGCCATCGTGCGCAGCGGTGGTCGCCAGCACAAGGTTGCTGTCGGCGACATCGTCGAGGTTGACAAGATTTCCACCGCCAAGGTCGGCGACACGGTCGAGCTCTCGACCCTGCTCGTCGTCGACGGCGACTCCGTGACCAGCGACCCGTGGGTGCTGGCCGGGATCAAGGTCCAGGCCGAGGTCGTGGACCACCACAAGGGCCAGAAGATCGACATTCTGCGCTACAAGAACAAGACCGGCTACCGCCGTCGTCAGGGCCACCGCCAGCAGTACACGGCGATCAAGGTCACTGAGATCCCCGCGGCTGCGAAGTAAGGGACTGAGGAGAGATGGCACACAAGAAGGGCGCATCGTCCACCCGCAACGGTCGTGACTCCAACGCTCAGCGCCTCGGCGTGAAGCGCTTCGGCGGTCAGGTCGTCAACGCGGGCGAGATCCTGGTCCGCCAGCGCGGCACCCACTTCCACCCGGGCGCCGGCGTCGGCCGCGGCGGCGACGACACGCTGTTCGCGCTGCAGGCCGGTTCGGTGCAGTTCGGCACCAGCCGTGGCCGCAAGGTCGTGAACATCGTCCCGGTCGCCTGACCGGACACTTTCGCGAGGCGGACCTCACTTCCCCGACGGGAAGCGGGTCCGCCTTTCGCGTGTTACCCAAGAGACAACCCCGTAGTAACTGGAGGCACTTTCCATGACCACCTTCGTGGACCGCGTCGAGCTGCATGTCGCCGCGGGTAACGGAGGTCACGGCTGTGCCTCCGTCCATCGCGAGAAGTTCAAGCCGCTCGGCGGCCCCGACGGGGGCAACGGCGGACGCGGCGGCGATGTGATCCTCACCGTCGACCAGTCCGTGACCACCCTGCTCGACTACCACCACTCGCCGCACCGCAAGGCCACCAACGGCAAGCCCGGCGAGGGCGGCAACCGCTCCGGCAAGGACGGGCAGGACCTCGTCCTGCCCGTGCCGGACGGCACCGTGGTGCTCGACAAGGCGGGCAACGTCCTCGCCGACCTCGTCGGCCACGGCACCTCCTACGTCGCCGCCCAGGGCGGCCGCGGCGGCCTCGGCAACGCCGCCCTCGCCTCGGCGCGGCGCAAGGCCCCCGGCTTCGCGCTGCTCGGCGAGCCGGGCGACCTGCGCGACGTCGTCCTGGAGCTCAAGACCGTCGCCGACGTGGCCCTCGTGGGCTACCCCAGCGCCGGCAAGTCGTCGCTGATCTCCGTGCTCAGCGCGGCCAAGCCGAAGATCGCCGACTACCCCTTCACCACGCTGGTGCCCAACCTCGGCGTGGTCACGGCCGGTTCGACCGTCTACACCATCGCCGACGTCCCCGGCCTGATCCCCGGCGCCAGCCAGGGCAAGGGACTGGGCCTGGAGTTCCTGCGCCACGTCGAGCGGTGCAGCGTCCTGGTGCACGTGCTGGACACCGCCACCCTGGAGTCCGACCGCGACCCCGTCTCCGACCTCGACGTCATCGAGGAGGAGCTGCGCCAGTACGGCGGCCTGGACAACCGGCCGCGGCTCGTCGTCCTCAACAAGATCGACGTGCCCGACGGCAAGGACCTCGCCGACATGGTCCGCCCGGACCTGGAGGAGCGCGGCTACCGCGTCTTCGAGGTGTCCGCCGTGGCCCACACCGGCCTGCGCGAGCTGTCCTTCGCGCTCGCCGACCTGGTGGCCACGGCGCGCGCGGCCAGGCCGAAGGAGGAGGCGACCCGCATCGTCATCCGTCCCAAGGCGGTCGACGACACCGGCTTCACCGTCACCCGCGAGGAGGCCGGCGGCGAGCTGGTGTTCCGGGTGCGCGGCGAGAAGCCCGAGCGCTGGGTGCGGCAGACCGACTTCAACAACGACGAGGCCGTCGGCTACCTCGCCGACCGGCTCAACCGCCTCGGCGTCGAGGAGAAGCTGATGAAGACGGGCGCCCGCTCCGGCGACGCCGTCGCCATCGGCCCCGAGGACAACGCCGTGGTCTTCGACTGGGAGCCGTCCGTCAGCGCCGGCGCGGAGATGCTCGGCCGCCGCGGCGAGGACCACCGCTTCGAGGCGCCCCGCCCGGCCGCCCAGCGGCGCCGCGACCGCGACGCCCAGCGCGACGAGGCGGAGCAGGAGTTCGACGGCTTCGAGCCGTTCTGACGCGGCGCGCCCCCCGCGCGCACGAAGTCCCGCGCACATGAAGAAGGGCCCGTTCCCAGCGGAACGGGCCCTTATTCATGCTCAGTTGCCGGGCGTCCGGCTCAGGTCCGCCCCGAAGAGCCGCAGCAGCCGCTCCTCCAGCACTGGGGTCAGCGCCTCGACGTAGGCGTCGGCCAGGTGGCCGTAGTCCCGGTACACCAGCGTGTTGCCCACCACGACCGGACAGTTGCCGGAGGGCGCGCAGATCCAGGGGGACGGGTCGATGACCGTCACGTCCTCGGCGGCCGCCGCCTCGCGGATCGCCTTGGTCACCGAGGGCTGCTTGTCGGACTCGGACAGCGTGTTGGCGCATGCGGACAGGTCGTCCGGGTGGGCGACCGCGCAGTCCACGGTGTTGTTCTTCGGCCAGGGGTTGTCCAGCAGCGTGAGCACCCGGGTGCGGCCCCGCTGGAGGATCCGGTAGGTCTCGGCCTGCCCCTTGCCCCACTCGGTGGCGGTGTCGCCCTCGCCCCACAGCTTCGCCGAGTTGGAGCTGGAGGTGACGACCAGCTCGGGCTCCATCTCCTTGATCTTGTCGATGGTCACCTCACGCCAGTCGTCGCAGGACGAGTACGGGCCGTTGTTGTAGGCGATGGTGATCTGGGAGACCTTGCAGGCGTTCTTGGTGAACGAGTACAGCTTCCAGTGGTGCTTGCGGGCGATCGCGTCGAACGCCGGGAACCACTGGGCGACGTGCGAGTCGCCGAACAGCACCACGCTGCGGTCGCCGTTCTTGTCGCCGTACAGGCACGGCTGCGTCTGCTTCTCGTCCGACATGGTGAGCGCGCAGTCGTCGTTGTAGACCGCCGTCCGCTTGTACGCCACGTCGTGCACGCTCGGCGAGAGGTTGGACGGCATCTTGTCCGCCGGGTTCTCCAGCAGCCGGGTCAGCGCGGCCTGCGGGTCGGGCGCCTGCGCGATCGCCTCCTTGGTGTTCTGCTGCGCCCCGCCCGACGACAGGCTCGGCGGGAACTGCGCGGCGACCAGCGCGGCCACCGCCGCGACCGCCGACAGACCAAGACCCAGCGACAGGCCACGGGCCGCGTGCGCCTTGAACGCCCGGTGGAACCGCATCGGGTCCTCGACGAACTTCAGCGTCAGCCAGGCCAGCACCAGACCGCCCAGGGCGGCGATCAGCCGCAGCGGGCCCTCGTGCTCGCCGAACCCGGCGGCCGCCGGCACGATGACGATCAGCGGCCAGTGCCACAGGTACCAGGCGTACGAGACGCCGCCGACCCACACGGCGGGCCGCAGCGACAGCACCAGGCCCGCGCCGTACCGGCCGCCCGCCGCGCCGCCGGCCAGCACGGCGGCCGCGCCCAGCACGGGGACCACGGCGTTGTGGCCGGGGAAGACGGTGTGGTCGTCGAAGGCGACCGCCGCGTAGGCGATGGCGGCGAGGCCCGCCCAGCTCAGGGCCGCGGCGACCGGGCGCGGGATGTCGTTCAGCCGGTGCGCGACCAGCGCCAGCAGGGCGCCGACCGCCAGCTCCCAGATGCGGCCCTGCGAGCCGAAGTAGGCCCAGGACGGGGAGGTCTCGGTGAGGTGCAGGTTGACGGCGAAGGACGCGGCGGCCAGGGCCAGCAGCGGGATCGCCAGCAGGGCGCGGCGCCGGAAGATCTTCAGCGCCACGATCAGCAGGACGGGCCAGATCAGGTAGAACTGCTCCTCCACCGCCAGCGACCAGAAGTGCTGGAACGGCGACGGCGGCACGTCCGTGTTGAAGTAGTCGGTACCCGTGTCGGCCAGCCGGAAGTTGACGACGTACCAGGCGGAGGCGATGGCGTCCTTGGCGTACTCGGCGAATCGCAGCGGGCCCAGGAACAGCCACGACCCGGCCAGCGTGGCCATGACGACCAGCGTGGAGGCGGGCAGCAGGCGCATGGCCCGGCGGGCGTAGAAGCGGCCCAGCGAGATCCGGCCCTCACGCTTCCATTCGCGGAGCATCAGCGAGGTGATGAGGAAGCCGGAGATGACGAAGAAGACGTCCACGCCGACGAAGCCGCCGGCCAGCGACGACACACCCGCGTGGGCGACCACCACCAGCGTGACCGCGACCGCGCGCAGTCCCTGGATGTCGAGCCTCAGGCCGGCGCCGCCCGCCGCGGGGGCGGGCCTGTCGCCGGACGGCGGTGCGGGGGAGTCGCCCCGCGTGCGGGGGACGGACGGGGCACCATCTGCTGACGGCCGCGGTGGGGACGCGAGATCGCGGGCGGACACGTTGGGGATTCTCCTTGTTCGTGGAGCGTCTGCGAGACATGAGAAGTCTGCGACACGGTCCGGGGCCGAGCGCCGCCGGGACCCGCCGGCGCCGGTGATCGACGCGGAGTCGGACGCTCGAGCGTATCTCCGCCCGGACCGTGCTCCGTCACATCTTCTGTCGCATTGTCGTAACAAGTGACTCGGCAACACCCGTAACAGTTGCCCGAGCCCGGTCTTCCGCCCGGTCAGCGCACCGTGCGGAGGGTGACACGGCCGGCTTTCCTGGTGAACAGGGCGCCGCCCGTGCTCATCGAGACGTACATCCGGTACCGGCCGGCCGGAAGCGCGGACACGTCGACCCCCTCGTCACCGGGCGTGGTGAAGTAGCCGAAGGGGTAGGCGCCGATGTCCCCGCGGCGCCGGTGCGCGTGCACGGCCGCGGTGTTCTTCCGCGCCTCCAGGGGAAAGGAGAAGCAGCCGCGCCGGCCCTGGAGGACCAGGTAGTAGTGGGCGTGGCCCTTCTTGTCGGCGTTCCTGCCGGGGAGGAAGAAGACGCCCTCGGAGTGCACCGTGCGGTCCCGCTGCCAGGACTTCTCCAGGGAGAAGCGCACGCCGTCCGTGTCGTCGCCCAGGATGCGCCGCTTGGTCACCTTGACGCCGTTCCCGCCGCCCCGGACGAGCAGTTCGCAGTCGCCGAGGGCCTGGCGGGCGTCGACCGGCCGGGAGGCGATCAGGCGGGTGCGCCGCTCGATCCCCTCGTCGGGGCTCGACACGATCACGGAGGCCTCGTACGTGCCCCGGGGCAGCGCGGTGAGGTCCAGGTCGTCGGGGGTGGCGAACCCGCCCTGTTCGTACGCGCAGACGTACTCGTCGAAGTACTCGCGGTACAGCCGTATCTCCTTGGCGGACGTCAGCGGGAACGTCCAGCTCCGGCCGCGCCGCTCCAGGACGAGCCGCTTCACCTCGTCCTTCGCGCCCTCGCGGGAGACGCCGGGGAGGAAGGCGTGTCCGGCGAGCCGGAGCCGCCCGTCGGCCGCGACGGCCCGGGTGAGGACCGCGAGCGCGGTGTCGGAGCGCCGGAGCCGGTCGAGGTGCTCGGCCGCCTTCTCCTCGTCCTCGGGCCCCGGGCCGATCCGGACGTCGCCCCAGCGCGGGGCCACGCCCTCGGTGAGCGCGTAGACGATGCTCAGGATCGAGGGCATGGCCTGGCGGACGACCTCGTCGTGGCGCCGCACGGTCGGGGAGTCCACGAACAGGAAGTTGAAGTTCTCGTACGACCGCAGCGCGGGCAGGAAATGCTTCACCTCCTGCTCGTACTGGTCATCACCCGGAGAGGAGATCACGTAGATGTTCCGGTCGAATTCCGTGTCCTTCTCGAGGAGATCCCTCATCACGGAATCCATGATCTCGACGTTCTCGGCCGGCTGGCCCTCGCCGAGAACCGCGTCGCCGAGCTGCCCGTGACCGTGCGAGTAGCTGCCCAGGAAGTACTGGGGAGTCGACGCGACGATGTTCTTGTAGTCGTGTCTGATGCCGTAGTAGAGGGCGGCGCTGCCGCCCTTCGACGCGCCCAGCAGGGTCACCCCGTCCCGGGACACGCCCAGTCGCTCCATGAAACTCGAGATGAGCGACTGGACGGACTCCGACACCGAGAAGTCCATGTCCCGGGCGACGTAGTACGACGCACCGCCGTCGAAGTGGTCGCGGATCCGCAGGATGTGGCACTGGACGCTGTCGAGGGCGTTGCCGAATCCGTATCTGCTCCCCACGGACGAGAAGACCACGAGCAGATTGCGGTGGTCCCCGCGGGCCGGGCGGAACTGGAACTCGACAGGCCACTTCCCGTGCACCTCGGTGGCCTCGGTGAAGACGTGACGCCGGAGCGTCGCGTAGTTCGGGGACAGTGCCGGAAGCGTCTCGTTCATCGGATCAGCACACTCTCTGCCGGGGGTCCGTGCTCGTCCTTTCGCCGGGCGGTCTTGTCCGCTCAGACCAGCGTGGCCCGCTCCGACGGACCGGCCGTCTCGGACCGCATCTCGGCCTCCATACGGTCGTACCGGGCCATCGTGCGCTGGAAGGCGCGGGTGGCCAGCAGGAGGCGGTAGACGACGAGCACCTCGAAGGCGAGCAGCAGAGCGCCCGCGGCGACCGTCGGCCAGAAGATCGAGTTCAGCAGCGGCGCGATGATGAAGATCGTCATCTGGAACTCGATGCCGCTGAACAGATGGATGCGGATCCGGTGGCTGACCAGGAAGTCGCGCAGCGGCACGTACCCGGGCAGGCGCGTGATGAACGTCTTGGCCGGGGGCACCACGTGCGCGGGGGCCGGCTCGGCGGAGGCGGCCGCGGAGACCTCGCTGCCCGTCGGCTGGGCGGGAACCCGGGGGGCGCCCTTCACCGGCGTGTCGTCGTTCTCGGGGTCGTCGTCCGAGCCGTTGTCCTGGGACGCGTCGATCAGGCCCAGCTCCTCGGCGCGCTCACGCTGGCGCCGCCGCATGTTCAGGCGGACCTTCCATATCTCCAGCGCGTCCATGTAGCGGAGCATGTCGAGGAACACCACGGCCAGGGCGAGCCATATGTAGGTGACGTCCTCCGTGCGCTGGTACTGCCCGCCCATCAGGGCGACGGCGCAGATCAGCACGCGGACGCGGTCGAAGATGTAGTCGAGCCAGGCGCCGAACGCCGAGCCCTTCCCCGTCAGACGGGCGAGCTTTCCGTCCATGCAGTCCAGGATGAAGCTGACGTGATAGACGACGGCTCCGGCCACCAGCCACTGCCAGTCACCCTGGGCGAAGCAGGCCGCTGCCCCGATCCCGAGGACCAGGGCGGCCCAGGTGATCTGGTTCGGGGTCACCCGTGTCCACATGGCGGTCCAGCGGA
The DNA here is from genome assembly GCA_002154585.1 of Streptomyces pseudogriseolus. GTDB lineage: Bacteria > Actinomycetota > Actinomycetes > Streptomycetales > Streptomycetaceae > Streptomyces > Streptomyces pseudogriseolus. Next base: position 15,183 of record MUNG01000004.1, read on the forward strand.
CGAGCGGGGTGGCGACGGGATCGACCAGGAGAACGGTCCACCAGGCGTCTCGCTGTTTCTCCGTGAGGCGGCGGACTTCGGGGAGTGGAGGTACACGCATGACCGTAAGTCTGCATGCTCGCCCGAACACTCTGCTCTCAAACGTGAGTGTGTGCTACGTCACGAATATGATCTCCCGGCGACCGGGAACGGTCGGAATCTCAAGAGGGACGGATAAGTCCGAAGAATACCCATACGGGAGATGTAAGGCCCGGAATTGACGATGGCAAACGCAGGCGACGAAGGTGTGAACTCCGCCCGTCGTGGCGGCGCATGTCATCGAACAGGAATGTGACAGCGTTGCTGTAAACTTCCCCCCTGCGGCTTGACCCTGGAGGAGCCCCGAGCGCTCCGCGTGTGGCGCCGTATGGGGGTGCAGCGCTCGTTGCCGCTGGTCGCCTTGACACCTCCATCATGTAGGCCACGTCGGGACTCGCCGAAAGGTTTGGGATTGAAGTGAGTGTGCGTACCCGCATCGGAAGCAGTCTGAAGTCGCGCACCAAGAGCGCGATGCAGGCGCAGAAGCGCCGGGCGTGGTTGTTGCGGGTCGCGCGGCAGCGGCAGGGCCTGTCGCGCTCCGACGCGGGTGTGCGCCAGGTGTCCTTCGACGGCGAGCCGCTGTGGGGCCGGGTGGTCGACGGGTTCACGGCGGCCGGTACGGCGGCGGACAATCTGAGCCTGGTCGCGGACGCGCTGGAGCGCGCGGAGATCCCGTACTTCGTGGTGCCGGGTGTGTCGCGTACGGCGTGGGCGCTGGGTGTGCGGGAGTCGGACCGTGCGGCGTTCCTGCGGTCGATGCGGGATCTGTACGCGGGGACGGTGGTGTTCGCTGCGCGTCCCCGGCCGGGTGGTGTGTCGGACTTCTCGCTGTTCGCGGACGAGGTGTGGCCGAAGTCGCTGTCGTCGGCTCCGGTGATGCGTTTCGGCGTGGTGCGTCTGGGTCCCGCCGGTCAGTTGCTGGGCGGTCCGCAGCTGGGCTGTGACGTGGAGTTCTGGCGGGACGGCGCGGAGGTGCTGGCGGGTCCGCAGGCGGAGGCGGAGCTGGCGCGCGTGTCGCCGCAGGCTTCCGCGGACGTGCTCGCCGACGCCCTGGTCGCCCCCCGGCGCAACCGGATATCGGACGTCATGCCCACCGGCGAGCAGAAGTCCGCGAAGATCACGGTCCAGGGCCGCGACTACCCGACGTTCGCGCCGTTCACCGTGACCACGGTGGAGGACGTGACGTTCCCCATCGACGTCGTCTACACCTGGGTCGACGGCGAGGACCCCGAGCTGCGCGCCAAGCGGCAGAAGTACAAGAGCGAGGGCGTCCCGGCGATCCTCGACAAGGAGACCAACGAGTCCCGTTACACCAGCCACGACGAGCTGAAGTACTCGCTGCGCTCACTGGAGATGTATGCCGACTTCATCCGGCACATCTACATCGTCACCGACGGCCAGAAGCCGGAGTGGCTGGACGCGGACGCGCCCGGCATCACGGTCGTGGACCACAAGGACATCTTCCCCGAGGGCGTCCTGCCGGTGTTCAACTCGCACGCCATCGAGACGCGGCTGCACCACATCCCGGGGCTCTCGGACCACTACCTGTACTTCAACGACGACGTGTTCGTCGGCCGCAGCGTCACCCCGCAGCACTTCTTCTACGCCAACGGCATCGCCCGCATCCCGTTCTCGCCGCTCAAGGTCGGCGTCGGCCAGCCGCACGGCGGCGAGACCGCGACCAACTCGGCCGGCAAGAACGTGCGCCAGCTACTGATGAAGGCCCACGACCGCTTCATCACGCACAACTTCATGCACACCCCCCTGCCGCAGGTGCGGTCGGTGCTCCAGGAGCTCGAGGAGATGTTCCCCGAGGAGGTCGGCCAGACCATGCGCTCGCGCTTCCGGTCGCCCGACGACATCGCCATGACCGCGTCGATGCACTACAACCACGCGTACATCACCGGCAAGGGCGTCCCCGGCAAGTTCCGCTTCCGGTACGTCAACATCAGCCGGGACGACGCGGACCGCCGCCTCGAGGGCATCCGCGCCAAGCGCAACTACGACTTCTTCTGCCTCAACGACGTCGACGTGCCGCCGGAGCAGCGCGAAGAGGTCACGGCCCGCATGTTCTCCTTCCTGGAGGAGTACTTCCCCTTCCCGAGCTCCTTCGAGAAGGCACCTGAAAGCACCGCTTCCGGGAAGCGTTGATGGCACCCGCCTCGCGGCGCGTCCGCCGGCTGGCGCGCAGGGGACTCGGCGTCGGCCGCAAGGTGCGCGACCGCGCGTCGGCGGCACGCCTCGCCCGGCAGCGGCAGGGGCTGCTGGGGTCCGACGCGGGTGTGCGCCAGGTGTCCTTCGACGGTGTGCCGCTGTGGGGCCGGGTGGTCGACGGGTTCACGGCGGCCGGTACGGCGGCGGACAATCTGAGCCTGGTCGCGGACGCGCTGGAGCGCGCGGAGATCCCGTACTTCGTGGTGCCGGGTGTGTCGCGTACGGCGTGGGCGCTGGGTGTGCGGGAGTCGGACCGTGCGGCGTTCCTGCGGTCGATGCGGGATCTGTACGCGGGGACGGTCGTGTTCGCTGCGCGTCCCCGGCCGGGTGGTGTGTCGGACTTCTCGCTGTTCGCGGACGAGGTGTGGCCGAAGTCGCTGTCGTCGGCTCCGGTGATGCGTTTCGGCGTGGTGCGTCTGGGTCCCGCCGGTCAGTTGCTGGGCGGTCCGCAGCTGGGCTGTGACGTGGAGTTCTGGCGGGACGGCGCGGAGGTGCTGGCGGGTCCGCAGGCGGAGGCGGAGCTGGCGCGCGTGTCGCCGCAGGCGTCGGCGGCCGTACTGGCCGACTCCCTCGTGGCGCCGCGCCGCAACCGCGTCTCCGACGTGCTGCCGACCGCGGAGCAGACGCCCGCCGAGGTGACCGTCGGCGGGCGGGAGCACCCCACGTTCGCGCCGTTCACCGTGACCACGGTGGAGGACGTGACGTTTCCCATCGACGTCGTCTACACCTGGGTCGACGGCCAGGACCCCGAACTGCGCGCCAAGCGCCAGAAGTACCGGGGCGACGGGGACGCCGGCATCGCGGCCCGCGAGGTCGGCGAGTCCCGTTACACGAGCCACGACGAGCTGAAGTACTCGCTGCGCTCACTGGAGATGTACGCCGACTTCATCCGGCACATCTACATCGTCACCGACGGCCAGAAGCCGGAGTGGCTGGACGCGGACGCGCCCGGCATCACGGTCGTGGACCACAAGGACATCTTCCCCGAGGGCGTCCTGCCGGTGTTCAACTCGCACGCCATCGAGACGCGGCTGCACCACATCCCGGGGCTCTCGGACCACTACCTGTACTTCAACGACGACGTGTTCGTCGGCCGCAGCGTCACCCCGCAGCACTTCTTCCACGCCAACGGCATCGCCCGGCTGCCCTTCTCCTCGTACCAGATCGGCGTCGGCGCCCCGCACCCGCAGGCCTCCGCCCCCAACTCGGCCGGGCGTAACGTGCGCCGGCTGCTGGAGGAGACCTACGGGGTGTCCATCACCCACAAGTTCCTGCACACCCCGCACCCCCAGCGCCGGGACGTGCTGAACGACCTGGAGCGGGACTACCCCGACGCGATCGAGCGGACCATGCGGTCCCGGTTCCGGTCGATCGAGGACGTGGCGCCGGCCACCTCCTTCCACCACCATCTGGCGCTGCTCACCGGCCGCGCCGTCCCCGCGAAGTTCACCTACCGCTACGTCGACGTCGGCAAGCCCCATCTGGAGGAGCGGGTCGAGTCCCTCAAGGCGCGCCGCGGCTACGACTTCTTCTGCCTGAACGACGTGGACACCGCCCCCGAGCGGCGGAAGTACGTGCGCGCCTACGTGCACGACTTCCTGGAGTGGTACTTCCCCTACCCGAGCTCCTTCGAGCGCCGCTGATCCACCCCGGCCGCACGCCACCCCGCCGGACGCCACGCCCGGGCCCTCGTCGAGGCCCGGGCGTCGTCAGGTCCGGACGGTCACGCCCGCGTCGGCGTCCCGGACCGGGGCCCGGCGGCCGGGGACACGGGGTGCGGCACGGGCTCGCGCCGCTGCCCCGGCAGCTCCGCCGGACGGCGGCCCGGCGCCCGCAGCCGGTGCTCCAGCGCCGCCGCGCCCAGCGCCCGCACCGCCGCCGCGAACCGCTCCTGCGACGCGGGCTCCGCCGGGCCGAGCAGCCGGGCCTTCAACGCGGCCCGCGCACCGGCCAGTTCGTCCTTCTCCGGGTGGCGGACCGTCTCCAGCAGGGCCGGCACCCCGGCCGCGTCCGGCGTCAGGATCACCGCCGCCGCCACCGTCGGGAAGGCCGCGCGGAACTCCGCCTCGGACAGGGCGCCCGTGTTGGCCACCGCGTACGGCTTGCCGCTGGCCAGGAAGTCGCTGATCACGCTGGAGACGTCGCTGATCAGCAGGTCGGCCACGTCGAAGCAGGAGTACAGCGAGGGGCGCGCGTCCACGACGACCTGGTGCTCCCCCTCCGGCAGCGACGCCCAGTACGCCTCCTCCCAGGCCCGTGCGGCCCGCGCCACCGCCTCCGCGCGGCCCGGCGGGGGAACGGACTGGACGAGCATCCGCTCCGCCTGGTCGGCGCCCTCCCGGAACTCCGCGGCGGTCAGGCGGGCCAGCTCGGCGGTGCGGGCGGCCAGCTCCTTCGACCGCGCGGGGCGCGCACCGGAACGGGCCCGGTTGGCCTCGCGGATCAGCTCCCGGATGCGGCGGTCCGCGGCACCCGCCCGTGGGTCCACCGAGCCGGTCAGCGGGTGCGGCTTGTACAGCAGCCGCACCCCCGGGTCCGCGAGCAACGCCCGCACCAGGTTCTCACCGGCCGCGATCACCGAGGTGTTGCCCGGGTCGCCGTCCCAGCCCTCCCAGGTCGGCGCGTACAGCACGGTGGTGTACGCGCCCGCCGGCGGGCCCGCGTACGGCCGTACCGCGTCCAGCTGCGGGCGGCCGATCTCCACCACGTCCTTGTCCTCGACCCCGACCTCCGCCAGCGCGTACCGCTCGCGCGCCGCCGGGCCCGCGACCCAGACCTCGTCGTACGCCTTCGCGTAGGGGTTGCAGGAGGACAGCTTGTCGCTCTCGCCGTGGTTGACGAAGGCGTGCTTGATCGTGGGGATGCGCAGCACCTGCGAGGTCTTGCCGGAGTTGGAGGGGTGGATGAGCACCTGGAGCGTGGAGTGCTCGAGCCGCATCAGCGTCGGCACCTTCGGCAGGCACACGATCGGGATGTCGGTCGCCGGGATCCGCGACACCATGAACCGCTCGCGCAGCACGATCAGCGGCCGGCCGTCCAGCCTGGCCAGCGGCTCCAGCCACATCCCCGCCTGGTAGACGGAGGAGGGCCCGCCGGAGAAGTACAGCCCCACCGTCGGCCGGTACTCGGCCAGCCAGGCGTCGAACCAGGCGAGCGCCTCCTGCTCGCCGGCCGGCCGCCGGCCCGGCAGCAGCCGCAGCGACAGCGCGGCCAGACCGCCCAGCGCGAGCGCCAGCGACAGTGCGATCCCGGCCGCCGCGCACCGCGGGTCCTGCGTCACCGCGGTCGCGGTCAGCCCGGCCGTGGCGGGCAGCCCGAACACCAGCAGCCGGTGGCCGGGGCGGCGCAGCAGCGCGGGCGGGGCGGGGGACAGGCGCAGCGCGGACGCGTCGATGTTGCGGGTCACCACGGGCAGCGTGCGGGTGCGGCGCACCAGCACGGACACCGCCTGGATGGCGCAGTGCAGGGCGTAGCACAGCAGCAGACCGGCGAGCAGCGGCGCGTACTGCGTCTCGCGGTGTTGCTCGCCGAGCCGCAGCAGGCCCACCACCAGCAGCAGGTCGCGCAGCACATGCCGGACGGTGACGTCCGCGTGCGCCTTGGCGAACAGCGCCGGCACCCCCCGCTGCCAGCGGTACAGCACGCCCTCGACGGCCAGCGAGAGGGCGGTGGCGGCCAGCAGCAGCGGCACGTGCGGGGCGAGCGCCGCCACGGCCTGCACCGCGTAGGCGCCGGCCAGGACGGACGCCGTGAGGAGCGTGGCGAGCGCGGGGCGGCCGGGCGGGCGGAGCAGCGGAAGGCGGGGCCGGCGGATTCCGGCCCCGAACCGCCGACGGGACGTGGGTAGGGGCACTGCGGTCACTCCAGGGTCGTGAGGGACGTGCGCTGGGGTTAACGGCCGTCGGCCTCCGGACGACACGCGCGTGTCGCGCCGCCGCAGGCCAGGTGTTGTCGCACAGGTGTCCACATGCCGGGTCGCACGGACGGAGTACGACGGACCGCAGGGCGGCGGCGGTGTCCGGAGGCTGAAATGCCGAGCGTCCTTCGATCCGCTTCGCGTAGATTGCCTGCCGGGCGAAAGATCGACGTGATCGACGTGATCGACGTGAGCGACGAGAGGGAGCGACGGCAAGGTGGCAGGGGCACGGCAGTCCGTGGGCGAGGCGCGCAGGATCGTCGTCAAGGTCGGCTCCTCGTCGCTGACCACCGCGGCGGGCGGACTGGACGCCGACCGCGTGGACGCGCTCGTGGACGTCCTGGCCAAGACCAGGAGCGGGGGCGAGCGGGAGATCGTCCTCGTCTCCTCCGGCGCCATCGCCGCCGGGCTCGCCCCGCTGGGGCTGCGCCGCCGCCCCCGTGACCTGGCCCGTCAGCAGGCCGCCGCCAGCGTCGGCCAGGGACTGCTCGTCGCCCGCTACACCGCCTCCTTCGCCCGCTACGGCGTCCGCGTCGGCCAGGTGCTGCTGACCAGCGACGACATGAGCCGCCGCGCCCACCACCGCAACGCCTCCCGCACCCTGGACAAGCTGCTCGCGATGGGCGCGTTCCCGATCGTCAACGAGAACGACACCGTCGCCACCGACGAGATCCGCTTCGGCGACAACGACCGGCTCGCCGCCCTCGTCGCCCACCTGGTCCGCGCCGACCTGCTGGTGCTGCTGTCCGACGTGGACGGCGTCTACGACGGCGACCCGTCCCGCCCCGGCACCTCGCGGATAGCGGAGGTCAGGGGCCCCGAGGACCTCGCGCACGTGGAGATCGGCAGCGCCGGCAAGGCGGGCGTCGGCACCGGCGGCATGGTCACCAAGGTGGAGGCCGCCCGGATCGCCGCCGCCGCGGGCATCCAGGTGGTGCTGACCAGCGCGGTCCACGCGGCAGAGGCGCTCGGCGGCGGCGACACCGGCACCTACTTCCACCCCACCGGGCGCCGCTCCGCCGACCGGCTGCTGTGGCTCCAGCACGCCTCCACCCCGCAGGGCTCGCTCACCCTGGACGACGGCGCGGTGCGCGCGGTCGTGGAAGGGCGCAAGTCGCTGCTCCCGGCCGGCATCGCGGGCGTCGAGGGCGAGTTCAACGCGGGCGACCCGGTGGAGCTGCGGGACCGGGAGGGACGCGCGGTGGCGCGCGGGCTGGTCAACTTCGACGCCAAGGAGATCCCCCTTCTGGTGGGCCGCTCCACCCGCGAACTCGCGCGGGAACTGGGCCCCGGGTACGAACGCGAGGTCGTACACAGGGACGATCTCGTGGTCCTGCATCCGTAATGCCCCGAAACGTCGGCCCTCGGTGGTGGACGTTCCGCGAAAGCGCCCCGCGATCCGCGGCGGCCTGCTCAACTTTGTCGCAGGGACAAATTCCGCCCGGACCCGGGCGGTCCGCGTGTGAAGGAGGCCGTCGTGAGACGAGTGCGCCCTGGGACGACGGTGTCTCGCGGTGGCCGCGGCTCCCGGGCGGCGGGCGAGGAACGGGCGCTGACCAGCGTCACGGCCGGGGACCGGCACCGGGGCGGCGAGGCCGGGGACCTGCCCCGCCTGTGGCACGTCACCCTCAGCGTCTCCGGTGAGCCCGCGCCGGTCGCGGAGGTCCGGCGGGCGCTGGAACAGCTCGCGCACGACCACCCCTTCCTGCTGACCAGCCGCTACGCCGACGACCACGCGGAGATCCGCTACTGGGAGGAGGCCCGCGACCTGCACGACGCGGCCGCGGTGGCGCTGCGCCTGTGGGGCGAGCACCGGCGGACCGCGGGACTGCCGCCGTGGGAGATCGTGGGCCTGGAGGTCATCGACCGGGCCACCTATCGCAGCCGGGTCGCCGCCGGGCACGGTCCGGTGCCGGCCACACCGGTCGGCGTGCACCCGTTCCCGTAAGGCCGGCTCTCCCGCTCGTGGCGCCCGGTGCCCCACCGGTCCCACCCGTTTTGACGGCCAATGTCCGTGTCTCGGGTCGTGGGACGAACGCCTCCGCGGCGCGCCGCGCGCACTACTCTTCCCCTCATGACCACGCTCTCGCCGTTCGACTCGATGTCCCCGGTCAGCCAGGCCGCCTACCGCGCCAAGGGCGCCGCCGCCACCCTCGCGCCGCTGCCGCGCGCCGCCAAGGACGACGCGCTGCTCGCCATCGCGGACGCGCTGGAGGTCCGCACGAGCGAGATCGTCGAGGCCAACGCCCAGGACGTGGCCAGGGCCCGCGAGGCCGGCACCAGCGAGGGCATGATCGACCGGCTCACCCTCACCCCCGAGCGGGTCCGCGCCATCGCCGCCGACGTGCGCGACGTGGCCGCGCTGCCCGACCCGGTCGGTGAGGTCGTCCGCGGCTCGACCCTGCCCAACGGCATCGACCTGCGCCAGGTCCGGGTGCCGCTCGGCGTCGTCGGGATCATCTACGAGGGCCGGCCCAACGTGACGGTCGACGCCGCCGCCCTCTGCCTGAAGTCGGGCAACGCGGTCCTGCTGCGCGGCTCCTCCTCCGCCTACCGCTCCAACACCGCGCTGGTCCGCGTGCTGCGTGACGCCGTGCACGGCGCGGGCCTGCCCGCCGACGCCGTCCAGATGGTCCCCGGCGAGGGCCGGGACAGCGTGCGGGAGCTGATGCGCGCCCGCGGCCTGGTCGACGTGCTGATCCCGCGCGGCGGCGCCTCGCTGATCAACACCGTCGTGCAGGAGTCCACCGTCCCCGTCATCGAGACAGGCACCGGCAACTGCCACGTCTACGTCGACGCCCGGGCCGACCTCGACATGGCCGTCGACATCCTGGTCAACTCCAAGGCGCAGCGGGTCGGCGTGTGCAACGCCGCCGAGACGCTGCTGGTGCACCAGGACATCGCCGCCGAGTTCCTGCCCCGCGCGCTGGACGCCCTCGCCGACGCCGGGGTCACCGTGCACGCCGACGAGCGCGTGATGGCGTACGCCAAGGACTCCCGCGCCACCGTCGTGGAGGCCACCACGGAGGACTGGGAGACCGAGTACCTCTCGTACGACATCGCCGCCGCCGTGGTCGACTCCCTGGACCGGGCGGTCGAGCACATCCGGCTGTGGACCTCCGGCCACACCGAGGCCATCGTCACCACCTCGCAGCAGGCCGCCCGCCGCTTCACCCAGCTGGTGGACTCCACCACGGTCGCGGTGAACGCCTCCACCCGGTTCACCGACGGCGGCCAGTTCGGCTTCGGCGCGGAGATCGGCATCTCCACGCAGAAGCTGCACGCCCGCGGCCCGATGGGCCTGCCCGAGCTGACCAGCACGAAGTACATCGTCACCGGCGACGGACACATTCGGCGCTGAGCCGCGCGCCCGGAGGGCCCTCGTGGGGCCCTCGTGGGCTCTGCGCGGGGCGGTGTGTCCGGTGGGCGGACGAATTTCCGTACCGTCTGCCCAAATTGACCCCCCAGGTCTACTCTGGACGCGTGCCGGAGGACGTGGGGGGCACGCCGTTCCCTGACGGCTGGAAGCCCGACGACGACGACCACGACCGCGGGGTGTCGGACGAAGAGTTCGCCTCCGTGGTCTTCGACGAGGCCTTCGTGCAGGCGGCAGCGGTACACGAGCCGACCGCCGTCGAGCGCCTCCTGGCCGCCGCGCAGGCCAGAGCCGAGGCCTCCGAGGCCGAGGCCCACCGCGCCCGTGCCCGGCGGCCCGACGACGGCTACGGCGGCTACCGCGGCGCCGGCGGCTACGACCCCGACGACGAGGACGGCGACGCCCTGGAGGCCGACCACGGCTTCCCCTACGGCAGACAGGTGCGCTGGCACCGGCCGGTCGCCTGGATGCTCGCCCTCGTGATGGGCATCGGCATGGTCGCCCTCGCCTTCTCGGCGGTCTACCGGGGCGGCTCCGCCCAGCGCCAGGACCCCGCCCCGCCGCCCGCCACCACCGGGGTCGGCCAGGGCGCCGGCGCCGCGCCCTCCGCGTCGGCCGACTACTCCCGGCCGACCGTCCCGGTGCTGCCCACCGCAGGCCCGTGAGACCGCCCGCGGCTTGGTGAGAACCTGTCAGAAGTTGGGTCCCCGGCGGGCGTTTACCGGCACCCCGCCGGACCTACCCTGAAGGTATGGGAGAGCCTCCGGACCCGCCCGAGGGGACGCCCGAGGGAGCCCCCGGAGGCGGCGACGACGAGTACCGGTCCGTCGTCTTCGACGAGACCTTCGTGCGCGCTGCCCGGCTCCAGGAATTCTCCGCGCAGGAGCGCATCACCGACCACACGCCCGCCGTGCGCCGCCTCCCGCCGGCCCGCCGCAGCGGACTGTCCCGGCAGGCGCTCGTCCTGATCCTGCTGATCGCCGTGGCCTTCGGCACCGCCGTCTACATGGGCGTACGCCACCCCTACCGCACCCCCGTCGCCGCGCGGCCCGCGGAGCCGTTACGGATGACCGTCGTGCCCCTCGCCCCCGCGGGCGCGGTGCCCGGCGCCCGGGACGTCGGCCTCCTGTACGCGCACAGCCCCGCCGCCGGCTTCCGCGCCGGCGCCGAGGGCGTCCCCCTCCCGCCGACCCGGCGCACCGCGAACTTCTCCGGTGACCAGGTGGTGACCGCCCTGCTCACCGCCCAGGACTACGTCGTACGGTCCGCACTGGACCCGGCCGTGGTCACCGGCGGCGAGACCCGCACCGTGCGGGTGCTGCTGGACTCCGGCCAGCAGGAACAGTTCGACGAGAGCATGCACCGGCCCGCCGCCGACGGACGGCACGCGGTCACCGGATGGCTGGTCCGCTTCGACCCCGCCCGCGTCCGGCTGGCGGACCCGCACATCCGGGTCCGCGGCACCCTCCAGGCCGCCGAGGCCGACTCCGGGACGCTGGAGGTCACCACCGACCACACCGTCGTCTACGCGCTGCGCCCGGCCGGCGCGGGACGGGACGCGGAGGCGTCACTGTTCACGGTGCGCCGCGAGCTGCGGTTCCGCTTCGACCGCGAGGACCTGCGGCTGCGCCAGGCGGAGCTGGTCGTCTCCCGCGTCCAGGCGGGCCCCCAGTCCTGCACCCAGGACCCGTCCCCCCACCTGCACCCCCTCCTGGCA
>MUNG01000040.1 GCA_002154585.1 Streptomyces pseudogriseolus
GGGGAGCCGGGGGAACCCGGTGAGCCGGGAGAGCCTGGTGAGCCGGGCAACCCGGGGGAGCCCGGCAACCCGGGTGAGCCCGGTGAGCCCGGAAATCCGGGAGAGCCCGGTGAGCCCGGCAACCCGGGTAACCCCGGGGAGCCCGGCAACCCCGGAGAGCCGGGTAACCCGGGTAATCCGGGCGAGCCCGGTACGCCTGGCAACCCCGGTACCCCGGAGACCCCCTCCACCGGCAACCAGCCGGGCCCGCAGGGCGACGCGCAGCTCGCCGAGACCGGCAGCGAGCTGCCGCTGGGTCTGGCGCTGCCGGCCGGCGCGGGTGCGCTGCTCGCCGGCGGCATCCTGTACCGCAGGGCGCGCGCCGCGGCGTGATCTCGGACACACGGAGCGGACCCCGCGACCGACGCGGGGTCCGCTCCGCCTGATGACTCCGGTCGGGCGCGCCCAGCTCACCAGGTGGCGCGCACCTGGCGGATGATCCGCCGCCGCAGCCGCACCCTGCGGCTGCCGTCACGCATCAGCGTCAGGCGGTACAACTCCCAGTGACCGTACTCGGCATGGTCCGTCAGCAGACGCGCCGTCTCCTTGCGGGTGACCCCGCGCGGTACGTACACGTCGACAAATTCGTATTCCGGCATCGCATCTATTGTGCGGGCCGGGCCCCGGTACGGATAGCGTCTGCACTATGTCTGATGCTGCGCAGCCCACCGCTGCCGAGGTACGTGCCGCCGCCGAGGCGGTGAAGACCGCGCTCGACCGCCACCTGGCCGCGGTCGAGAGCCGGTCGGGGGACGACGACCCGGCCGTCTACGAGGCCTTCAACCAGCTGGCCGCGGCCGCGGAGACGTACGACGAACTGCTCTACGACCGCTACGACGAGGTCACGCCCTTCGAGATCCCCAGCGCCGAGGAGGCGCTGCCGCCGTACGCCGGCCCCGAGGAACCGAACGCGCTCAGCGTCCTGATCCGCCGCGACTACGCCGTCGCCGAGCCGCAGCGGCTGCTGGCGCACGCCCAGCGGATCGAGGAGGCGGACGACGAGAGTTCGGAGGCCTCGGGCACCGTCCACGGTGCGCTGGGCCTGCTGTTCGGGGAGTACGAACCGGACGAGATCGCCTCCCGGCACAAGGAGTTCGGTCTGGAGGAGGGCGACTCCACGCTCTGGGTGACGGCGTCGGACGAGATCCCGGATCCCGGCGAGTGGCTCGAGGCGCCCTTCGAGCAGGTGGACCCCGAGGCCGTGGTGTGCCGCTTCGACGTCAGCGCCGTCTTCGACGACGACGAGGAGGACGACGAGGACGACGGGCTGGAGACGGCCCTGGACCCCGACGCGGACGAGGACCTGGAACCGCTCGACGCGGACCGCTGACCGCACCGACGGCGGCGCCCCCTCAGGGGGCGCCGCCGTCGGTGCGCACACGGGTGTCGTCCGGCCTTTCACCGCCCGGTGAGCCACGAGGAAGTCGGTGATGCCGCACACCGTCCGCACCTCGGGGCGCCCCCAGCCCCGCCGACCTGGCGGCGCTTTGGCGCGGGCGCCTGTGCGCCGGACGGCGAAGCGATCGCCGTCCGGCCCGCTGGGCCCCGTGCAGCGAGCCGCCGAGAAAGCCGCGGCCCGCCGTGAACCGTGCGCAGCCGCGTGACCCCGCCGCGCCTCAGCCGCCGTCCGCGGCCACGCTCACCGCCGCGTCCCCGCGAACCCCCCGCGCCCCTCCGGGGCCTACTCCTCCGCGGGCAACTGCGGCGCCAGCAGGACCGGCAGGCGGGTCGTGCGGGGCTTTGCCAGGACTTCGGACACCGCTCGGGGGAGGGCCTGGTCCACGCCGTGGACCACCGACAGGTGGCGGTCGGCGCGGCTGAAGGCCGTGTAGATCCAGGGGCGGCTCAGCGCGGGGACCGCGTCGCCGGGGAGGACCACGACCGCCGCCGGCCAACGGCAGCCCACCGCCTGGTGCGCGGTCAGCGCCCACCCGTGCCGGACCGACTGCTCCACGCGGTCCCGCGGCACGACGACCGTCTCGCCCGCGCAGTCCAGGCGCAGGCCCTCGCCGTCCGCCCCGGTCACGCGGCCCGGCAGAGTGCGGCCAGGGGCGGGGGAGTGGGCCACCCGGTCGCCGGGGTCGAAGCCGCCGAAGCGGCCCGGGCCCGGGTTCAGCCGCTCCTTCAGCGCCGCGTTCAGCACGCGCGTCCCCACCGCGCCGCCGTGGCCCGGGGTGATCACCTGGGTCTCCTCGGCCGGCACCCCGATGGCGCGCGGCACCGAGTCCGCCACCAGCTGCACGGTCCGGTGCACCGCCTCTCCCGCGTCCCGCACGGGCACGATGACGACCTCCTTGTCGGGGGCCTCCACCTGGAGCAGCTCGCCGACGCCGATCCCCGAGACCAGCTCGCCCAGCGGCCCCGGGTCCGGACGCCGGGAGGCGACCTGCGGACAGGCCCGCGCCGCCGCCAGATCCGCGAACACCCGCCCGGGACCCACCGACCAGAGCACCGCGGGGTCGCCGGACAGCGCCATCCGCGCCCCGTCCGGCAAAGACTCCGTGAGCAGCGCGGCGGTCTCCACGTCGAGCTGGGGCGCGTCCAGCACCACCAGCACGTCGAGGGCCAGCGCGCCCTCCGGGTCCCGCCCGGGTCCCTCGGCGCCGGACAGCAGGCCGGCGACCGTGGCGACGCCGGGGCCGTCGACGCGGGACGCGAACCGCTGCCGCCCGACCGGGCTGTGCGTGGCGGCCCAGGCGCGCAGCCCCATGCCGTGCGCCGCGGCCAGCAGCGCCGCCGGCTCGGCGAGCGCGGCCTCCCCGCCGGTGTGCAGCACCAGCCCGTGCCCCGAGGCGGCGCGGATCAGGTCGGCCGCGGAGCCCTCCGCCGCGGCGGCCGCCCGCTCCCACTCCTCGGCCGCGCCGTCCTGCTTGGGCGCCGAGTTGATCAGCCGGGCCAGGCCGTCGGCGAGGCTCTCCTCGGCGAGGGCGCAGCGCTCGAGGCCGACCAGCACCCGGACGGGCTGCTCCTCGTCCTCCCCGACCGGCTCGCCGATCGCGTCCTGGAAGACGAGCACGTCCCCCTCGGCGATGGCGTCGCGGACCGCGTCCTCGGGTGCGGGGACGCCCTGGCGGCCCAGCGCCTCGGTGAGCGCGGCCATCTCCAGCACCGTGTGCCCGGCGGGCGCGGCCTGCTCCAGCAGCCAGACGGTCAGCGCGCGGCCCCGCCGCTCGTCGCCGGGCCCGGCCTCGCCGCCGAGCAGCGCGCGGGCGAACCCGTCCGCCTGCTCGGGCCGGACGCCCGGGACCCGCAGAAGCTGCCAGGGGTCCTCCCGCAGCAGGTCCGCGGCGGCCTCTCCGAGGGCCGCGGCGGCCGGCGCGGCGAGCGTGCCGGGGGCACCGCCTCGCGTGAGCACCTCCCGCACCGCGCCCACCGTGCCCTCGGCGGGCGCGGCCGGCCCGTCGGGGACCACCGGGGCGCGCCGCACCGGCTCGGGCGCGGGGCGCCGCGGCGCGGGACGCGCCTCCTCGAAGACGGTCGCCGGCGGCTTCTCCCCGCTCTCCACGGCCCGTACGGCGGCGAGCAGTTCGGCCGCCGTGCCGCTCAGCTTGGCGCCGGCCGCGATCGGGCCCTGCCGCTCCGCCTTGCGCCGCTCGATCCGTTCCCGCTCCAGGCGCTGCGCGGCCAGCTCCGCCTCGGCCTCGGACACCTGCGCGCCCTCGGCGGGCGTGCCGTCGTCCGCGCTCCTCGGCTCCTCAGGGGTCTCCGGCGTGCTCACAGCGTGCTCCAGTCGTGATCGGGATAGCGGTGCACCGGAGCCGACACGTCGTCGAGCGCCCGGCAGATCTCGTCAGGAAGACTAAGCGTCTCCACTGACAACGCCGCCGTGAGCTGCTGCGCCGTGCGTGCGCCGACGATGGGCGCGGTCACCCCGGGCCGGTCGCGGACCCAGGCGAGCGCCACCTGGAGCGCGGTCACCGCGAGCCCGTCCGCCGCGGTCGTCACCGCGTCCACGATCCGGCTCGCGGTGTCGTCCAGGTACGGGGCGACGAACGGCGCCAGATGCTCCGAGGCGCCGCGTGAGTCCGCGGGGGTGGCGTCCCCGCGGTACTTGCCGGTGAGCACGCCCCGCCCGAGCGGGGAGGACGGCAGCATGCCGATGCCGAGGTCGATCGCGGCGGGCAGCACCTCCCGCTCCACCCCGCGCTGCAGCAGCGAGTACTCCATCTGGGTGCTCGCCAGGCGGGTGCGCGCGCCCGGCGCGGCGAGCTGCCAGGTCGCGGCCTTGGCGAGCTGCCAGCCGCAGAAGTTGGACACGCCCGCGTACCGCGCGCGTCCGCTGGCGACGGCGATGTCCAGCGCCTGGAGCGTCTCCTCCAGCGGGGTGGCCGGATCGTAGGCGTGGACGTGCCACACGTCGACGTGGTCGGTGCCGAGGCGGGCCAGCGAGGCGTCCAGGGCGGACAGCAGATGGCCGCGCGAGCCGTCGAACCGGCGGTCCGGGTCGGGCACGCTGCCGGCCTTGGTGGAGATCACCAGGTCCCGGCGCGGCACCAGCCCGTCCATCAGCCGCCCGAGCAGGTACTCGGCCTCCCCGTCGCCGTACACGTCGGCCGTGTCGACGAGCGTCCCGCCCGCGTCCCAGAACGTCTTCAAGAGCTCTGCCGCGTCGTGCTCGTCGGTGTCGCGGCCCCAGGTGAGGGTCCCGAGCCCGATCCGGGACACACGCAGGCCGGTACGGCCGAGATGCCTCTGCTCCATGAACGCCGAGATTACTGGCCGGAGCTGCGCCTGTGGGGGCCTGTGGACAACCGTTTTCCGGGCGGCGTGCGCCCGCCCCGGGGACCCTCTGTCCGCGCCGCCGGCCTTCCGCGCCCCTGCTCCGCGGACGCGGGAGGTATAAGGTCTCCGTACGTCACGTTACTGATCGGTAAGGTAAGGGGAGAGGCCATGCAGCTAGGGATCAACCTCGGCTACTGGGGCGCCGGAATGGACGCGGACAACCTCGCCGTGGCCCAGGAGGCGGACCGCCTCGGATACGCGGTCTGCTGGGCCGCCGAGGCCTACGGCTCCGACGCCGCCACCGTCCTCGCCTTCGTCGCCGCCCGCACCGAGCGCATCGACGTCGGCTCCGCCATCTTCCAGATCCCGGCCCGCCAGCCCGCCATGACCGCGATGACCGCGGCCACCCTCGACTCGCTGTCCGAGGGCCGCTTCCGCCTCGGCCTCGGCGTCTCCGGCCCCCAGGTCTCCGAGGGCTGGTACGGCGTCAAGTTCGACAAGCCGCTGGCCCGCACCCGCGAGTACGTCGAGATCATCCGCAAGGCGATGACCCGCGAGCGCCTCTCCTACGAGGGCGAGCACTGGACCCTGCCCCTCCCCGGCGGCCCGGGCAAGCCCCTCAAGCTCACCGTGCATCCGCAGCGCGAGCACATCCCGCTCTACGTGGCCGCGATCGGCCCGAAGAACCTCGAGCAGACCGGTGAGATCGCCGACGGCGCCCTGCTGATCTTCCCGTCCGCCGAGCACCTCGAGGACACCGCCGTCCGTCACCTGCGCGCGGGCCGCGAGAAGGCCGGCAAGACCCTCGAAGGGTTCGACATCTGCCCGACCGTCCCGCTCGCCCTGGGCGACGACAAGGACGTGGCCGCCCTCGCCGACACCTTCCGCCCCTACACGGCGCTCTACGTCGGCGGCATGGGCAGCCGCAAGCAGAACTTCTACAACCAGCTCGCCCAGCGCATGGGCTACGAGCGGGAGGCCGCCGAGATCCAGGACAAGTACCTGTCCGGCGACAAGCAGGGCGCCGCCGCCGCCGTCCCGCACGAGCTGATCGACCGCACCACCCTGCTCGGCTCGGTCGACCGCATCGCCGACGGCATGAAGGCCTACGCGGCCGCCGGGGTCACCACCCTCACCCTCGCCCCGGCCGGCTTCACCCTCGACGAGCGGCTGGCCTCGCTGCGTGCCGGCGTCGAGGCCCTGGAGCGCGCGGGCCTGGCCTGACCCGTCCGGCCGCCGCCGCGTCCCCCGCGGCGGCGGCCGGGGCCCGCGGCCGTGGCGGGGGCTCGGGGGTCGACCCCGCCACGGCCGTCACCCACACCAACGCCCGAGACGCGCCGGGGTCACGCGCCCCGCACGCCCCCGCCGTGCCCGCCCGCCGTCCGGCACGTACGCCGATCGGCGCAGTTGTCCGCCGCACCTGTTGCCGCCCCTCCGCCGCCGCACTTGACTCCTTCTTGCGGAGCTGTGGACATGCGGACCGCGGGACTGCGGACGCCGCGGAGAGGTGGGCCCCCATGCTGTCGGCGAAGAGCCTGTTCCAGGAGATCCTCGACAACGACGAGTCCTTCGCGCTGTTCTGCTCGATCGCGGCCAGCGGGGAGTCCCAGGGCGGCTGGGAGAACGCCCGCATCGCGGCGCTCGTGCCCGACACGCAGCGGGACCTCGCACCCAAGATCACCCGGCACGGCGCCGACGAGGACAAGCACGGCCGGATCTTCAACGCCCTGCTGAAGAAGCGCGGTCTGGAGCCCGTCCCGGTGCCCCCGGAGACCGACTACACGATGCTGCTGGAACGCAACGGCATCGGCCTGGCCCACGACAAGCTCGAGCGCGACGAGCCGCTCACCGTCCAGGACATCGTCACCTACCTCGCCCACAGCCGGGTCACCGAACAGCGCGCCTCCGAGCAGATGCAGCTGCTGCGCAAGCACTTCGCCGACCACCCCGACCTCGGCCGCGCGGTGAAGATGATCTCCAACGACGAGGACAACCACCTCGCCTACTGCCACGAGGAACTGCTGCGCTTCGCCTACGCCGGACACGGCCGCGCCATCCGGCGCACCCTGCGCGAGTGCGCGCTCGCCGAGATCCGCGTCTACCGCGACGTCAGCCTCGCCGTGATGGCCCACATGGGCCGCATCCTGGGCTGGCCGAAGCCCAAGGCGGCGCTCCTCGCGGCCGGCATCCACGCCGTCTACCTGTACGAACGCCTCGGCGGCCGGCGCCGTATGGTCTCGCTGCGGATGCCGGAGCGGCGCGACGCGCTCGGCGGCCCCGCGACCCCGGAACCGGAAGCGGCCTGACCGCCGCCATTACAGGGACCCCGCCTACAGCCACCCCCGGCGCTTGAACGTGCGGAACAACCCCACCTCCAGCGCCGCCATCAGCGCGATCACCACCGGGTACGACCACGTCCAGTGCAGCTCGGGCATGTGCTCGAAGTTCATGCCGTAGATCCCCGCGATCATCGTGGGGACCACGGCCATCGCCGCCCACGCGGAGATCTTGCGCATGTCGTCGTTCTGCTGGACGCCGACCTGCGCCAGATGCGCCGACAGCACGTCCGACACCAGCCGGTCCAGGCCCTCCACCGACTCGTTGACCCGGGTGAGGTGGTCGTGGACGTCACGGAAGTACGGCCGCGCCTTCTCCTCCACGAACGGCACCCGCGACCCCTGCGTGCCCACCCCGGCCAGCCGGGCCATGGGCGCGGCCAGCGGCACGGTCGCCCGGCGGAACTCCAGGATCTGCCGCTTGAAGCCGTAGATCCGGGACGCGGTGTGCTTCGAGCCGCCCGCGTCGGGGGTGAAGACCACCGTCTCCAGCTCCTCCAGGTCGGTCTGGAGCTCGGTCGCCACCTCCAGGTAGTGGTCGACCACGGCGTCGGCGACCGCGTACAGCACCGCCGTCGCCCCCTCCCGCAGGAGCTCCGGCTCCCGCTCCAGCCGGTCCCGCACCGAGTCCAGCGGCGCGCCCTCCCCGTGCCGTACGCTCACCGCGAACGAGTCGCCGAGGAAGATCATGATCTCGCCGGACGAGACGGTGTCGCTGTCCGGCTCGTACGTCACCGGCTTGAGGACCACGAAGAGCGAGTCGTCGTACACCTCCAGCTTGGGCCGCTGGTGCGCCTTGAGGGCGTCCTCAACCGCCAGCGGATGCAGCGCGAACTCCCGCGCGACCAGGTCGAACTCCTCCGCCGTCGGCTCGTGCAGCCCGATCCAGACGAAGCCTCCCGCCGACCGCGCCTCGTCCAGCGCGTCGGAGAAGTCCTGGGGACCCTCCGAGCGGTGTCCCTCCCGGTAGACGCCACAGTCGACGATCACGCTCCGTGTCCTCCCGTCCCGGCAGCCGGTCTGCCGTCCCGTTCCCGTTCCCCCGTCGTTCACACGCCCAGGGCCCCGCGTACGCCCCTGCGCCTACGCTGGTCGCCATGCCCACGTTGCTCCTGGTCCGGCACGGACGATCCACCGCCAACACCGAGGGACTGCTCGCCGGCTGGACGCCCGGCGTGCACCTCGACGACCGAGGGACCGCGCAGGCCGCCGACCTGCCCGGACGGCTCGCCGCGCTGCCGCTGGCCGAGGTCGTCACCAGCCCGCTCGACCGCTGCCGGGAGACCGTCGCCCCGCTGCTCCAGGCCCGCCCCGGCCTCACCCACCACACCGACGAACGCATCGGCGAGTGCCACTACGGCGACTGGACCGGACGCAAGCTCGCCGAGCTCAAGGACGAGCCGCTCATGGAGGTCGTACAGGCGCACCCCTCGGCCGCGGCCTTCCCCGGCGGGGAGTCCATGCGCGCCATGCAGACGCGCGCCGCCGAGGCCGTACGCGAATGGAACGCGCGCGTGGAGCGCGACCACGGACCCGACGCCGTGTACCTGATGTGCTCGCACGGCGACATCATCAAGTCCCTGGTGGCTGAGGCCCTCGGACTTCATCTCGACCTCTTCCAGCGGATCTCCGTCGAACCGTGCTCCGTCACCGCCATCCGCTACACCCGGCTGCGCCCCTTCCTCGTCAGGCTCGGCGACACCGGCGACCTCGCGTCCCTGGCGCCGCGCGAGGAGCCGCCCGCCGGCGACGCCACGGTGGGGGGCGACGCGGGCGCACCGTGATCGTTCCCCGCAGTAGGGTGAAGCGACCGCGCATGCGCGTTCCGACCCGCCCCTCGCCCGATCCCCGACTTCCCATGGAGACAGGACGTGTCCCGTCAGGTGTTCCTCTACGACCAACCGGAACGTTTCGTGGCCGGCACGGTCGGACTGCCAGGGCGCCGTACGTTCTTCCTCCAGGCCTCCGCCGGCTCCCGGGTGACCAGCGTGGCCCTGGAGAAGACCCAGGTCGCGGCGCTCGCCGAACGGATGGACGAACTGCTCGACGAGGTGGTGCGCCGCAGCGGCGGCAGCGCCGCGGTGCCCGCGATGGCGCCCACCGAGATCACCGACACCGCCCCGCTGGACACCCCCGTCGAGGAGGAGTTCCGCGTCGGCACCATGGCGCTCGCCTGGGACGGCGAGGAGCAGCGCATGATCGTGGAGGCGCAGGCCCTCGTCGAACTGGACGCCGAGACCGACGAGGACCTCGCCGAGGCGGAGGAGCGGCTCCTCCAGGACGAGGAGAACGGCCCCCCGATGCTGCGCGTCCGGCTCACCGGGGCGCAGGCGCGGGCCTTCGCCAAGCGCGCCCTGGACGTCGTCAACGCGGGCCGGCCGCCGTGCCCGCTGTGCAGTCTCCCGCTCGACCCGGAAGGACACGTATGTCCGCGCCAGAACGGATACCGCCGCGGAGCGTGACCGCCACCGACCCGGCCGCCGCCGAACTGCTCGCCCGCGGCGAGCTGACCGTGCGCGGACGCATCCGTGAGGCGTCGAACGCCGCGCTGTACTGCACCGTCACGTACCAGGACCGCGAGGCCGCCTGCGTCTACAAGCCCGTCGCGGGGGAGCGGCCCCTGTGGGACTTCCCCGACGGCACCCTGGCCGGCCGCGAGGCCGCCGCGTACGAGGTGTCCCGGGCGACCGGCTGGGACCTGGTGCCGCCCACCGTGCTGCGCGACGGCCCGTACGGCGAGGGCATGTGCCAGCTGTGGATCGAGACCGGGCCCGGCGCCGAACTGCTCGCCCTGGTGGACGGCGAGGAGCCCGGGCCCGGGTGGAAGGCGATCGGCCTCGCCGAGGTCGGCGAGGGCCGCACCGCGCTGCTCGTGCACGCCGACGACGAGCGCCTGCGCCGCCTGTCCGTGCTCGACGCGGTGATCAACAACGCCGACCGCAAGGGCGGCCACCTGCTGCCCACGGCGGACGGCCGGCTCTACGGCATCGACCACGGCGTCACCTTCAACACCGAGAACAAGCTGCGCACCCTGCTGTGGGGCTGGGCGGGGGAGCCGCTGCCCGAGGAGGCCCTGGACGTCCTCGCGGCCCTCAGGGACGCCCTCGCCGCCTCAGGGCCGCTCTCCGCCGCCCTCACCCCGCTGATCACCCCCGCCGAGATCGACGCCACCCGCGCCCGCGTCGACTCCCTGCTCGCCGCCCGCACCCACCCGGAACCGGGCACCGACTGGCCGGCCATCCCCTGGCCCCCGGTCTGACCGTCACGGACGGCGGTGAGGCACACGGGGCGGCGAGACGCAAGAACGCCGTCCCGGCCATCCGGCCCGTTCCGGTTCGTATCCGGAACTCGGGTCCGGTTAGGCTCATGACATGCATGCCTGGCCCGCTTCCGAAGTCCCCGCCCTGCCCGGTCAGGGCCGCGACCTGAGGATCCACGACACCGCGACCGGCGGTCCGGTCACCCTCGACCCCGGTCCCGTCGCCCGTCTCTACGTCTGCGGCATCACGCCCTACGACGCCACCCACATCGGACACGCGGCGACCTACAACGCCTTCGACCTCGTGCAGCGCGTGTGGCTCGACAACAAGCGGCAGGTTCACTACGTCCAGAACGTCACCGACGTCGACGACCCGCTGCTGGAGCGGGCCGAGCGCGACGGCGTCGACTGGACCGCGCTCGCCGAGCAGGAGACCGCCCTGTTCCGCGAGGACATGACGGCCCTGCGGATGCTGCCGCCCCGGCACTACATAGGCGCCGTCGAGGCCATACCCGGCATCGTCCCGATCGTCGAGCGGCTGCGCGAACTCGGCGCCACCTACGAGATCGACGGCGACATCTACTTCTCCGTCGAGTCCGACCGGCACTTCGGCGAGGTCTCGCGCCTCGACGCGGCCACCATGCGGATGCTGTCCGCCGAACGCGGCGGCGACCCGGACCGCCCGGGCAAGAAGAACCCCGTCGACCCCATGCTGTGGATGGCCGCCCGCGACGGCGAGCCGAGCTGGGACGGCGGCTCCCTCGGCCGGGGCCGCCCCGGCTGGCACATCGAGTGCGTGGCCATCGCCCTCGACCACCTCGGGATGACCTTCGACATCCAGGGCGGCGGCTCCGACCTGGTCTTCCCGCACCACGAGATGGGCGCCTCGCACGCCCAGGTGCTCACCGGCGAACACCCGATGGCCAAGGCCTACGTGCACGCCGGCATGGTCGCCCTGCACGGCGAGAAGATGTCCAAGTCCAAGGGCAACCTGGTCTTCGTCTCCCAGCTGCGGCGCGACGGCGTCGACCCGGCGGCGATCCGCCTGGCGCTGCTCGCCCACCACTACCGCTCCGACTGGGAGTGGACCGACCAGGTCCTCCAGGACGCCGTGACCCGCCTGGAGCACTGGCGCGCCGCGGTCTCCCGCCCCGACGGCCCGCCCGCCGAGGCGCTTGTCGAGGAGATCCGCGACGCCCTCGCGGACGACCTCAACGCCCCGGCCGCGCTCGCCGCCGTCGACCGCTGGACGGTCCTCCAGGAGCAGCAGGGCGGCACCGACCCCGGCGCCCCCGGCATCGTCTCCCGCGCCGTGGACGCATTGCTGGGAGTCGCCCTCTAGGAAAACGCCCCGAAGGGGCGCGGAGAACTGCGCGACCAGCCACAACGGCGCCGCACCCGCAGCGCCATGCAAAAAGACGAGGGGCCCGCTCGTGAGAACGGGCCCCTCGTCATGTCACGTCACTCCTCGGACGACTCGTCGCCGTCCTGCTCCGCGTCCTTGCGCGGCGGCTTGGACGGCCGGGACCGCCCACCGGGCCCGTCCCGCCGGTACGACGGCCCACCGTCGGACCCCTCCGCGGTCGCGTGACCCCCGGGTGGGCCCGATGACCCGTCCCGCCGCCGCAGATACCGCTCGAACTCGCGCGCGATCGCCTCACCGGACGCCTCCGGCAGCTCGGCGGTGTCCCGCGCCTCCTCCAGCGTCTGCACGTACTCGGCGACCTCGCTGTCCTCCGCGGCCAGCTGGTCCACGCCCACCTGCCAGGCGCGCGCGTCCTCGGGCAGCTCGCCCAGCGGGATCCGCACGTCGATCAGGTCCTCGAGCCGGTTCAGCAGGGCCAGCGTGGCCTTCGGGTTGGGCGGCTGCGACACGTAGTGCGGGACCGCCGCCCACAGCGACACCGCCGGGACGCCCGCGTGCGTGCACGCCTCCTGGAGGATGCCGACGATGCCCGTGGGGCCCTCGTACTTGGTCTCCTCGAGGTCCATGCGGCGGGCCAGGTCCGGATCGGACGTGGTCCCGCTGATCGGGACCGGACGGGTGTGCGGGGTGTCGCCGAGCAGCGCGCCCAGCACCACCACCAGCTCCACACCCAGCTCGTGCGCGAAGCCGAGGATCTCGTTGCAGAACGAGCGCCAGCGCATGGACGGCTCGATGCCGCGCACCAGCACCAGGTCGCGCGGCTTCTCACCGCCCACCCGCACCACCGACAGCCGCGTCGTCGGCCAGGTGATCTTCCGCACGCCGTTCTCCAGGAACACCGTGGGGCGGTTGACCTGGAAGTCGTAGTAGTCCTCGGCGTCCAGCGCCGCGAACACCTCGCCCTTCCACTCCCGGTCCAGATGCGCGACCGCGGTGGAGGCGGCGTCACCGGCGTCGTTCCAGCCCTCGAACGCGGCCACCATGACCGGGTCGATCAGCTCGGGAACCCCCTCGAGCTCGATCACCCAGCGCCTCCTTCCGACGTGCCCTCGTGTACGCACCAACCTTACGGCGTGTCCGCGGGGGCGCCCGCAGCTCCCCGCACAAGGGGAGTGCCCCATCACTGCCCCGCACGGCGCCGGGAAACACCCGCACGGCCGACCCCGGAACGCGGTGAGGGGCGGCCCCGTCGGCCCGGGCCGCCCCTCACCGCACGCCGGCTCCCGTGCGGGGGAGCCGGCGCGCGCTCGGTCACTTCTTGTCGAGCAGCTCCTGCACGTCCGCCCGGACCTCGTCCGTGGCCAGGCCGCGGATGGTCAGGGTGGTGCGGCGGCGCAGCACGTCGTCCGCCGTCTCGGCCCACTCGTGGTCCCGGGCCCACACGACCTGCGCCCAGATCTCCGGGGCGTCCGGGTGGACCCGGCGGGCCAGCGCCGGGTCCTCGTTCGCCAGGCGGGCGATGTCGAAGGCCAGCGACCCGTAGTGGGTGGCCAGGTGGCGGGCGGTGTCGGCCGCCATGCGCGGGCCGGGCGCCGGGCCGTCCACCAGCAGGCGGTGGGCGACGGCGCGCGGGTTGGCCACGCCCGGCAGCGGCAGCTTCTTCGGCAGCGCGCCGACCGGCTCGAAGTCCTCGCCCAGCGGGTGCCCGGGCAGCTCCTGGAGCTTGCGCATCACCGTGCGGCCGATGTGGCGGAACGTCGTCCACTTGCCGCCCGCCACGGACAG
The DNA here is from genome assembly GCA_002154585.1 of Streptomyces pseudogriseolus. Lineage (GTDB taxonomy): Bacteria > Actinomycetota > Actinomycetes > Streptomycetales > Streptomycetaceae > Streptomyces > Streptomyces pseudogriseolus. The sequence continues at coordinate 13,508 of MUNG01000040.1, forward strand.
CATCCCGCCCCGGCCCTCGGTGACCACCGTCTCCCGCTTCGCCTTGGCCGTGTCGCCGGGACCGCCCGGCAGCACCCGCAGACCGGCGAAGGAGTACGTGATCAGATCACGGTCGAGCTGCTGGTCGCGGATGGAGAACGCGGCCTCGTCGAGTATCTGCGCGATGTCCTTCTCGTTGACCGCGACGTCCGCCGGGTCGCCCTCGTACTCCTCGTCGGTGGTGCCGAGCAGCAGCATGTCCTCCCAGGGGAGGGCGAACGTGATGCGGTACTTGTCGATCGGCGTGGCCAGCGCGGCCTTCCACGGGGCGGTCCGCTTCAGGACCAGGTGCGCGCCCTTCGACAGCCGGATCGACGGGGCGGCGTCCGGGTCCTCCATGCGGCGCAGGTGGTCCACCCAGGGGCCGGTCGCGTTGAGCACCAGCCGGGCGTTCACGCCGAACTCGTCGCCGGAGAGCCGGTCCCGCAGCTCCGCGCCGGTGACCCGGCCCTTGGTGAAGCGCAGGCCCGTCACCTCGGCGTGGTTGAGGACGACCGCGCCCGACTCGGCGGCCGCGCGGACCGTCATCAGCGCCATGCGCGCGTCGTTCATCTGGTCGTCGCCGTACACGGCCACGGCCTTGAGGTTCTCGGTGCGCAGCTCCGGCACGTCCAGCGCGGCCTTCGCCGGCGACAGCAGGTGCCCGACGCCGTCGCCGAAGGCCGACAGCGCCGAGTAGGCGAACACACCGGCCCCGAGCTTCGCCGCGCCGTGCGGCCCGCCCTTGTACACGGGGAGGTAGAACGTGAGCGGGTTCGCCAGGTGGGGGGCCACCTGGCGGGAGACCGCACGGCGCTCGAAGTGGTTCTCCGCCACCAGCTTCACCGCGCCGGTCTGCAGGTAGCGCAAACCCCCGTGGAGCAGCTTGGAGGAGGCGGAGGAGGTGGCTCCGGCGAAGTCACCGGCGTCCACCAGAGCCACCCTGAGACCGGACTGCGCGGCGTGCCAGGCGGTGGAGATGCCCAGGATGCCGCCGCCGATGACGAGGAGGTCGTACGACGCCTTGGAGAGCTGCTCCCGGGTCTCGGCTCGGCTCGGGTTCGGGCCGGACGCCGGGTGCGTCCCCAGGGCAGGTACGGACTGCAGGGTGGCTTGGGTGGTCATGGCGGTTCTACTCCTCGTCCTCGAGCCAGCCCATGGTCCGCTCGACGGCCTTGAGCCAGCTCTTGTACTCACGGTCGCGGGTGTCCGCGTCCATGCGGGGGGTCCACTCGGCGGCCCGTCGCCAGTTGGCGCGCAGGTCGTCGGTGCTGTTCCAGAAGCCGACGGCCAGGCCGGCGGCGTAGGCGGCGCCGAGGCAGGTGGTCTCGGCGACCATCGGGCGCACCACGGGGGCGTCCAGGAAGTCGGAGAGCGTCTGCATCAGCAGGTTGTTGGAGGTCATGCCGCCGTCGACCTTGAGGGCGGTGAGCTCCACGCCGGAGTCCTTCGTCATGGCGTCGGCGATCTCCCGCGTCTGCCAGGCGGTGGCCTCCAGGACGGCGCGCGCGAGGTGCGCCTTGGTGACGTACCGGGTGAGGCCGGCGATCACACCGCGGGCGTCGGAGCGCCAGTACGGGGCGAACAGGCCGGAGAAGGCCGGCACGAAGTAGGCGCCGCCGTTGTCCTCGACGGACAGCGCCAGGGTCTCGATCTCGGCGGCGGTGGAGATCAGGCCCATCTGGTCGCGCATCCACTGCACCAGCGAACCGGTGACGGCGATCGAGCCCTCCAGGGCGTAGACCGGCTTCTGGTCGCCGATCTGGTAGCCGACCGTGGTCAGCAGGCCGCTGTAGGAGTTGATGATCTTGTCGCCGGTGTTCATCACCATGAAGGTGCCGGTGCCGTAGGTCGACTTGGTCTCGCCCTCGGCGAAGCAGGTCTGGCCGAACAGCGCCGCCTGCTGGTCGCCGAGCGCCGAGGCGACCGGGATGCCGCCGAGCAGGTCGCCCAGCTTGCCGCCCTTGATCTCGCCGTAGACCTCGGCGGAGGAGCGGATCTCCGGCAGCATCGGCGTCGGGACGCCGATCGACTCGGCGATCTTCTCGTCCCACTGCATGGTGTGCAGGTTCATCAGCATGGTGCGGGAGGCGTTGGTGACGTCGGTGACGTGCCGGCCGCCGTCCGTTCCGCCCGTAAGGTTCCAGATGACCCATGTGTCCATGGTGCCGAAAAGAATGTCGCCCGCCTCCGCACGCTCCTTCAGACCCTCGACGTTGTCGAGCAGCCAGCGCGCCTTGGGACCGGCGAAATACGAGGCGAGGGGCAGGCCGGTCTCGCGGCGGAAGCGGTCCTGGCCGACGTTGCGGCCCAGCTCACGGCAGAGGGCGTCGGTGCGGGTGTCCTGCCAGACGATCGCGTTGTGGACCGGCTCACCGGTGTTCTTGTCCCACAGCACGGTGGTCTCGCGCTGGTTGGTGATGCCGATGGCCTTGATGTCGTCCCGGGTGATGCCGGCCTTGGCGACGGCGCCGGCGACCACCTCCTGGACGTTCGCCCAGATCTCGGTGGCGTCGTGCTCCACCCAGCCGGGCTTGGGGAAGATCTGCTCGTGCTCCTTCTGGTCGACGGAGACGATGCGCCCGTCGCGGTCGAAGACGATGCAGCGGGACGAGGTGGTGCCCTGGTCGATCGCGGCGATGAACGGGCCGGCGGTGTGGGCGTCGGTCACGGTGTGCTCCTGAAGGTTCTCTGGTTACGGGGCGGTGGGTACGGCGCTACTGCAACGATCGCGGTGGAAGCCGGTGAGGTCATCTATGCGAAGGCGACGTTGTAGACGCCGGCCGCGATGGCGCCGCCGATCAGCGGACCGACCACCGGGACCCAGGCGTACGACCAGTCGGAGCCGCCCTTGTTGGGCAGCGGCAGCAGGGCGTGGACGACACGGGGGCCGAGGTCACGGGCGGGGTTGATGGCGTACCCGGTCGGGCCGCCCAGCGACAGGCCGATCGAGACCACCACGAGCGCGGTGATCAGACCGCCCAGCACACCGAGGCCGTTGCCCGCGTCGTTCAGACCCTGGGTCAGGACGGCGAGCAGCAGCACGAAGGTGCCGATGATCTCCGTGGTGAGGTTCTGCACCGTGTTCCGGATCTCCGGACCCGTGGAGAAGATGCCGAGCACCGGGCCGGCGCCCTTCTCCTGCGCCTCGACGGCCTTGGCCGACGTGGTCTGCGCGCCCGGACCGCCGACGATCTCCTTGTCGGTGAGGTGCGCCTGGAACTGGCCGTAGTACGCGAGCCACACCAGCGCGGCGCCGATCATCGCGCCGAGGAACTCTCCGGCGAAGTAGGTCGGTACGTTCGTCCACTCGCCGTCCTTGATGGCGAGGGCGACCGTCACGGCCGGGTTCAGATGGGCGCCGGAGAGCGGCCCCGCTATGTAGACCGCCGTCATGACGGCGAAGCCCCAGCCGAAGGCGATGGCGAGCCAGCCGGCGTTACGGGCCTTGGAGGCCTTGAGCGTCACGGCGGCGCACACACCGCCGCCGAGCAGGATGAGTATGGCGGTACCGATGGTCTCGCCGATGAAGATGTCGGAGCTGGACACCCGCGACTCCTTTGTCCTTCGTCCAGGGATGCCGACCCCCGGGTCCCTCCGGGGATTGGCGCCCTCAGGGGGTGAGAGCGATGCCGGCCCTTGGCGTTGTCCCACTCTAGCGCGTATTGCCGGTAGGTGTTCGACAATGCCGACCGATGGACGGGAGTCTTGCCCGGCACCGGAGATGCGTCAAGAGTCTCGGTTGTCGAAAACGCGATCGTTACTGATCGCCCCGGGCAGCCTTGCGACACGGGCCCACCACAGGCGCCCTGAAGGGGCGCGGGGAACTGCGCGACCAGCCACGGCTTGCCTGCACCCGGCGCGCAACAGTGCCCGGTACCCCGGTGGCCGTACGGATGTGAGGCGCAGGCCTGCTGGAGGGTGCCGCCTGCGCCCACCCGTGCCGCCCCAAGCGGCACGACTGCCCGCAGCCGGCGGCGCCTTCAGGGGCGCGGGGAACTGCGCGACCGGCCACGACGCGGCCGCACCCGGCGTACAAGCGCCCCCGGCGCCCCACTGGCCGTGGCGGCCGCACTAGGTTCCGCTGACTCAGAAGCGTCCCGCGCCCAGATCCCGCGACACCGCCCGCGCACAGTCCCGCACCGCGGCAATCAGCTCGGCCCGCAGCTCGCCGTCCTTCCGCAGCCGCTCCACCGCCCCCGTGATGCCGACCGCCCCGACGGGCATGCGCCGCCGGTCGTGGATGGGCGCGGCGAGGGAGGCCACGCCCTCCCAGGTCTCCTCCACGTCCGCCGCATAGCCCCGCGCGCGCGTGAGATCCAGAATCTGCTCGAACGCCTCGACGTCGCACACCGTGCGGTCGGTGAACGCCTTGCGGTCGGCCTCCAGCGCCTCGCTGTGCGCGACCGGGTCGTACGCCGACAGCACCTTGCCCAGGGCCGTGGAGTGCAGCGGCTGCATGGCGCCGATCTCCAGCACCTGCCGGCTGTCGTCGGGCCGGAAGACGTGGTGCACGATCAGCACGCCCTGCTGGTGCAGCACCCCGAGGTAGACGCTCTCCCCGCTGGAGCGGGCCAGATCGTCCGTCCACACCAGGGCGCGGGCGCGCAGCTCGTGCACGTCCAGATACGTGGTGCCCAGGCGCAGCAGCTCGGCGCCCAGCTGGTAGCGCCCCGACGCCTCGTCCTGCTCGACGAACCCCTCCTGCTGAAGGGTGCGCAGGATGCCGTGGGCGGTGCCCTTGGCGAGGCCCAGCGAGGAGGCGATGTCCGAGAGGCCGAGCCGTCGCTCGCCGCCCGCGAGCAGGCGCAGCATCGCTGCCGCCCGTTCGAGCGACTGGATGTTCCGTGCCATCGCCGTACTGCCTCCGTCCCCTTCGAGCGCCGACGCGCGACGTCGCTGCCGCTGTTCGGCAATGCCGAACACTACCGGTCGATGCCGACCCTCCGCTAATGGTCGGTCGTGATCGGTCGCGTCCGTCCCGCCCCGACCGTCGCCCGTCGGCCATCTTCGTCCGGCCCGTGGACGCCCCCGACGCCAGGGGGCCGTCCCGGATACCCTGACGAGGTGCGCCCTGCCGGGGAAGCTCGAACAGGTGACTTTTCCGGGCAGCCGCAAAGCCGACAGCCGTCGCACCTGAGGGAGCCCCTTACATGGCCTCGTTGCCGCTGACCCCTTCCGCCGACAGCAGGACCCGCGTGTCCGCGCTCCGTGAGGCCCTGGCCACCCGCGTGGTGGTCGCCGACGGAGCGATGGGCACGATGCTCCAGGCCCAGGACCCCACGCTCGAGGACTTCGAGAACCTCGAGGGCTGCAACGAGATCCTGAACCTGACCCGCCCCGACATCGTCCGTTCGGTCCACTCCGAGTACTTCGGCGCGGGCGTCGACTGCGTCGAGACGAACACGTTCGGCGCCAACCTCACCGCATTGGGCGAATACGACATCGCCGAGCGCGTGCTCGAACTGTCCGAGGCGGGCGCCCGTATCGCCCGGGAGACGGCGGACGAGTTCACCGGCCGCGACGGCCGTCCGCGCTGGGTGCTGGGCTCCATGGGCCCGGGCACCAAGCTGCCCACCCTCGGCCACACCACGTTCGGCGCCATCCGCGACGCCTACCAGCAGAACGCGGAGGGCCTGCTCGCCGGCGGCGCCGACGCCCTGCTCGTGGAGACCACGCAGGACCTGCTCCAGACCAAGGCGTCCGTCATCGCCGCCCGCCGCGCCATGCGGGCCGTCGGCCTGGAGGTCCCGCTGATCGTGTCGGTGACGGTGGAGACCACCGGCACGATGCTGCTCGGCTCCGAGATCGGCGCGGCCCTGACCGCGCTGGAGCCGCTGGGTATCGACATGGTCGGCCTGAACTGTGCGACCGGCCCCGCCGAGATGAGCGAGCACCTGCGCTACCTGGCGCGCCACTCCCGCGTCCCCCTGTCGTGCATGCCGAACGCCGGCCTGCCCGAGCTGACCAAGGACGGCGCCCACTACCCGCTGACCCCGCCCGAGCTGGCGGACGCGCAGGAGACGTTCGTGCGGGAGTACGGGCTGTCGCTGGTGGGCGGCTGCTGCGGTACGACGCCGGAGCATCTGCGGCGGCTGGTGGAGCGGGTGCGGGAGCTGGCGCCGGTGGAGCGTGATCCGCGGCCGGAGCCGGGTGCGGCGTCGCTGTACCAGTCGGTGCCGTTCCGGCAGGACACCTCGTATCTGGCGATCGGTGAGCGCACGAACGCCAACGGGTCGAAGAAGTTCCGTGAGGCGATGCTGGAGGGCCGCTGGGAC
>MUNG01000400.1 GCA_002154585.1 Streptomyces pseudogriseolus
GGGGCGGCACGGGTGGGCGCAGGCGGCACCCCTCCAGCGGGCCCGGGCCCCACCCCCGTACGGCCACCGAGGTGCGGGGGCACTGTTGCACGCCGGCTGCGGGGCGGTGGGGGCCGGTCGCGCAGTTCCCCGCGCCCCTGAAGCGCCCTGCAGCCCCGCGTCCCTGAGAGGTGTGGCCGCCGAGGGGGTCTCCTCGGCGGCCCCCCTTTTACTTCAGTGCGAGCCAGGCCACCGCTGCGATGATCGCCACGGCGGCGACGATGCCGACGATCAGGCCGATGCGCGGGCCGCCGCCCGTGGCCGCCGCCTGCCTGCCTGCGGGGGCCTCGTCGACGAACGCGCGGAACATCTGGGTGCTGCCGGCGGGGTCGTGATTGCCCTGCGGGCCCTGGGTGTTAGCCATGGACCGAGACCCTAGCGAATCACCGTCCGGCGCCCCAAGCGGGGCGGGACCGAAGCGGCGCACCCGCTCCGACCTGCGTGTTTACTGGCGCGATTACTTGCCTTTGCCAACTTTTTGGGCCGAGCGGGCCGTTTTTATTTGCCTTCAGCAACCATCCATACCTACGGTTGCTTCAAGCAACGAAACGGAGGTGCCATGGCCGAGTCGGCACAGTACGAGGAGCTGGTCCGGCAGTTCAGCGCCTTCGGCGCCGTCAAACGGGAGATGAACCGGCTGATGCCGTCGGACTGCCCGAGCGGCTCCGCGGCGGTGCTGACCGTGCTGGGCCGCGACGGCGACATGCGGATGAGCAGGCTCGCCGAGCTGCTGTCCGTGGACATGTCCGTCACCAGCCGCCACGTCGCCCATCTGGCCGAGCGCGGCTGGATCGAGCGCTCCCCCGACCCCGCCGACAAGCGGTCCCGCATCCTGCGCCTCACCCCGGCCGGCCGGACCCGGCTCGACGAGCTGTTCCGGCTCACGACACAGCTCCTCGCCGAGCGGCTGTGCGACTGGTCGGACGAAGAGGTCGGCCGCCTCACGCAGCTGATGGCACGGCTGAGGAGCAGCTTCGGCGACCCTCGCACCGTGCCCCGGCAGGCACCCTCCGCGCTCGAACAGACCACCCGTACACCCGCAAGCACATAAGAGAAGGAAGTCCATGGCAACGACCACACCGAACGGTGTGCGGGCTCATGCCAAGCACGGGGGAGGCTCCTCCCAGGACGCTCCGATGACCCACCGGCAGATCATGGAGGCGCTGTCCGGGCTGTTGCTCGGCATGTTCTGCGCCATCCTGTCGTCGACCATCGTCACCAACGCCCTGCCCGAGATCGTCTCCGACCTCGGCGGCGGCCAGAGCGCCTACACCTGGGTCGTCACCGCCTCGCTGCTGACGATGACCGCCTCCACCCCGCTGTGGGGCAAGCTCGCCGACCTCATCAGCAAGAAGGCCCTGGTCCAGACGGCCCTGGTGGTCTTCGTGATCGGCTCGATCGTGGCCGGCACGGCGCAGAACCCGGCGATGCTGATCACCGCGCGCGCCATCCAGGGCCTCGGCGGCGGCGGTCTCGCCGCGCTGGCCCAGATCATCATGGCCGCGATGATCTCCCCGCGTGAGCGCGGGCGGTACTCCGGCTACCTGGGCGCGACCTTCGCGGTCGCGACCGTCGGCGGCCCGCTGCTCGGCGGCGTCATCACCGACACCAGCTGGCTCGGCTGGCGCTGGTGCCTCTTCGTGGGCGTCCCCTTCGCCCTCATCGCGCTGGTCGTGCTCCAGAAGACGCTGAACCTGCCCCTGGTGAAGCGGGAGGTCAAGGTCGACTGGGCCGGCGCCTTCTTCGTCACCGCGGCCGTCTGCCTGCTGCTCGTCTGGGTCACCTTCGCCGACGACAAGTACGCGTGGATGTCCTGGCAGACCGGGGTGATGGTCGGCGGCGCGATCCTGCTGACGCTGATCTTCCTGCTCGTCGAGTCCAGGGCGAGCGAGCCGATCATCCCGCTGCGCCTGTTCCGCAACCGCACCATCGCGCTGGCCTCGCTGGCCTCGCTGTTCGTCGGCATCGCGATGTTCGCGGGCACCGTCTACTTCAGCCAGTACTTCCAGCTGGCCCGGGACAAGTCCCCGACCATGTCGGGCGTCATGACCATCCCGATGATCGGCGGACTGTTCATATCGTCGACCGTCTCCGGCATCGTCATCACCAAGACCGGCCGCTGGAAGGCCTGGCTGCTGTCGGGCGGCGTGCTGCTCACGGCGGGCCTCGGCCTGCTGAGCACCATGCGCTACGACACCCCGTACTGGCACATCGGCATCTTCATGGCGCTGATGGGTCTGGGCGTCGGCATGATGATGCAGAACCTGGTGCTCTGCACGCAGAACCAGGTGGCCCCGAGCGACCTGGGCGCGGCCTCCTCCGTGGTCACGTTCTTCCGCTCGCTCGGCGGCGCGGTGGGCGTCTCCGTGCTCGGCTCGGTGATGGCGTCCCGGATCAGCCACTACGCGGCGGACACCATCGGCACGCTCGACCCGCAGGAGCAGGCGGCGGCCGCCAAGGCCTCCGGCAGCGGCACCATCCCCGACATGGACCTGCTGCCCCCGGGCATCCGCACCTGGCTGGAGAGCGCCTACGGCCACGGCATCGCCGACATCTTCCTGTACGTCGCGCCGGTCGCCGCCCTCGGCTTCCTGGTGACGATCTTCATCAAGGAGGTCCCGCTGCGGACCACCGGCGCGCTGGCCCAGGCCGCGCAGGAGCAGGCCGCCGCGGCCGGCGACCCGGTCGCCCCGGCCGTCGCGGAGGCCGCCGCCGCCCCGGCCGGGGGCGCCGCCCCCGCGGGACCGGCCGTCTCCGAGACGCAGGCCGCCGGGCAGGACACCTTCGCCCAGCCGGTGTCCGCCGTCGCCACCGCCGCCCGGCCCGAGGAGTCCGGCTCCGCCGGCATCCCGGTGCGCGGCTTCGTCCGGGGCGCCGACAGCACCCCGGTGCCCCGCGCCGCCGTCACGCTGATCTCCCTGGGCGGACGCCAGCTGGGCCGCTGCGTGGCCCAGGACGACGGCTCCTACGCGGTGGACGCCCCCTCGGCGGGGTCGTACGTCCTGATCGCCGCCGCCGACGGCCACCAGCCGCAGGCGTCGACGGTCGTCGTGAACGGCGAGCCGGTGTCCTACGACGTCCTGCTCAGCGGCACCAGCGGCATGACCGGTGTGGTCCGCGCCGCGGAGACCGGGCAGCCGGTGAAGGACGCGATGGTGATCGTCACCGATGTGCGCGGGGACCTGCTGGCCACCGGGACCACCGGTGAGCAGGGCGAGTTCTCGTTCACCGAGCTGGTGCCGGGCGCGGTGACCGTGGCGGTGAACGCCGCCGGGTACCGGCCGCGCGCCCTGCCGGTCGAGATCGGCGCCACCGGCGTCACCCGGGTCGAGGCCGACCTGGAGACCGGCGCCCACGTCCGGGGCGTGATCCGCGCGCCGCACGGTCCGCTGGCCGACGCCCGGGTCACCCTGGTCGACGCGGAGGGCAACGTGGTCGGCACTGCCACGACCGGCGACGACGGCGCGTACGCCTTCGCCGACCTGGACGGCGGCGAGTACACCGTCATCGCGACGGGCTACCCGCCGGTGGCGAGCGCCCTGACCGTCGCGGGACCCGGTGTCGACGACCACGACATCGAGCTCGCCCACCCGGGCGAGTAGCCCGAGTTCCGGCCCGTGGCGGGCCCGCGCGTCCTGTAGCGGAGACGCGCCCCGCCACGGGCCGGTCGTATCACGACCTTTTCATGAGCCTTTTCAGGGAGAAGACGGGATGCCACTGACCGCGAGGATCCGCACCCGGGACGGATGGGCCGTGTCGCACGCGGTCGTCACGCTGACCGACGGGACCGGCAGCCAGGTGCTGCGCGCCGAGGCGGACGCCGAGGGCGCCGTCCGGGACGCCACCGAGCTGGCGCCGGGGGCGTACACCGCCGTCGTGACCGCGGTCGGGTACGCGCCCGCCGCCGCCAGCGCGCTCGTCACCGCGAGCGGGCGCACGGAGATCGGGACGGTGACGCTGGCCAGGACCGGGGGCACGGAACTGCCGCCGCCCGGGCCGTGGACCGTGGACCCGGTGCACTCCAGCGTGGCCGCGGTCGCCCAGCACCTGGGCATCTCCAGCGTGCGGGGCCGGTTCACGGACTTCACCGCCTCGGTGGAGATCGCCCCGGACGACGTGACGAAGTCGCGGGTGGAGGCGGTGGTCCGGGCCGCGTCCATCGACACCGGCAACGGGATGCGCGACACCCATCTGCGGTCCCCGGACTTCCTGGACGTCGCGCGGTACCCGGAGATCGTCTACCGGTCCACGGGGCTGACCCAGGCGGGCACCGACCGCTGGACCGTGCACGGCGAGCTGACCATGCGCGGCGTGGTCCGCCCGGTCGACCTGGACCTGGCGTACCTCGGCACCGGGGCCGACCCCTGGGGCGGCACCCGCGCGGCCTTCCGCGCCACCACGGAGCTGCGCCGCGAGGACTTCGCGATGCACTACAACCAGGTCGTCCAGGCCGGCATCGCCGCCGTCGGCACCACGCTCCGGGTGGAGCTGGACGTCCAGGCCGTGCAGGGGGAGACGCTCCCGGAGCTCTGAGCGGGGCCCGCGCGGGGCCCGGCGCGGCGTCCGGACCTCGGCCGCTTCCGGTCCTGTGCCCCGGCGTGGTGCAATGGGCACAGGGTCAGGAAGCGGCCTATCCGATTCCGGACGACCATGTCAGGTGATGCCGTGACCCTTCCGCCTTCTTCCTCCGAGCCCTTCGATTCCCCCGAGCGTGTGATGCTCCCGCTGCCGTCGGAGATCGACGCCCGCAACGCCGACGGCCTGCTGCCGCTGATCATGTACCAGGCCCGCTCCGGCTCCGAGGGGCCCGCGCGGGTGATGGTCCTGGACCTGTCCGCGACGCGTTTCATGGACTCCCAGGGCATCCGTCTGATCAACGACGCCCGGCGCCTGCTGCTCCCCGACACCCGGGTGCACGTGGTGGCCCTGCCGGAGAGCGTGGCCGGCCGCGTCCTGGAGGTGACCGGACTGCGCCGCGACGTGCCCGTGTACGACAACCTCCCCGAGGCGATGGCGGCCTAGGCTGACGCCATGGCACCGAACATCGCGACCAACACCCGCGTCTCCCTCGACGAGTTGCTCGACTTCGTACGCCCCCGCCACCACGCGGTCCTGCTCACCCGCCGCTCCGACGGCTCCCCGCAGGGGTCGCCGCTGACCTGCGGCGTCGACGACTCCGGACGGATCGTGGTGTCCACCTACCCGGAGCGCGCGAAGACGCGCAACGCCAAGCGGGACCCCCGGGTCAGCCTGATCGTCCTGAGCGACGACTGGAACGGCCCCTGGGTGCAGATCGACGGCACTGCCGAGGTGCTGGACGTGCCCGACTCGGTGGAGCCGCTGGTCGAGTACTACCGGAACATCGCCGGTGAGCACCCCGACTGGGACGAGTACCGCGCGGCGATGGTGAAGCAGGGCAAGTCGCTGATCCGGGTCACCCCGGAGCGCTGGGGGCCGGTGGCGACGGGCGGTTTCCCGGCGCGGCTGGCGGAGGGCGAGTAGCGCCCGCGCCCTGCCGGGGCACGGTCCGCGGCTCGTGGCCGTTCCGGTCAGGCGCGGCCGCGGGCGGCCATCGCCTCGATGCCGGCGATCAGCAGGTCCAGCGCGAAGGTGAAGTCCCGTTCGAGCATCTCCTCGACCGTGTCGCCGCCCCGCGCCTCCATGATGCGGGCCGACCGTCCGATGACGTCGGAGGCGTCCGGGGCCTTGAGCACCTCGGTCATGGCCCGGTGGTGGTACTCGTCGGGGGTCAGGCCCGTCGAGGCCACCCGGGCGCGGAAGTGGCCCTCCACCGTGCCGTGCCCGTACACGAACTGGAACACGGCGGCGATCGCCCCGGTCACCTCGTGCCCGGGCAGACCGGTGCGGCCGAGGACCCGCTGGACCGCGCCGGAGAACCTCAGCGCGTGCGGGCCGACGTTGAGGAAGCGGCCGACGAGCGCCGGCAGCCACGGGTGCCGCACCAGCAGCGCCCGGTACGCGCGGGCCAGCGCGCGCAGCTCGTCGCGCCAGTCCTCGCCGGTGTCCGGCCCGGGCAGGGCGAGCTCGCCGAAGGCGCGGTCCAGGGCCAGTTCGAGCAGGTCGTCCTTGGTGTCGACGTACCAGTAGACGGACATCGCGGTGACGTCCAGCGCGGCGGCGAGGCGGCGCATGGAGAACTTCTCCAGGCCCTCGGCGTCCAGCAGCCGCACGGTGGCCTCGGTGATCCGGTCCCGGTCGAGACCGGAGGGCCGGCCCCCGCCGCGCCTGCCGCCCCGCTCCTGGTCACGGTCCCGGTCCCGGTCCGCCAGCCAGACGCTGGGCCGCGGCGCCTTCCCGGACCGCCGGTCCGACCTCACCATGGCGCACCTTCCTCGACTCGCCGACGCCAATTCATGCTAGGCGTCCGCCTTGCCGTGCGGGGGCTGCGCTTCGGCGAGGTCGGCGGGGTCGGCATGGCCGTCCCGGCCGGCATGGTCGGCGCGGTCGGCGCGGTGGAGCAGCGTCGCCGCGAGGAGTCCGCCGAGCAGCACCGCGGCCGAGCCGACCAGCAGGCTCGTCTCCAGCCCGGAGGAGAACGCCCCGGTGATCTCCGCGCGTTCGCGGTCCGAGCCGGCCGCGGCCAGCGCCGCCGGCAGCGAGGCCGCCGCGACCGGGACCAGCGCGGCGAAGCGCGCGTTCAGCACGGCGCCGAGCACGGCCACGCCGAGTCCGTTGCCGAACTCGGCCAGCGTGCCGTTGATCCCGGCGCCGACGCCCGCCTTCTCGCGCGGCACGGAACTCATCACGGCGTGGGCCATCACCGGGCTGCCGATCGCGGTGCCGGCGCCGATCAGCACCAGCCCGAGCAGCGTGCCGCCGTAGCCGTGCCCGGTGAGCGTGGCGATCGACACCAGCCCGGCCGCCATCAGCCCCATGCCGACCGCGATGGACAGCGGAGTGCCCATCTTCGCCGCCCACCTGGTGCCCACGCCGGTGAAGTTGAGGGCGACCACGGTCAGCGCCATCGGCGCGGTGCGCAGCCCCGCCTCCAGCGGGCCGTAGCCCAGCACGAACTGGAGGTACTGGGTGAGCAGGAAGAGCGCGCCGCCCATCCCGAAGGTGATGAGCACCAGCCCGCCGACCGCGCCGGTGAAGCGCCGGTTGCGGAAGAAGTGCGGGTCGAGCATCGGGTACGGGATCCGGCTCTCCCAGTACGCGAAGACGCCGAGCACCAGGGCCGCCGCGCCCGCGGTGGCGAGCACCCTGCCGGACGTCCAGCCGTGCTCCGGGCCGGAGATGATCGCGTAGACCAGGGCCGTCATGCCGATCGTGGAGAGCACCGCGCCGACCAGGTCGGGCCGGTCGCCCTGCCGGTTCCGCGACTCCGGGACGTACGCCGCGACGGCGGCCAGCGCGAGGGCCGCGACCGGCAGGTTGATCAGGAAGATCGAGCCCCACCAGAAGTGGTTGAGCATGAACCCGCCGACCAGCGGACCGGCCGCGAAGCCCAGGGAGTTGACCGCGCTCCAGATGCCGATGGCCTTGGGCTGCTCCTCGGGCGTGAAGATCTGCATGACCACGGCGAGGGTGGTGGTCAGCAGCAGCGCCCCGCCGACGCCCATGCCCGCCCGCGCGGCGATCAGCTGCCCGGAGGACTGCGCCAGTCCCGCCACCAGCGACCCCGCGCCGAACAGGGCCAGACCCACGATCAGCATCTTCTTCCGGCCGTAACGGTCGGCCGCGTTGCCCGCGCTGAGCAGCAGGCCCGACTGCACCAGGGAGTACGCGTTGATCATCCACTGGATGTCGGCGGTCGAGGCGTCCATCTCCCGGGTGAGGGAGGGGATCGCCACGTTCAGCACCGTGTTGTCCAGCAGCACGGTGAGCTGGGCGAGACAGATGACGCCGAGTATCAGCCAGCGCCGTGCGTGCCCCCGGGGCTGTTCCTGGAGGGAGGTGGTCATGCCGTACACCGTAGAACGGGGCTTTTACGGTGTACGGCATGGGGTGCCGGTACGGCGGTCAGCTGGTGGATGTCGGGCGGGTGAGGTCGTAGAAGGTGGCCGAGCCGGCGGTGACCTGCGCGAAGTTGGCCTGCACCCAGGAGGTGATCTGGGCGGAGGTGCCGTTGCCCCCGCCCCGGCCGGACCCGCCCTCACCCACGGGGCCGCCGCCCATGCCGCCTCCGCCGGAGACGAAGTAGTGGATGCGGCCGTCCTTCACGTACTGCTGGAACTGCGCGAGGGTCGGGGACGGGTCGGTGCCGTTGAAGCCGCCGATCGCCATGACCGGTGCGCCGGTGGCGAGCTGGTAGCTCGCGGCGTTCTGCGCGCCGACCGCCGCGGCGGCCCACGTGTAGTCGTCGGCGTCGGTCTCCAGCAGTTCGCGTGCCTCGGTGTCGACGGAGGCGCCGCCGAGGAGCCCGCCCATGCCGCCGCCCGCGCCGCGGGGGGTGCGGTTGGGGGAGGCGGATTCGGCTGTGCCGCCGGTGCCGCCGGGTCGGCCGCCTGTGGTGCCCCCCTGGCCCGACGGGCCGCCGCCGGGGAAGCCGCCAGTGCCGTTGGCGCCGGGTGGGGTGCCGTTCCAGGGGCCGCCTCCGCCCTGTCCGGGGCTTCCGCCTCCGCCGGGGCCTCCGGCCTGGCCGCCGCCGGGGAAACGGCCGCCGCCGCCCATGCCCGCCGCTGCCGCGGGCCCGGCTGTGACGATGGAGCCGGAGTGCCCCTCCCGCACGGTGCTCAGGGTGTACGCCGTCGGGCCGGCCAGACTGGCGACGAGGCCCAGTCCGGCCGCCGCGAGCGTCACCCGGCGTCCCGTCCGGCCCGCGAAGACCAGCCCGAGCGCGGCGGTCAGCCCGCCCACCAGCACGAACCAGCGCAGCCACGGCACGTAGTCGGGCGTGCGGTGCAGCAGGACGTACCCCCAGGCCGCCGTCGCGGTGACGGCCGCCGCAAGGGTGAGGGCGGCCCACGTCTCCCGCCGCCTGCGCCACACCAGACCGGCCCCCATGCCGGTCACGGCCGCCAGGTAGGGGGCCAGCGCCACCGTGTAGTACTGGTGGAAGATGCCGGCCATGAAGCTGAAGACCACCGCGGTCGTCAGCAGCGAGCCGCCCCACACCAGGAACGCGGCGCGGGCCGGGTCGGTCCGTCCCGCCTTCCGGGTCAGGACCAGGGCGGCGACCAGCAGGATCAGCGCGGCGGGCAGCAGCCAGGAGATCTGGCCGCCGATGTCGCTGTCGAACATCCGGTCCCAGCCGGTCTCGCCCCAGCGTCCACCGCCGCCGCCCGGGCCGCCCCCGCCGCCGACGCTGCCCGTCTCGTCGCCGTTGAGCCGGCCGAGGCCGTTGTAGCCGAAGGTCAGCTCCAGGAAGCTGTTGTTCTGCGAGCCTCCGATGTACGGCCGTGAGGACGCCGGCCACAGCTCGACCACCGCGACCCACCAGCCGCCCGACACCACGAGCGCGACGGTCGCCAGGGCGAGCTGGAGGAACCGCTTGCGCGGGCGGACGGGGGCGCAGACCGCGTAGACCGCGGCCAGCGCGGGGAGGATCAGGAACGCCTGGAGCGTCTTGGTGAGGAACGCGAAGCCGACGGCGACGCCCGCCCACACCAGCCACTTGGTCCGGCCGTCCTCCAGGGCACGGACGACGAGGTGACAGGCGACGGCCATCAGCAGCGCGAGCAGCGCGTCCGGGTTGTTGAAGCGGAACATCAGCGCCGCGACCGGGGTCAGCGCGAGGACCGCCCCCGCGAGGAGCGCGGCACCCGGACCGGAAC
Organism: Streptomyces pseudogriseolus; assembly: GCA_002154585.1. GTDB lineage: Bacteria > Actinomycetota > Actinomycetes > Streptomycetales > Streptomycetaceae > Streptomyces > Streptomyces pseudogriseolus. The sequence continues at coordinate 9,777 of MUNG01000400.1, forward strand.
GGCGGCGCACGGACGCGTGCACGACGGCGACCGCCCCGACGCCCATGAGCACCTCGGGTACCAGGATCGCCCAGGAGTTGAGACCGAACAGGCGCACGGAGAGGGCCATCGGCCAGAGCGCGGCCGGGGGCTTGTCGACGGTGATGGCGTTCGCCGCGTCGAGCGAGCCGAAGAAGAAGGCTTTCCAGGACTGGCTGCCCGCCTGCACGGCCGCGGAGTAGAAGGAGTTGGCGTAGCCGGAGGCCTGGAGGTTCCAGAGGTAGAGCAGGCCGGTGACGAGCAGCAGGGCGAGGAAGGCGGGCCGCGCCCAGCGGGGGTTCGCGGGGTCGGGGCCGGCGGGGCCGGGAGCCGGGACGGGCGCGGGCGCGGGTGGCGAGCCGACGAGGGCCACGGCACCGGCTGGCGCGCCGTGCGACGCGGGCACGGCATTCGCGTGCGGGTCGTGTGGGGTGGTCATCGGGGGTTCCTCTGATCGTGGTCGAGCCGCCGGGCGGGGAGCGGCGGACGGTCCGGGGCGGGCGGCGGTGTGACGGACGTTCCGTACGGAGGCGTGAGCGGGGCCGGCTCGGCCGCCTGGGCCTCCCGGGAGGCCGTGGCGTTCCGCGAGACAGGCGCCGGGGCGCCACACCCGGCCGCTGCGTGTGCAGGCGGCACATCGGGCTGCCGGTGAGCGGGGTCGGCGGCGAGGGTCGGAGGCCGGGGATCCGTCCGCGCGGGCGGGGGGACGGGCGCGGGCGCGCCGTGCCCGGACGCCGTACGGCCTGACGTGGGCGCGTCCCCACGCCCGGTCGCTGCCTGTCCAGGCGCTGCACCGGCCTCCCAGGAAGCCGCATCGGCCGCAGACGAAGGCCGTGAAGCCGGGTCGGCGGCAGGGGCCGGAGGCCGGAGAGCCGTCCGCGCGGACGGAGGGACGGGCGCCGGCACGCCGTGCCCGAACGCCAGCGGCGTGGACGCCGTACAGCCTGACGTGGGCGCGTCCCCACGCCCGGTCGCTGCCTGTCCAGGCGCTGCACCGGCCTCCCGGGAAGCCGCATCGGCCGCAGACGAAGGCCGTGAAGCCGTGTCGGCGGCAGGGGCCGGAAGCCTCGAGGCATCGTCAACACCTGCGGCCGGAGGCCGGGAACCCGCGGAGGCCGGAGGGCGGTCCGGGAAGAGCCAGGCTCGGAACAGCAGGAAACGCAGGACCGTCGCCGCCAGGTTGGCGGCCACCAGGACCGCCAACTCCGTGGAGTGGCCGGGGTCGCTGCTCGCCGTGTCGAGGGCGGCGAGTGAGCCGCTGGTCAGGGCGAGGCCGATGGCGAGGACGACCAGGCCCTGCGCCTGGTGGCGGACCATCCCGCCGCGTCCCCGCACCCGGAAGGTGAGCCGGCGGTTCGCGGCGGTGTTGGCGACCGTCGACACCAGCAGGGCGAGCCCGTTGGCGAGCTGGGAGCCGGTGAAGGAGCGGAAGCCGCTGTAGAGGAGCAGGTAGAACGCGGTGGACAGGATGCCGACGGCACAGAAGCCGACCAGCTGGCGGGCCAGTCCGCGCGGCACGTCCGCGAGGTCCCGGTCGCGCGGGTCGTCGCCGAAGGGCCGGGCGAGCCGGTCCAGCGGCAGCGCGCCGGTGGCCAGCGCCCTGCCGACCCGCCAGACGCCCTTCAGGTCCTCCGTTGCCGTCCGCACGATGTGGACGGTGGAGTCGGGGTCGTCGACCCAGTCGACCGGAACCTCGTGGATCCGCAGCCCCGCCCGTTCGGCGAGCACCAGCAGCTCGGTGTCGAAGAACCAGCCGCTGTCCTCCACCAGCGGCAGCAGCACCTGCGCCACGTCGCGGCGGATCGCCTTGAACCCGCACTGCGCGTCGGAGAAGCGCGCCTGGAGCGAGCCGCGCAGGATCAGGTTGTAGCCGCGGCTGATGAACTCCCGTTTGGCGCCCCGCACCACCCGCGCGCTGCGGCTCAGCCGGGAGCCGATGGCCAGGTCGGAGTGGCCGGAGATCAGGGGCGCGACCAGCGGCAGCAGGGCGTTGAGGTCGGTGGACAGGTCCACGTCCATGTAGGCGAGGACGGGCGCGTCGGACGCGGACCAGACGGTCCGCAGCGCCCGTCCGCGCCCCTTCCGCTCGAGCCGTACGGACCGCACCTCCTCGATCCGCCGCGCCAGGTCGGCGGCGATGAGCGGGGTGCCGTCGGTGGAGGCGTTGTCGGCGATCGTGATGCGGAACGCGTACGGGAAGGTCCGGGTGAGGTGTTCGTGCAGACGGCGGACGCAGGGCTGGAGGTCCTTCTCCTCGTTGAACACGGGGACGACGACGTCCAGGACCGGTGTGCCGGCCCAGGCGGCCGGAAGGTGCTCCCGAGCCGGCAGCGTGCCGGGACGATGATCGGTTCGCATGCGACCGACCCTGGTCAACCGGTCTGTCGTACCTCTGTGGTGAGGCTGTGCCAGGGCTGTGAGTCCGGCGCGGCGGCGGGCAGGGACGGCGCCACGGATGCCGTGGGACCAGCGGGCGCCGTACCCGCCGGTGCCGGCAGACGGAGGCTGAACACCGTCCGGCCGGGCTCGCTGGAGACGGTCACCGAGCCGCCGTGCGCGGCCGCCACGGCCTGCACGATCGCCAGCCCGAGCCCCGTCGACCCGGTGGCCCGGGTGCGGGCCGAGTCGCCGCGCGCGAACCGTTCGAAGACGTGCGGCAGCAGCTCGGGCGGGATGCCGGGCCCGTCGTCGGCGACGTCCACCCGCAGCAGAGGGCCCTCGCGGCGCACCCGGGTGGTGACGGTGGTGCCCGGCGGGGTGTGGGTGCGGGCGTTGGCGAGCAGGTTGACGAGGACCTGCTGCAGGCGGGCGGCGTCGGCGGTGACCGGTGCGGGCGCGTCGGGCAGGTCGAGGCGCCAGTGGTGGCCGGGTCCCGCGGCGCGGGCGTCGCTGACGGTGTCCACGACCAGCGGCACCACATCGGTCTCCTCCCTGCGCAGGGGCCGTCCCGCGTCCAGGCGGGCCAGCAGCAGCAGGTCCTCCACCAGCAGGGTCATCCGCCCGGCCTCGGACTCGATCCGGCGCAGCGCGTGCCGGGTGTCCGGGCCGGCCTCCTCCCGGCCGCGCCGGGTGAGTTCGGCGTACCCGCGGATGGAGGCGAGCGGGGTGCGCAGTTCATGACTGGCGTCCGCGACGAACTGCCGTACCCGGGTCTCGCTCAGCTGGCGGGCGTGCAGGGCGCCGTGGACGTGGTCGAGCATGCGGTTCAGGGCGGCGCCGACCCGGCCGACCTCGGTGTGCGGATCGCACTCGGACTCCGGGACGCGTTCCTTCAGCGTCACCTCGCCCCGGTGCAGGGGGAGTTCGGCGACGCGGGTGGCGGTGGCGGCGACCCGGCGCAGCGGGCGGGTGGCGACGCCGACGATGACGGCGCCGGCCAGGGACGCGGCGACGAGACCGGCGGCGGTGACGCTGATCTCCACCAGGATCAGGGTGGTGACGGTGGCGTCGACGTCGGCGGTGGGGAGGGCGATGTAGAAGGCGCCGTTGGGCCCCTCAGCGTGGACGACCCGGTAGGTGCCGAGTCCGGGGAGGTCGGCGGTGTGCTCCCGCCCGTCGCGCTCCACGTCCGCCAGGGCGGCGAGCTGCGCGCCGGTGAGGCGGCCGGCCTCGGGCGTGCGGACGCCGTTCACCTCGCGGGACTCGCTCACCACCCCGCCGGTCACGGTGCCGTCCACGACGGTGGCGCCGACGGTGCCGAACATCTGCGGGCCCCTCGTCACGAAGTCGAGGGGCTCCCGGGGCGGCCCGGGGCGCGGCCCGGCGCCGAGCGGACCGCCCGTCGCCCGCATCGCCACCTCGCGCAGCTGCCCGTCGAGCTGTTCGTACAGATGGGAGCGCAGGGCCAGCGCGGTCACCGTGCCGATCACCGCGCACACCACCGCGATCAGCGTGACGGACGCGACGACGAGCCGCGTCCGCAGCGTGCGCGGACGTGGGCGCCCCGGTCGTCTCACGACACCGCGGGCTTCAGCAGGTAACCGGCGCCGCGCCGGGTGTGGATCATCGGCTCCCGGCCCGCGTCGATCTTCCGGCGCAGGTACGAGATGTACAGCTCGACGACGTTCGCCTGGCCGCCGAAGTCGTAGGACCAGACGCGGTCGAGGATCTGCGCCTTGCTGAGCACCCGGCGCGGGTTGCGCATCAGGAAACGCAGCAGCTCGAACTCGGTGGCGGTCAGGTGGATGCTCGTGCCGCCGCGGGTCACCTCGTGGCTCTCCTCGTCCAGGGTGAGGTCGCCGACCACCAGCAGGGCGTCGGAGCGGCGATCGCTCGCGTAGGAGCGGCGGATCAGACCGCGCAGCCGCGCGACGACCTCCTCCAGGCTGAACGGCTTGGTCACGTAGTCGTCGCCGCCCGCGGTCAGCCCGGCGATCCGGTCCTCGACGGCGTCCTTCGCGGTGAGGAACAGCACGGGCACGTCCGGCAGTTCGCGCCGGAGCCGGCCGAGGACGGACAGCCCGTCCATGTCGGGCAGCATCATGTCCAGGACGACGGCGTCGGGCCGGAATTCGCGGGCCGCGCGGAGGGCGCCTTGGCCGTCGGCCGCGCTGCGGATCTGCCAGCCCTCGTAGCGCAGGGCCAGGGAGAGCAGCTCGGTGATCGACTGCTCGTCGTCCACCACCAGCACCCGGACGGAGCTCCCGTCCGGCCTGAGCAGTTCGGTGCGCCCCTGGGGCGAGATCGTGGTCATGACGGACACGATCGGGACGTCCTCTGAGAGCACCCTTTCGTCTGTCTGTGTTTTCCCTGAGAAATCCACAGGGTGTGTGCAGGGCGCGTCTCTGCCTCAGGCGGCGGGCTCCGGTGTGTCCGGCAGTGCGAAGAGCCGGGCCGCGTTGTCGTGGCACACCGCCCGCAGCCAGTCGTCGCCGAGCCCGAGACCCGCGAGGGCGTCGAGCTGATGGGCGTACGGGTACGGGATGTTGGGGAAGTCGGTGCCGAGCAGCACGCGGTCGCCGAGGGCGGCCAGCCGGGGCAGCGCGCGCCGGGGGAACGGCGCCATCCGCTCGCTGAAGCCGGTGAACGCCATGGTGGTGTCCAGACGGACCTCCCGGTACCGCTCGGCCAGGTCGAGGAAGTCCTCGTACTCGGGCATGCCCATGTGGGCCACGACGAGCCGCAGCCGGGGGTGGCGGGCCAGCACACGGGCGACCGGTCCGGGTCCGGTGTGCTTGCCGGGGGCGGGGCCCGAACCGCAGTGGACCACCACGGGGACGCCCGCCTCGGCGAGCAGCCCCCAGCAGGCGTCGAGCGCCTCGTCGGACGGGTCGTACGCGCCGACCTGCACATGCGCCTTGAAGACGCGCGTCCCCTGCTCGACGGCCTCGCGGACGTAGGCGGCGGCGCCGGGCTCGGGGAAGAGGGTGGACGTGTGCAGGCAGTCGGGGGTGCGGCGGGCGAATCCGGCGGCCCAGTCGTTGAGCCAGCGGGCCATGCCCGGCTTGTGCGGGTAGAGCATCGCCGTGAAGGCACGCACCCCGAACGCCCGCAGCAGCGCGACCCGTCCGGCCTCCTCCCGCCGGTACGTGATCGGCCACTCGACGCCCCCGGTGAGCGGCCCGAGCGCGTCGAAGTACGCCCACACCTTGCGCAGCACGCGCTCGGGCATGAAGTGCGTGTGCACGTCGACGAGGCCGGGCAGCCCGAGGGCCTGCCAGAAGCGGCGGACCTCCTCGGCCTCGGCGGGCTCGGCGGGTCTGGCGGGCTCGGCGGCCTCGGCGGGTTTGGCGGGTCTGGCGGGCTCGGCGGCCTCGGCGGGTTTGGCGGGTCTGGCGGGCTCGGCGGCCTCGGCGGGTTTGGCGGGTCTGGCGGGCTCGGCGGCCTCGGCGGGTTTGGCGGGTCTGGCGGGCTCGGCGGCCTCGGCGGGTTTGGCGGGCTCGGGGGACGCGGTGGACGCGGTGGCCGCGGTGGACCGCGTGGCCTCGCCGGAGGCGGCCGGCCGTGTCGGCGGGTGAGCGCTCATGGCGACACGATCACCCGCGGGGGAGGGGGCGGTCCAGCCCCCGGATCCTGCTCCGCGGCTCAGAACAGCCCGTCCTGGGCGGTCGCCCGCTCCCTCAGCGCCCGTACCGGCACCTCGACCCGGCGTCCCGCGGCCGGCAGCAGCTCCCAGCCGGGCAGCAGGCGGGTGTCCAGCACCAGGACGCCCCGGTCCGTCGCCAGGTGCAGATCGGGCCCGGCGGCCGCCACCAGCTCCCCGCTCACCGCGCCGCCGGCGACCAGCTCCCCCACCACGCCCGCCGGTGCCGGCGCCCGTGCCAGCGCGAACGCCTCCACGTGGTCGACGGGACGGAACGGCTCGGGGTCGAGCGACTCCGGCCAGCCGGTGAGGGCCAGCGCCCGCTCGTGCAGCGCGGCGATCTCGGCGGCCCGTTCCTCCCCGGTCGCCGGGAGCGCCGCCCGCGCCGCCCGCTTGGCGGCGTACGGGATGCGGTCGGGCACCCGCAGCGCGGCGCGCAGCAGCTCCTCCGTGCGCCGCGCCGCCATCAGCGGCCCGGTGCCCAGCCAGCTGAAGCAGACCGCCCCCTGCTCCAGCAGCCGGGCCGGCCCCCGCCGCGCGCCGGTGATCCCGACCTTGGTCATCCCGGGCCCGAACCACGCCAGGTACACCCGGTACGGCCGGGGGTCGTCGGCGAGCGTGTCGGCGGCCACCGAGTGCGCCCGGTCCAGGCGGGCGCACTCCTCGCAGCGCGGCCCGGTGCTCCGCGCGGACACCCGCGCGGAGTGCGGACACATGTTCCCCCGTGCTCCCACACAGGTCCGCGCTCCCCCTTCCGCGACCCCGAAGGCCACCGTCTTCCCCCAGGTCAGCGCCGAGCGCCGGCCCCCGTCCCAGATCAGCACGGGACCGCCCGCCGTCCAGCTCAGCCCCGCACACCGCCATGCCTGTGCCATCCCTGCCGAGCGTAGGGGGGACCACTGACAACGGGTCACGTGACGACGGGTCGCACGACCACGGCTCGCACGACCACGGCTCGCCTGACAACCGGTACCTGCGTCTGCGCGGCCCGTCCCGCCCACGCGCGGCACCGCCGCCGGCTCAGCCCCCCGCACCCACCGCGCCGGCCCCCGCCCGCCGGGCCGGCTCGGCCCCGTCGCCCGGCGCCGTCACAGGCACCGGAGCCGTCACGACGACCGCCTCGCCCTTCCGTCCCGCCAGCCGGCATCCCAGGCACGTCGCGTGCCCCGCGCGGGCGCCGCTGTCGCGCACCCGCCAGCTCCACTCCTCCCGCGGCCGCGGCCCCGAGGGCTTGCCCCAGCCGACGAGGTGGAGGACCCAGGTGACGAGCAGCGCGAGCACGTCGACCGCCGCTCCGGCGACGAGCAGCGGCGCCGAGACGGTGCAGACGCCCGCGCCCAGGACGGACGTCCCGACGACGGCGATTCCGCAGCCGGTCCAGCCGGCGACTGTGTGCCCGTGGTCATATGGATGCGCGCTCATGTCTGCCCCTCCGCGGCGTCGGCGTTCCTCCGGACGAAATGTCTCACGTCCTAAGGAATTTACAGCAGAAATCTCTCACAAGCTAAGGGAAATGGGGAAGCCCCGTCATGCACGCCAATCCGCGCCCGCCCGCCACCCAGCAGGAGGCGATGTGGGCGATGGACCGACTGATCGCGGCGCACCTGTTCGGTCAGCAGGAGATGGCCCAGGTCATGGGCTTGAACGTCACCGACGTGACCTGCTTCGGCTTCGTCCTGGAGGCGGGCGACGACCTGCTCACCGCCGGTGAGCTGGCCGAGCGGGTCAACGTCACCACCGGCGCGATGACCGGCGTCCTCAACCGCCTCGAACGGGCCGGCTTCATCACCCGCCGCCCCGACCCCGCCGACCGCCGCCGCGTCCGCGTGGCCGCGCAGCCCGACGCGGTGGCCATGGCGCGCAGGCTCTACGAGCCGTACTACGCCCGCCTCGCCGAGCTGTTCGCGGACTACTCGCCCGAGGAACTGGCCGTGCTGAACGACTGGTTCAGGCGCGCCACCCGGCTCGCCGAGGCCTTCCGCGAGGAGAGCCGCCGCCAGACCTGACCCGGCTCAGGGCGCCGAGGTGCCGGGTACCGCCCGCGGTGCCACTCTGAATGGGATCGGATCCGCATGCGATCGAACCGCTCGGGGACATCGAAAGGTCGACAACATGGCCAGCAATGTCAGCGGTAGGGGTCACCACGGCACCAGCTGGGAGGCCCGCAGCCCCTGGGCGGCGAGCTGGACGGTCGCCGCCGCCTTCCTGATGGTGTTCGGCGGCATCATGGCGATCTTCGAGGGCATCGCCGCCATCGCCCGTGACGACGTCTTCGTCGCCACCCCGAACTTCACGTACGCGTTCAGCCTGACCGGCTGGGGCTGGGTGCATCTGATCCTCGGCGCGCTGGTCGCCGCCGCGGGCATGGCACTGTTCCGGGGGGCCGCCTGGGCCCGTGCCGTGGGTGTCGTGCTGGCCGGGCTGAGCATGATCGCCCACTTCGTGTGGCTGCCCTACCAGCCGGTGTGGTCGATCGTCCTCATCGTCATCGACGGCTTCGTCATCTGGGCCCTGTGCGCACCCCGCCGCGAGTCCCCGGCGTAGAGGGCCCGTCCGGGGGACCGCGCGGAGGCCGGTCCGGGGGCAGGTCCGGCGCCTGGCCCTGGGTGATCCAGCTGGCCGGGCTGACCGCGATGGTCACCGCGTACTTCCTGCTGCCGCTGGACCGGCTCGGCCCGCGCCGCCCGGTGCTGAGCTGGGTGCTGTTCGGCGCGGCCCTCGGGCTGATCGCCGTCCTGCTGCTGGTCCAGGTCGCCCGGGTGCTGCTGAACGACCCGGGTGCCCGCCCGTGGCTGGTCATCCCGCCGCTGATCTGTCTGTCCGTCCTGGTCTTCGCGACCGCCTACCAGGGGCTCGCCCAGCGCCCCGGCGAACTGGACGGCATCGGCACGCGCCTGGACGCCCTGTACTTCACGCTGGTCACGCTCGCCACCGTCGGGTACGGGGACATCACCCCACGCGGCCAGTCCGCGCGGCTCGTCGCGATCCTCCAGATCCTCTACAGCTTCATCTTCCTCACGGCGGCGGCCACCGCCCTGACCAACCATCTGCGCAACGCCCTGCGTCAGCACGGGAATTCGGACCCGCCGCGATGACCGGCGCGACGGCCGCCACGAGGGCCCCGCGCCCGCGTCGCGCACCAATGTGACCGGAGTCACACTGAAAGGGGCAGGGTGTGTTCCCCGGTGGCCACGGCAGCCCCGGCGGCCCCGGGACCGCTCTCCCAGGACCCCGGACGAACACGGCCGGACGCCCCGGATGCCGGGACGCCCCGGCGGGCCAGGACGCCGGTTCGTCCGCCCGCGGGCCCGCATCCGGTTCCGCACTGCTCCGAGGGGTGTCCGCTCATGAGCGGCATGGACGCAACCGCACTGGACAATCTGCGCGAGGCCCTGCGAGGCGACCTGGTGACGCCGCAGGACGCCGAATACGACGAGACCCGCACCATCTACAACGCGATGATCGACCGCCGTCCCGCCGCCGTCGCCCGCTGCACGGGCACGGCGGACGTGCGCACCACGATCGCCTTCGCCCGGCAGACGGGCGTCGAGCTGGCCGTGCGGGGCGGCGGGCACAGCGGCCCCGGCCTGTGCCTGGTCGACGGCGGGCTCACCCTCGACCTGTCCCCGATGCGCTGGGCGCGGGTCGACCCGGTGAACAGGACGGCCCAGGTGGGCGGGGGCAGCCGGCTCGGCGACCTGGACCACGAGACGCACAGCTTCGGGCTCGCCGTGCCCGCCGGCATCAACTCCAACACCGGCGTGGGCGGACTCACGCTGGGCGGCGGCCACGGCCACCTCACCCGCAAGTACGGCCTGACGATCGACAACCTGGTGGCCGCCGACGTGGTCCTGGCCGACGGGAGCGTCGTCACGGCCACCGAGAAGGAACACCCGGACCTGCTGTGGGCCCTGCGGGGCGGCGGCGGCAACTTCGGCGTGGTCACCTCGTTCACCTTCCGGCTGCACCCGGTGCACACGGTCGGCGTGGCGGCCACCGTGTGGCCGATCGAGCAAACCACGGACGTGCTGCGCTGGTACCGGGAGTTCCTGCCCGCGGCGTCCGAGGACCTCAACGGCTTCTTCGCCGTCATGGTCGTCCCGCCCGCCCCGCCCTTCCCCGAACCGCTGCACGGGCGGAAGGTGTGCGCCGTGGTCTGGTGCTACACCGGCGACCTGGAGGGCGGACGCCTCGACGACGTGCTGTCCGTGGTGAACGACCCGGCCCCGCCGGCGTTCCACTTCGCCACGCCGATGCCGTACCCGATGCTCCAGTCGATGTTCGACGAGCTGGTCCCGCCGGGGCTCCAGTGGTACTGGCGCGGCGACTTCTTCGACACGATCACCGACGAGGCGGCCGCGGTGCACGAACGGTTCGGCGAGGCACTGCCGACCGGCCTGTCGACCATGCACCTGTACCCGGTCGACGGAGCGGCCCACGACGTCTCCGCGGGCGAGACGGCCTGGGCCTACCGGGACGCCACCTGGTCCGGCGTCGTCGCCGGCGTCGACCCCGACCCGGCCAACGCCGACGTGATCCGCCAGTGGTGCGTCGACTACTGGGCGGAACTCCACCCGCACTCGATGGGCGGCTCCTACGTCAATTTCATCGGCGAGTTCGACGACACCGACAGCGTCCGCGCCACGTACCGCGACAACTACGCCCGCCTCCGCGCCGTCAAACACACCTACGACCCGGACAACGTCTTCCACGCCAACCAGAACATCCCCCCGGCCACGGCGTAGGGCTCCAGGGTGTGCTTTCCCTCACCTGAACCAGCATCCTCACCCTGCTCCCCTTCTGTACGAGCGGCGGGTCTGGATAAGTGGGCGAGCGGTCAGCTGCCTTAAGCAGGTCAATGACCCGCTCATGGGTGTCTCCGACTCGGTCTTGAACGCGCACCCTCACGAACACGTGTTTCACGTCTCGCATTGCCCTCTCCGTGAACCACCCCAGGAAGACGAACTGCTGCCCTGCGAGTGGCCACCCCGGGCCAAGGCTGTTCACCGCGAAGTCTGCGCGATGCTCAAGTCCGGTGGCCTCGATCGAGGCCACCGCCCCGTCGCGCGTCCCCCAGTCCTCAGAGTCGAGGACTCCTCCGGCGTGTGCCGCAGGGGTGTAGGCGACTCGGTAGCTCACGTCCACCGTGACAGCGACATCCTGACTGCTGTGGCCCCGTCCGTGCCGGTGACAGGGTTGCCGGGAGCGCTGCGGAACTCGATCGTCTCCGCCTGATGGGCGTCCGCGTCGACCTTCTCACCGTCCAGAACGGCGGACTCCTCGGCGGTCTTCATGAAGGCCGCGCAGTCCGCCGATGAACCGATCGTGTTCACGAGGGGGAAGGCAAGGGGCACCCCGTCCGGAACGCTGCACGCGTGCTCGACCTGAGTGGCCTATCCATGGGCCGGACGCCCGGGGGAGGCGATCAAGGGCTCGCCTTCATTGCGTGTCCAAGGGCGATGAGACCCAGGCCGATGACAGCGCCGGTCGGGTAGGAGAGGCCGCTGACTGCCACGAGCACCGCACCGGCTCCCCACACCCTCGGCTGCCGCACATTGCGTTGCAGCCATCGCCCTGGCAGGCGCCCGAGCAACAGGCCGTGAATTCCCAGCACTGCGCATGTCAGCCACAGAGTGATCACTGCGACAGCCGCAGCCGGCACCATGGTCGCGAACGCCGTCCCCACGGCTCCCCCCAGACATCTGTGCGTCGGCAGCCACAGCGAGCGGCCTGCTGCCGGATGTCATGGACGGTACCGGCTGGCGCGGTTGCTGGGCGCCGCCGTTGTACGCGTGACAAACGCCAGAGGCCCCGGATTGCTCCGGGGCCTCTGGACTGTGTGCACTCGGCAGGATTCGAACCTGCAACCTTCTGATCCGTAGTCAGATGCTCTATCCGTTAAGCTACGAGTGCTTGTCTCTTCATTTGTCTCGCCGCTCCCGGCCCTTTCGGCCCGCTCGCGGCGACAGGAAGAACATTACATGACTGCCGCCGCCATGTGAAATCCGTTAGCCCTACCCCTTGTGACCTGCGGAAACGCCGTAGGGGGCGCGGACCGTCCGGGGGAACGACGAAGCCCCGGCCGCTGGGGCCGGGGCTTCGTGTTCGGGGCGGAGGCGGAGGGATTTGAACCCTCGATGGGCTTTAAGGCCCAAACCGCATTAGCAGTGCGGCGCCATAGACCGGACTAGGCGACGCCTCCATGCACAACCTGCTGCGCGCGGGCGCGAGCGGGTGGTGCGTGCCGATGATGACACAACCGTGTGGGGTGTCACCAATCGCCCCCCACGGTACTAGGCGGGGAGCCCGCAGAGCAAAGCCCTTCCGACCGGCACGTCGTCGTGGCGCAACGTCCCGCGTTGCGACGCGTTGATCACGGCATGACTGCCCTCCCCCTGTTCCCTCCCTCCTTTCCGTCCTCATCCACGCGACGGCGGCTCCTCACCGGCGGCGCCGCGCTCGCCGCGGTCCTCGCCTCGCTCGCCGCGTCCCCCTCCCCGGCACGGGCAGGCGGGCCCGCGCCGGACGGCGACCGGCTCACCGTCACCGTGCGGAACGCGGGCAGCGGGGCGGACGAGACGTACGAGGTGCGGTGCCGGCCGAGCGGCGGCACGCATCCCGACCCCGAGGGCGCCTGCGCGGCCGTCGAGCGGCGGACGCGGTGGGGACAGGACGCCTTCGCCCCGGTGGATCCGGACGCCGTGTGCACCATGCAGTACGGCGGCCCCGCCACCGCCCGGATCACCGGCACCTGGGCCGGCCGCCGCGTCGACGCGACGTACGACCGTACGAACGGATGCGCGATCGCGCGGTGGGACCGGCTCGTGCCGCTGCTGCCCGAGGTGGGCCGGGGGGCGGGTGCGGCGGGGGCGTAAAGGTCCCGCGAAGGTTCCCGGCGCGTCGGCCCAGGCAGGCGCGGTTGGGGACGTACCGGGCGTCACATCACCGTCACCTCGGGGTGCGATGTGCGTCCCATCCGGCGTCCCCGGCGCACCCCCAGCCCTTAGACTCCCTCCCGTGACACGTTGCGGGCCGGTTGGCAAGATGGCCCGAGCGGTCGGCACGTCGCGGTAACAGGGAGGAAGCGTCTCGTGAGCAGCAGGCCATCCCGAGGCGCTGCTCGCCTCGCAGCCATACTGGACGCGCTTCCCGACGCCCTGGTGCTGGTCAACGCCAACGGGACGGTCGTCAACGCCAACAGCATCGCCCTCGAGGCCTTCGAGGCGCCGGGCACCGCCCTTGTGGGGCGCGGGCTGCTGGACCTGCTGCCGGAGTTCGACAGCAAGCTCATCCCCGGCTCCATGCGGCGCCCCGACCACATCGACCCCCGCGGACGCACCAAGCCGACCCGGATGACCGCCCGGCGGACCGACGGGACCGAATTCCCCGTCGAGGTCACCAGCGCCAACCTCGAGAACACGCAGCACACCTACGACAGTTACGGCTACACCGGCGACGAGCTGCTGATGCTCGTCGTCCGTGACCTCTCCGGCACCGTCGACACCGAGGCCGAGCTCGCCCGGTCGCAGCGGCAGACGGAGATGATCCTGCGGGCCGCCTCCGAGGGTGTCGTCGGCACCGACACCGACGGGCGGATCGTCCTGGTCAACCCGGCCGCCGCCCAGATCCTCGGCTACCGGGCCGGCGAGCTCGGCGGCCGCGAACTGCACACCCTCGTGCTGCACTCGCGCGCGGACGGCTCTCCCTTCCCGTACGCCGAGTCCCCGCTCGCCGACACCCTGCGCTCCGGCCGCAAGCACCGCGTGCGCGGCCAGGTCCTCTACGCCAAGAACGGCGACAAGCTGCCCGTCGACCTCACCACCGCCCCGGTGCGCGACGGCGACCAGCTGGTCGGCGCGGTCATGACGTTCCTCGACCGCCGCCCCTACGACGCGCTGGCCAAGGAGAAGGAGACCGCCGAGCGGGAGCACGCCGAGGAGCTGGAGCGGCTCGCCGAGGAGCACGCCTCCGAGCTGACCGCCCTGCGCCAGAGCCACGTCACCGAGGTGGAGGAGCTCCGCGAACAGCACGCGGAGGAACTCGCCGCGCACGAGGAGCGGTACGCGGCCCTCGGCGAGCGCGAGAAGGACCGCTACGAGGCCCTCGCCGCCCGGCACGACCAGCTGCTCACCCTCCTCGGCCGCTCCCTGCGCGGCCCGCTCGACGAACTGCGCCGCGAACTCGCCGCGCTGGCCGCCGACGACGCGGGCCAGCTGTGGCCCGAGGCCAACCAGGTGCTTCACCACCTGTCGGCCGGTTACTCCCGCATCACCACCCTCATCGACAACGTCCTCGGCTACCAGCGGCTCGACGCCGGGGCCGAGCAGATCGCCCGTACGAAGGTGATGCTCGACGCGGTCGTCGCGGCCGGTGTCGACGGGGCCGTGGAGCTGATCGGCCCCGGCCGGGTGCAGTTCGCGGTGCACGCGCCGCCCATCGAGGCCGAGGTGGACGCGCGTCTGCTCGCGACCGCCCTCGCGCATCTGGTCGCCGACGTCGCGGGCGTCGACGCGACCGGCAACACGCCCCTGTCGGCGGGCGGTTACCTGGACAACACGGTCGTCGTCGCGGCGGCCCAGCGCGGCGAGGTCGTCCGCATCGAGGTGCGCGGCCCGTACGGCGGCGGCGACCCGGTGCACGAGCCGGTCGTGCGCGGGATCGTCCGGGCGCACGGCGGGGTGCTCCAGACGCACGAGGTGCCGGGGATGAGCGGCAGCGCGTTCGTCCTGGAGGTGCCGATCGGCGGCGGGGCGGGGACCGTGCCGCAGGAGACGGCGGCGCAGGCCGAGGAGCCCGGAGCTTCCGTCGAGACCGCCGAGCCGGCTCCGGGCGGCGGACGGCGGCGGGCGCGGCGCGCGTCCGTCGACGCGTTCCTGGAGAGCGACGTGCCGGGCGGCGGCGACGGCGATGCTCCGGCGGCGGCCGGGGCCGAGGCGCCGCAGCCCACCGGGCGGCGCAGGCGGCGGGCGGCGGCTCCGGCCGAGCCCGCGCAGGCACAGCAGGGGCAGGGGCAGCCGGGGCAGGCACAGCCACAGGCCCAGTTGCCGGCTCAGGTGTCCGGTGAGGGCGCGGTCGCGTCCGGCGGGACCGGGCGGCGGCGGGGCCGTCCTGCCGAGGCCGCGGCCGCCGCGACGGGCGCCGAGGTCGAACTCGCCGGTGCCGCGGGGGCGGGTGCGGGGGTGTCCGAGGGCGCCGTCGTCACCGCGGCCGAGCACGCGGCGGGCGCCGCCGCCTCCAACACCGGGCTGGGCGGGACCGTACCGCCGCAGGGTGTGCCCGCACCGTCCGGACGCCGGGCCCGGCGCGCGTCCGGTGAACAGCAGGCGCTCGCACCGGCGCTGCCCGCGGGCGGCGACACGAACGGCGCGCCCGGCGCGGTCGCCGTGCACGTGCCCGCGCAGGGCACGGGGCCGGACCAGCAGCCGCAGCCGACGGGACGACGCCGGCGTGCGCTGGCCGCCGCGAACGAGCGAGCGGCGGCGCAGGAGGCCGCGCCGCGCACGGTGTTCGCGCTGCCGCCGGCCGGCGCGGACCAGGACGAGCAGGCGGGCCGCGCCGCCGAAGAGCAGGTCGCGGCGCAGGCGGCCCCGGCGGCTCCGCAGGTCCAGCAGACGCCGCAGACGCCCCAGATTCCGCAGGCGCCTGTGGTGCCGGGTCAGGTGCCGGGTGGCCAAGCGGTCGCGCCGGTGACGCCGGGCGCCGTGGCGAACGGACAGGCGGCCGGTCAGACGCCGCAGCCGGTCCCGCCGGGCGCACAGCCTGGGGGACCCGCTGCCGGACAGGCCGTACCTCCGAACGGGCAGGCGGTGCCGAGCGCGCCGCAGGCGGTTCCTCCGCACGCGCAGGCCGGCACGCCCGGACTCCAGCCGGTCGGGACGAACGCCGCGGGAGCGGGGGCGGCCCCGCAGCCTGCCGCGCCGGGTCTCCAGCCCGTCGGCCCCCACGCGCAGCCCGTACCGCCGACCCCGCAGCCCGTACCGCCCAACGCACCCGCCGCCGGACCCGCACCCCAGCCCGCCGCGCCGGGTCTCCAGCCCGTCGGCCCCCACGCGCAGCCCGTACCGCCGACCCCGCAGCCCGTACCGCCCAACGCACCCGCCGCCGCCGGACCCGCACCCCAGCCCGCCGCGCCGGGGCTCCAGCCGGTAGGCCCGCAGCCGCAGGCCCCGCAGCCGGTCCCGCCGAACCAGCAGGGCGCGGCGGCGACGCCCCAGGCAGCCGGACCGGACCTCCAGCCCGTCGGCTCGAACGCGCAGCCCGTACCGCCGAACGCGCCGGCCGCCGGACCCGCGCCTCAGCCCGCCGCGCCGGGGCTCCAGCCGGT
>MUNG01000401.1:0-4739 GCA_002154585.1 Streptomyces pseudogriseolus
GCGCGACGCCTCGGGCGGGGGCGGCGAAGCCGGGTACGTATCTGGTCGAGGCGAAGGCGCCTGGGTTCGAGAAGGTGCGGACGTCGTTCGTGCTCAAGGCTGACTGACGTCGTTGGCCGTCGGACACGCGGTGAACTGACGGCCCGGTGGGGGCTGGGCGCGCAGTTCCCCGCGCCCCTTCGGGGCGCGTTCGTCAGACGTAGCGTTCGAGGATGCTGCTTTCCGCCAGGCGGGAGAGGCCCTCGCGGACGCTGCGGGCGCGGGCTTCGCCGACGCCGTCCACCGTCTGCAGGTCGTCCACGCTCGCGGCGAGCAGCTTCTGCAGTCCGCCGAAGTGCTCCACCAGGCGGTCGATGATCGCGCCGGGCAGTCGCGGCACCTTCGCCAGCAGGCGGAAGCCGCGCGGCGACACCGCCGAGTCCAGCGTCTCCGGGGAGCCGGTGTAGCCGAGCGCCCGCGCCACCGTCGGCAGCTCCAGCAGCTCCGCGTGGGTGAGCGCGTCCAGCTCGTGCAGCGCCTCGTCGACCGTGCGGGAGCGCTTCGCGGTCGGCTCGGGGACGTAGTCCCGCACGACCAGTTCGCGCTCCGGCTCCACGCCCGCGATCAACTCGTCGAGCTGGAGGGCGAGAAGACGGCCGTCGGTGCCCAGTTCGACCACGTATTCGGCGATTTCGGTGGCGATGCGGCGCACCATCTCCAGCCGCTGCGCGACCGCGGAGACGTCCCGGACCGTCACCAGGTCCTCGATCTCCAGCGCCGACAGCGTGCCCGCGACCTCGTCGAGACGGAGCTTGTACCGCTCCAGGGTGGCGAGCGCCTGGTTGGCGCGGGACAGGATCGCCGCCGAGTCCTCCAGGACGCGGCGCTGGCCGTCGACGTACAGCGCGATCAGGCGCATCGACTGGGAGACGGAGACCACAGGGAAGCCGACCTGCTTGCTCACGCGGTCGGCGGTGCGGTGCCGGGTGCCGGTCTCCTCGGTGGGGATCGTCGGGTCCGGGACCAGCTGGACGCCGGCCCGCAGGATCTTCGACAGGTCCGAGGACAGCACGATGCCGCCGTCGAGCTTGCACAGCTCGCGCAGCCGGGTCGCGGTGAACTCCACGTCCAGCACGAAGCCGCCACTGCACAGCGCCTCGACGGTCTTGTCCGAGCCGAGCACGATGAGCCCGCCCGTGTTGCCGCGGAGCACGCGCTCCAGGCCGTCACGCAGGGCGGTACCGGGTGCCACGGCGCTCAGCGAGGCGCGCATCAGGCCATCGGAACCGGCACTCCCACCGGACTTTCCGGGAGCTGCTGCCCGGTCGTTGGCTGCCACTGCACTCCTCCGGTCGCAGGTTCTGGGCGCCCCCGCGCTTCGTACGGACGGGCGAGACCTGGGCAAAGTCTACCGGCGGTCCTCCTGCTCCCGTGGGGCCTCTCGCCGACGGGAGCGGGGAAGGACCCGCAGCGCGTCCCCTATGTCCGCCACTTCCGTTACCTTCATGCCCGCCGGGACCTTGCCCGGGTCGCCCGGCACCAGGGCGTGCGTGAAGCCCAGGCGGTGCGCCTCGGCGAGCCTGCGCTGCACGCCCGTGACGCGTCTCACCTCGCCCGCGAGGCCCACTTCGCCGATCGCGACGAGGTTCTTCGGCAGCGGGGTGTCGCTGGCGGCCGAGGCCAGGGCGAGGGCGACGGCCAGATCCGCGGCCGGCTCGGAGAGCTTCACGCCGCCGACCGTCGCGGAGTAGATGTCCCTCTTGCCCAAGGCGCTGATCCGGCCGCGCTGTTCCAGCACGGCCAGCATCATCGAGACGCGGGAGGTCTCCAGGCCGGAGGTGGTGCGGCGGGGGGAGGGGATCTGCGAGTCCACCGTGAGCGCCTGCACCTCGGCGACCAGGGGGCGGCGGCCCTCCAGGGTGACGGTCAGACAGGTGCCCGGGACCGGCTCGGCGCGGCGGGTCAGGAAGAGGCCGCTCGGGTCCGCGAGGCCCGTGATGCCCTCGTCGTGCAGTTCGAAGCAGCCGACCTCGTCGGTGGTGCCGTAGCGGTTCTTGACGCCGCGGACCAGACGCAGGCGCGCGTGCCGGTCGCCCTCGAAGTGCAGCACCACGTCCACCAGGTGCTCCAGCAGGCGCGGGCCGGCGATGGCGCCGTCCTTGGTGACGTGTCCCACGAGGAGCGTGGACATCCCGCGCTCCTTGGAGGCGCGGATCAGCGCGCCCGCCACCTCGCGCACCTGGGCCATGCCGCCCGGGGCGCCGTCGATCTCGGGGGACGCGACCGTCTGCACCGAGTCGAGGATCAGCAGGGACGGCTTCACCGCGTCCAAGTGCCCGAGCACGGCGGCGAGATCGGTCTCGGCGGCGAGATAGAGGTGGTCGTCGATGGCGTGGATACGGTCGGCGCGCAGCCGCACCTGGCTCGCCGACTCCTCACCCGTGACGTACAGGGTGCGGTGCTCGTCGCTCGCGGACTTGGCGGCGACGTCCAGCAGGAGGGTGGACTTGCCCACGCCCGGCTCGCCCGCGACCAGCACCACGGCGCCGGGCACCAGCCCGCCGCCGAGCACCCGGTCCAGCTCGGGCACGCCCGTGGAGCGGGCGGTGGCCTGCCGCCCGTCGACCTGCCCGATGGGCAGCGCGGACGTGGTGACCCGCCCCGGCGCGGTCGTCCGCACGGCGGGCGCCGCACCGTACTCCTCGACCGTCCCCCAGGCCTGGCACTCGGGACAGCGCCCGAGCCACTTGGCCGTCTGCCATCCGCACTCGGTGCAGCGGTAGGACGGACGGTCCTTGGACGTCTTGGTACGGGCAGCCATGCCCAAAAGGTAACGGCCCCCTCTGACACCGGGGGTCCGCCCCCGCCCCGGCGGAGGCGCGTGCCCTCTTCGACCGCCGGTCAGGCGGCACCGTTGCGCCGGTCGGCGCGACCGGTCGTCACGCGGGGCGCCCGCCGCCTCGACGCGGGCGGCACTCCGGTCGGGCAGTCAGGGCTTGGCGGCCCACCGGCCGGTCTTCCCGCCACGCGCTCGGGCTCGTCGGCCGGGTCCCGTGCGCCGGCCGGGCGCCCGGCGGCCGGCCTGCCTGACACGCGGCCGGGCTCGGTGGGCGGAGCCCCGAGCGCCCGCTGCGTCGGCTGCGCCGTTCCTCCGGGCGGCGGCCCGGCGGTGTGGTCCGTGCCGGGCTCCGCCCTCGCCCGGCAGCCCACAGGACGAGGAGGCGCCCTCCGGATGCGGGCCCGGGTGATGTCGGACGTCTCCCCAGGACCGTGCGGCCAGGTGGGCGCGATCCGTCCGGGTGTCCGGCCGGCCGGAGTCAGGCGCCCCGCCGGGCGGACGCGGGACACGGCGCCCCCGGCACCGCAGGTGTCCGTGTCGCCCCGGCACCGCAGGTGCCCCGCACCCGCCCGCGTCGTGGCCGCTCACGCGGTGGGGAAAGGTTCCTGTCCCCGGATTGAGGGATCGTTTCACCCGTACGGATTAAAAGTGCGCACGGCGCCGGAAGGCGTCGGCCGGGGACGCCTACGGTCGCCGAATGACGAGCAGCGGCCCGGACACCTCGACCCGTACGTCCCCCCGTACGACCGGAACCGACCGGACGCACCGGGAAGCGCGCGACTGGGCGGCCGCGCGCACAGTGGCCCGGCGGTCGGCCGCCCGTTACGAGCCGCACCTGGACGGCCTGTTCACCTACTGCCTGTCCGTCCTGTGCGACCACGAGGCGGCGACCGCCGCCCTGGCGGACGCGCTCCACCTCGCGGAGCGCCGCGACCGGTACGTCCCGGACGAACTCGGCAGCCTCCGCGCGTGGCTGTACGCCCTCGCCCGCTGGGCGTGTCTGCGCACGCTGGCCGAGGCCAGGCAGAAGCGTCAGGCCTCCCACGCCGGCGGCCGCTCCGGCAGGCAGCGCGCCTCCGCCGGACACCAGGACGCCCCCGCCGTGGCCCCCGAGGAGCAGGAGCGGCGCCGCCGTGAACTCGCCGCGCTGGCCTGGCCGGAGGCCGCCGGCACCAGCCCCGAGCAGCGGGAGGCGCTCGAACTCGCCGTACGCCACCGCCTCGCCGCCCACGAGGTCGCCGCCGTGCTCGGCATGGCGCCCGCCGCGGCGCGCGAACTGCTCGCCACCGCCGCCTGCGAGGTGGAGCGCACCCGCGCGGCCCTCGCCGTCGTGGAGACCGGCGCCTGCCCCGGCGTGGCGCACCTCACCGGCGAGCAGGGGATGGTGCTCGGCACGACCCTGCGCCGCGAACTCGTCCGCCACGTCGACGACTGCCCGCGCTGCCGCCGCACCGCCGAGCGCGCCGTCCCCGGCCGGTGGCCCGGCACCAGCGTCACGCCGGACACCCTTCCCCTCGTGCCGGCGCCCGCGGCCACGCTGCACACCGCCCTCGCGCACCACCCCCGCGCGCGTGGCGGCGCGCCCCGCTTCGACCGGCGCGGCTTCCCCATGAACCCCAAGGACCGGGTCGCCCGCCGCGACCGTCTGCGCGCGCGTGCCGTCACCACGACCGTCGTCGCCACGGTCGTCGCCGCGCCCGTGCTGGCCCTGTGGGCCGCCTACCGGGGCACCCCGGTGGGCGAGGGCGTGGGCGGCGGCCCGTCCACCGCCCGCGAGGACGGCACCGTCGACTTCGACGGCGGCGAGGGCGGCGCCGGATACGAGAACGCCGGCAACGCCCAGCCCCGCCCCGGCACCCGGTTCGGCGCCGACGGCGCGCCGGACGTGTCCGTGGAGGTCGTCGAGGTGGCCGGCGCCGGG
>MUNG01000401.1:4815-4978 GCA_002154585.1 Streptomyces pseudogriseolus
GCGCGAGCCGTCCGGCCACTGGCGGGCCACGGTTGCCATCTCCCCGGCGGGCTCCGTGGTGTCCATCGAGGGGTACGGCCCCGCCCCGGCCGGCCCGGTCACCGGCTCCCCGTCGGCCCCGGGCACCCCGAGCGGCCCGCCCCCGTCGCCCTCGCACCCGGAC
>MUNG01000402.1 GCA_002154585.1 Streptomyces pseudogriseolus
CGCCCTCGCGGGCCTGGCCGGCACGGTGGCCGACCCGGCGCACCGGACCGGTCTCGCCGACATGCTCGCCGCCGTACGAGCCGCTCGCGCGGATCTCGGCCCGGTGCCCAGCACCCTCGTCGTGGACGATCCGCGGGAGTCCCGGCCGAACCGCCACAACGACCTGGCGTTCGGCATAGAACGGCACCACGGCGACCCGCTCACCCTGTTCGTCGCGGCGGCCCTCAACGCCCACCTCGGCATCCTGGAGATCGCCGAGGAACGGGGCACCGGCCTGGACGAAACCGCGTGGTCCGATCTGGTGGCCGGTTTCGACACCCTGGTGCGGTGGCCGGCCGACCCCACCCGGCTGCCGGCGTCGCTGCCGGTGCCGGGCTGCGCACCGTCGGGGGAGCCCGAACCCCTCGACGGGCTCCGGCGGTGGGTGCGCGGTCACCATGTCTTCATGGTGCTCGCCCAGGGCGGCACCGTCGCCGTGAACAGTCTCACGGCGGCGGCCGAGGCCGGCGACGAGGAGACCGCCGCCACGGCGGCCGAAGTGGCCTCCCGGGTCATGCGGGCCTGCCGCGCCGCCCTCCAGTTCGCCGGAGACGCCAACCCCGACCAGTACCGGACGGAGATCAGGCCCACCCTCATGCCGCCCGTCGCGCCCCCGCAGATGAGCGGGCTGCGCTGGCGGGACCACGAGGCACTGGTGGCCGCGCTGACCGCGTCGGGCAAGGCCTGGTCCTGGCTGGCGGAGCGCCGCCCCGACGCCCTGGGCGACTTCCGGACCGCACTTGACGCCACGTACGAGTCGCACAAGGGCGTGTGCGGGAACTTCGTCGGCAACCAGTCACCGAGTCTCCTCGCGACCAGCAGGTCCCACCGGCCCGCGGTCGGCGTCATCGAGCAGTTCCGCCGGCTGCGGATGGGCACCCTGCCCGCAGTCCCGCACCCCGACCACCACAACTGACCGCCCGCGCATAGCCGTTGGGCAGCCGGCACGTCGCGCTCCGCGGCCGCTCCGCACGGGCGACCGCGAGCACCTTCCGAGCATCCCCTCCCCACGTCACACCGGGCCACCGGTCCACCCGCCGGCCACCGGTGGGAACTCACTCACATCCGAGAGGCAGGGCACTCATGACCCAGACCGCATCCACCCAGCACGGCGGGCCCGTCGAGCTCGACATGGACGGCCTGTCCCGGATCCTCTTCGGGCATGCGGCCTTCCAGTACCTGAACGCGGCCTGCGAACTGGGCCTCCCGGACCTGGTGGCCGAGAAGCAGGAGCTCACCCGGGACGAGATCCGCGACGCGCTCTCCCTCCAGGACCGCGCCGTCGACATCCTCCTCCTCGGCTGCACCTCGCTCGGCATCCTCGTCAAGCAGGACGGACGGTACCGACTGGCCGAGGTCATCAAGGGCCTCATGGACGAAGGCGACTGGCAGCGCTTCGTCGACACCGTCGCCTTCGAGCAGTACATCGTGTACGAAGGCCAGCTCGACTTCACCGACTCGCTCCGCGAGAACCGCAACGTCGGCCTGCGCCGGGTCCGCGGCTCCGGCCGTGACCTCTACCACCGCCTCGCCGAGAACCCGCACATGGAGCAGGTCTTCTACCGCTACATGCGCTCCTGGTCCGAACTGGCCAACAAGCACCTGGTCCAGGAGCTCGACCTCTCCGGCCGACGGCACCTGCTGGACTGCGGCGGCGGCGACGCCGTCAACGCCATCGCCCTCGCCCAGGCCAACCCCGACCTCAAGGTCACCGTCTTCGAGATCCCGGCGTCCGGCAGCATCGCCGAGAAGAAGATCGCCCAGGCCGGCGTCGGCGACCAGGTCTCCGTCATCACCGGCGACATGTTCGCCGACCCGCTGCCCACCGGCTGCGACGTGGTGATGTTCGCCCACCAGCTGGTCATCTGGACGCCGGAGGAGAACACCGAACTGCTCCGCCGCGCCTACGAGGTCCTGCCCGAAGGCGGCCAACTGGTCATCTTCAACTCCATGTCCAACGACGAGGGGGACGGCCCCGTCGTTGCCGCCCTCGACAGCGTCTACTTCGCCGCGCTGCCCGCCGAGGGCGGCATGATCTACTCCTGGGCGACGCACGAGCGGTGCCTGCGCGACGCCGGGTTCAGCACTGTCAAGCGCATCCCCTTCCCGGGCTGGACCCCGCACGGCGTCATCGTCGCCACCAAGTAGGCCCCGCCGGGGCCACGCACGCGGATGCCACCGGGCCGGCCGCCACGGCGGCCCGGCGGCATCCCCGCCCGGCGAGCACCACCGACCGCCACGGGCCCACCACACCTGCCCATCCCACCGGCCCACCACACCGGCCCACCACTCCCGCGCGACGCGACGCACCGGCGGACGCACGACCAGACGCGCAGGAAGACGCTCAGCAGACGCACGAGAAGGGGACCGCATGCTCCACCCACAACTCCGGGATGACGCCGCGCGGATGCGCATGCTGCTCTACGGCCAGCTCGTCTCCAAGGCGGTGTGCACAGCGGTGGAGCTCGGTCTGCCGGAGGCACTGGCCGGCGGCCCCCGCTCGGCCGAGGAACTCGCCGGCGACGTGGACGCCCACCCCCTCGCCCTGCGCCGGCTGCTCCGCGCCCTCGTCCCCTTCGACGTATTCACCGAAGCGCCCGACGGCACCTTCACGCTGACCCGCCTCGGCGCCACCCTGCTGCCCGACACCCCCGGCACGGCACGCCCCAGCGCCCTGCTGCTCGCGGGTGAAGTCGGCCGCACCTGGCAGGAGTTCGGGTACTCCGTCCGGACCGGCGACTCGGCGTTCACCCTGCTCCACGACTGCACCCTCTTCGAGCACCTGGAGCGGCGGCCGGAGCGGCGCGAGGTCTTCGACCGGTCCCAGGAGGCCGGACTGCGCCTCGAACTGGACGAGATCTTCGACGCGGTCTCCTTCGACCGGTACCCGACGATCGTGGACGTCGGCGGCGGCAACGGCCACCTGATGTGCGAACTGCTGCATCGCACCCCGGGCAGCACCGGCAGCGTCATCGACCTGCCCGGCACGGTGCAGCTCGCCGAGAAGCGCATCGTGGAAGGGGGTCTCACCGACCGCTGCACCGCCGTCGTCGGTGACTTCTTCGACAGCGTCACACCCGGCGCCGACCTCTACATCCTCAGCCACATCCTGCACGACTGGGGCGACGACAGCGCTGTCTCCATCCTGCGCACCTGCGCCGCCGCCATGCCCGCGCACGGTCGCCTCATGGTGATCGACCTGCTCACCGACGCCGCCGCCGACGACCAGGGCGGACGCCACCGACTCCCCGCCCTCATGGACCTCTACATGCTCTCCCTCTTCGGAGCGGCCGGCGGCCAGGAACGCACCGGCGCGGAGTTCACCGCCCTGCTCACCGCCGCCGGACTGGAGGCGGAGGAGACGCGGGTGCTGCCCAGCGGCATGGGCGTCGTCACGGCCCGGCGACGCACCACCTGACCGGCCCCGCACCACCTGACCGCCCCCGCACACCGCCCCGCCCGGACCTCGGCCCGGTGTACCGCGCCGCGCCGTCCCGTCGAGGCCGAAAACCGCCGCCGGGGCGGGCCCGGGCCGCTCAGATGGGTCCCTCACCCTTCCGTCGCTGGATAGGCACTCCCACATGACTCACGACCCGACCGCCGCCCCGCCCGCCCGTGCCGGGAAACGCGAATGGACCGCCCTGGGCGTCCTCGCCCTGCCGGCGCTGCTCATCAGCCTCGACACCACGGTGCTGCACCTGGCGGTCCCGCACCTCAGCGGGAGCATCGACCCCAGCGGCCTGCAACTGCTGTGGATCGTCGACATCTACAGCTTCCTCATCGCCGGCCTGCTCATCATCGCGGGCACGCTCGGCGACCGGTTCGGCCGGCGCCGGCTGCTGGTGACCGGGGCGGCGGGCTTCGGCCTGGCCTCCGTACTCACGGCGTTCTCGACCAGCGCGGAGATGCTGATCGTCAGCCGGGCGCTGCTGGGCATCGCGGGAGCGACCCTGATGCCCTCCTCGATGTCCCTGATCCGCAACATGTTCCTGGACGCACGCCAGCGCTCCGTCGCCTTCAGCGTGTGGATCGCCTGCTTCCTGGTGGGAGGAGCGCTCGGCCCCCTCGTCGGCGGAGCGATGCTGGAACACTTCTGGTGGGGCTCGGTCTTCCTGCTGAGCGTGCCCGCGATGGTGCTGCTGCTGATCCTGGGACCGGTGCTGCTCCCCGAGTACCGGGACCCGAACCCCGGCAGGATCGACCCCGCGAGCGTGCTGCTGCTGGTGGCGCCCTTGCTGACGACGGTGTACGGGCTCAAGGTGCTCGCCGGCGAGGGCTTCGGCGTCCTGCCGGTGACGCTGCTCCTCGCCGGACTCGCACTGGCCGTGGTGTTCGCCCTGCGCCAGCGGCGCCTCACCCACCCCCTGCTGGACCCCGCCCTGTTCCGTGAGCGCACCTTCACCGTCTCCCTCGTCACCATGGGCGTCGCGCTCTTCGTGATGTCGGGTTCGCAGTTCTTCGTCGCGCAGTACCTTCAGATGGTGGCGGGGCTGTCGCCCCTGGAGACGGGACTGGCGTCCCTGCCCGGCAGTGTCGGCGGGGTGATGGGCGCCCTGCTGGCCCCGGTGGCACTGCGCTGGATGCGGTCCGCGTACGTGATGACGGCCGGCCTCACCATGGCCGTCATCGGTTTCGCCGTACTGACCCAGGTCGAGACCGAGGGCGGTCTCGTCCCGGTGATGATCGCGGTGGGAATGCTCAACTTCGGTGTGGCGCCCACCATCGCGCTCGGCACCGACATGATGATCGAGTCCGCGCCGCCCGAGAAGGCAGGCGCGGTCTCCGCGATCTCCGAGACCTGCCAGGAACTCGGCCTGGGCATGGGCGTCGCCATCCTCGGCAGCATCGGGACCGCGGTGTACCGCGCCGAGGTCGCGCACACCCTGCCCGCCGGCGTGGCCTCCCGCGCCCAGGACACCATCGGTTCGGCCGTGGACGAGGCCGGGCGGCTGCCGGACGAGCTCGGCACGACGGTCCTCACCGCGGCCCGCGAGGCGTTCACCGACAGCCTTTTCCACGTCAGCGTCATCTGCACGGTGGTGACCCTGCTGATCGTGGTCACCATCGCGGTGCTGCGCCCGACTCCGGGGGGCGACGGCCACGCCCCTGAGGGCGCCGACGAGTTGACCGGTCCCGGCGGCGCCGAGGTGCCGTCGCGCACGAGTTCCTGAAGAGGAACCGCGCGCCGCCGGGCCCTCGCCCACAGCGTCCCCATTCATCCCCCAACACGGCGTATTTACCGGCGCTATACCAGCCAATCGGCACTCCGTGCCGCGCCAATGCCCCTGGTTGCAACAGATCCACGCATTCCGTTTGTGAAAGGGGACTTGGCGAACACCGGTCATCCATAAACCTCCTTGAAAATTGCACCTTCATCGGGCGGACACGTTTCGACACCCCTCTGAATGACGTAGGCTTCCGATCTGCCGATGTCGGGCCAGTCGGCGAAGGGACACGTTCGAGTTGTGCCCATCTCCCGTACGTAGCAAGGAGTACGTCAATGTCTGAACTGAACCGCCGGGGATTACTCACACGCGCCGGACTCGTCGGGGCCGGCCTGGTCTCGGCGGACTTCTTAGCAGGCGGCGGCACCGCGGCCGCGGCCGGTAAGAACACCGTGAAGAGCGCGGGAAAGTGTGCCCCGGCGTTCAACACCGTCACCGTGCAGCCCGGGGACTCCCGGTACGACAGCTTCATCCGCGCGCACAACACCCGCTTCAGCAACCGGCCGGATCAGGTCACCATCGCGACCTCCTCGGACCAGGTCGCCGAGGCGCTCGGCCGTGCCGTCGCGGCCGGCCAGGAGGTCGCCGTCCGTTCCGGCGGCCACTGCCTCGAGAACTTCACGACGTACTCCGGCGTCAAGCACCTCATCGACCTCTCGCAGATGCAGGACGTCTACTACGACGAACGCCGAGGAGCCTTCGCCGTGGGCCCCGGCGCGATCGTGGCACCCACGCAGAACACGCTCTTCAAGGGCTGGGGCGTGACGATACCCTCGGCCGGCTGTTCGGAAGTGGGCCTCGGCGGGCACATACTCGGCGGCGGCTACAACTTCTACTCCCGCATTCACGGCATAGCCGTCGACCACCTCGACGCCGTCGAGGTGGTCGTGGTCGGCGCCGACGGGCAGCCCCGCACCATCGTGGCGACCCGCCGCCAGGACGACCCCAACCGCGACCTGTGGTGGGCGCACACGGGCGGCGGCGGCGGCAACTTCGGCATCGTCACGCGATACTGGATGCGCACGCCCGGAGTGAACTCCAGCGACCCGTCCAAGCTGTTGCCCCGCGGCTCGGACCAGCACGTCCGCAACGTCCAGTGGTCGTGGAACGACCTGTCGCCGCAGGCGTTCAGGAGGCTCGTGGGCAACTTCTCCCGGTGGTACGAGCTCAACAGCGCCCCGGGGGCGAAGGAGGTCCAGGTGTGGGCCTCGTTCTCCGCCTCCCACCAGGCCGCCGGCGTGATCGGCCTGATGGCCGGCGTCTCCAAGGACGTTCCGGGCGGCGAGGCCCTGCTCGACGCGCTCTTCGAGGCGACCGCCGCCGGAGCCGGCGTCACTCCCGTCGCCGACTCGCGGTACGAACTGCCGTGGCTCGACCGCGACAACTGGTACTGGGGACCCCCCGGACGCCAGAAGGACAAGACGGCGGACCTCAAGAAGAGCTACACCGACGAGCAGCTGGACACGATCTACGCCTACCTGACCGACGACCACAACGATCCCGGCGCACAGGTGAACCTGGCCGCCCTCGGCGGCAGGATCAACTCGGTACGTTCCGACGCGACCGCCTACGTCCACCGGGACTCGATCCTGCGCGTCTACTTCACGCCCGGCGTGTGGCGCGACGAGGCCCAGGACGCGGCCTACGTCGCGTGGGTGCGCAAGCTCTACCGCGACGTCTACCGCACCACCGGCGGTGTCCCGGTGCCCGACGCCGCCAACTCCGGTGCGTACATCAACTACCCGGACGTCGACCTCGCCGACCCGGAGTGGAACACCTCCGGCACCCCGTGGCACGGCCTGTACTACGGAGCGAACTACGCGCGGCTCCAGCGGGTCAAGGCCGCCTACGACCCGCGTGACGTGTTCCACCACGCGCTGTCGATCCGGCCCGCCTGATCCCGCACCGGTGCGGTGTGCCCGCCGGACGGCACACGCGGCTGCCCGTCGGGCACACCGCACCTCCCTCGGCCACGTCCCGCTGGCCGAGCACAAACCGTACGCCGGAAGAGATCGGGCACCTTTCCCGATATCCGCCGCCGGACAATGCGGCGCGCCTTTCCGGCCGCGAGTTCACGCGGAACGCGTCGGTCCGGCCGCCCGTTCGCGCGTCACGGAAACCCGACGAATATCCGCGGAAGCCGCCCGTCCCGTACTTCCGCGGAACCACAACGGCCGCGACGGCAATCCTACCGACCGAGAGCCCGGGGCCGAGCCACAGCAGAGACGACAGGGAGACAGATATGGCCGCCGAAATATCCGGCGTCGGCAATGTCGCGAGTTTCTACGAGGGCCTCGGCCAGGTTCTCAATATCGCCTGGGGTGAAAACCTGCACTACGGCTACTGGGAGGACGACGCCGACGACAGCACCGTCGAGGCCGCCACGGCCCGCCTCACGGACCTGCTGATCGGTCTGCTCGACCCCGCGCCCGGCGCCGGCGTCCTCGACATCGGCTGCGGTGTCGGCAAACCCGCTCTCCAGCTCGTCGAGGCCAGGAAGGCGCGCGTCACCGGCATCGCGATCAGCGACGTCGAGGTCGAGCAGGCCACGCAGCGCGCCGCCGAGGCGGGCCGGTCGGACCTGACGACCTTCCGCAACGCTGACGTGCAGGAGCTGCCGTTCGACGACAACTCCTTCGACGGTGCCTGGGCCGTGGAATCCCTGCTCCACGTGCCGGACCGGGGCCGCGCACTGGCCGAGACGGCCAGGGTGCTGCGCCCCGGCGGACGACTGGTGATCGCCGACACCGTCCAGCGCCCGCCGCTGGACGCCGAGGCCCGCGCCGTCCTCGACGAGTTCAGCGCCTCCTACCACGTGAGCGAATACGCCACCGCCGACGAGTACCGGGGCCTGCTCACCGAGAACGGGTTCGTCGACATCGACGTCCGCGACATCAGCGACAAGGTCGTGCGGACCGGGATGATCATGGCCGACGCCGTCGAGGCCCGGCGCGACGAACTGGCCCGGATCGACGGGCCGGAACCGGTCGACCAGTACATCGGCCTCATGCGCCGCGCGGCGGCCAGCCCGGGCATCGGCTACCTGGTGGTCGCCGCGACGCTGGACCCGGCGCCCACGTCCTGAACCCGTCCGTCGCGCCCGCCGGCTGCCCGGCACCCCTCCGTCACAAGGGATGCCGGGCACCCGGTCCACGAGCCCCAGGCCGAACGGACAGGCGACCGACCGCGGTCAGCGCCCACCCGGGACAGGTACGGTCACCGGTACCCGGACGGGTCGGCAGGCTTCCCCGCCTCCTGCACCTCCACCAGATAACGCCAGCAGTCGGGGCGCGAGCCGTCGAGATCGGTGAAGCCGTACTCCTGAGCGAGCTGCCCGCTGGAGACCGACTGGCCGTTCCAGCGCGCGACATCGGCGTCACCCGCCAGCGCCGCGACCGCGCGCCCCACGTACGCGGGGCTCTCCGAGATGCAGAAGTGCGGCACCTCGGTCAGCGCGTCACGCCAGTTCTCCTCGGTCACGCCGAGCGTCTCGAGCATCATCTCCGAACGCATCCAGCCCGGAGTGAGCGTCACCGCCGTCCCGCCGTACGACTCCAGCTCGTGGGCCAGCACGTACCCCATGCGCAGCACGCTGTTCTTCACCAGGTCGTAGAAGTACGAGTTGCGGTAGTGGCTGCCGTTGTACGCGGCCGTACCGTCGGTCATCTCCACCACGAGCCCGCCGGGCCGACGCACCAGCAGGGGCAGCAGGAAGTGACTGGAGATGGCATGGGTGTCCATGCCGAGCCGCATCAGCCGCAACCCGGCGTCGAGATCGTGCTCCCACACCTTCTTGTCGAACTCGAACAGCCGCTCACCGCCCCAGACGTCGTTGACCAGTAAGTCGAGCCGCCCCTGCTCGGTGTCCACCCGGTCGGCGAGCGCGCGGACCTGCTCGGGCACCAGGTGGTCGGTCGGCACCGCGATCCCGGTTCCGCCCGCCTCCGTGACCAGCTCCGCGGTCTCCTCGATCGTCTCGGCCCGGTTGTACTCCGAGCGGCGTTCCCGAGTCGTACGGCCGGTGACGTAGACCGTCGCCCCCGCCGCGCCCAGTTGGACGGCGATGGCTCGTCCGGCGCCCCGCGTGGCACCCGCGACCAGCGCGATCTTCCCCCGGAGGTCCGGAGCCGGCGTGTCGGGCGTGCGTTCCATGAAGGTCCCTCATCTGTTCGTGCGTATCCGACCCGCGTCGTCCTCGACACGGGCCCTTCCACACCATGATCACGTCTTAACCCGACATCCTCCGTCCTGATTTCCGGCCGTTCCCGGAACGGCGCGTCCGCGATGATTCCCGCGGCGCGCCGGCCGAGGTGTCCCGGCGGCCGTACGACAGCGCCGTCCAGGGCATGCCGGGCCCCGCCCCCTGCTCCCCTTTCGGCCGCACCGGACCCCCGGGACGCGCCCCGTGGACCCCGAGAGGGGGCGCGGGCGCCCCTCGGGCGCTCGGGCACGGTCTGCGGCCAGGGCACCGGCACCGCCCGCCGAGCGCGAAACCGGCCGGGCCCGGGCCTGTGCGGCGACGCACTCGCCTCTCCGGCGAGGCTGTCGGACATCAGTCGCCGACGAGGGCGGCGCCCTCAGCTCCGGCAGCCTCAGGCCCGGCCGGCAACAGCCTCAGGCTCGGCCGGTCAGTGCGGACCGTGACGCTCGTGATTCTTGTCGCCGCCCGGTGACGGGGGGCGCCGCCAGTCACGCACCCAGCGCAGCACTTCCGGATCGTCCAGGGCCGCCACCCAGGCGTCGGCATGCCCGGTGCTCGCCTCGTCAGGGAGCGGGCCCACGCCGAGGACCCGCATTCCGGCACGCCACGCCGACTCGACACCCGTGAGGGAGTCCTCGACGGCCAGCGCGTTCTCCGGGCGGACCCCGCACAGACGTGCCGCGGTGGTGTACACATCCGGCCACGGCTTGGGCCGCACCGCCGACAGGCGTTCGCCGCCCTTCCCGAGTGCGGTCCCGCTGTCGTCCGGCGGCCCCGTGGGCACGACGACGTGGCGGAAGTGACGGCGCAGGCCTGCCCGGCCGAGGCTCTCCTCCACCACTTCCAGCGGGCAGTTGCTGGCCACGGCAAGCGGCAGCCGCCCGGACAGGAAGCGCACCATTTCACCGGCACCCGGCATGGTCAGTGGGTCCTCCGCCACCAGCGACATGAAGTGTGCGAGGAGCGCCGTGGTCAGGTCCGCGGCCAGCTCGGGCTTGTTCGTCTCCTCCGCCATCAGGTGGCCGCAGTCGACGTAGTGCACACCTTTGGCGCGATCGGCGAAGCCCGGAGGAGGCCGGAGGCCGAACTCACGGAAGGCGCGGTTGCGCGCGTCCTGCCAATGACGTTCTGTGTCCATCAGCGTGCCGTCGCAGTCGAAGACGACGACCTCGGGCGACCAGTTCGACAGGGTTCGGAGTGGCGGCGTCATGAGGCCTCCTGGGGGAGAGGGCGGGAACGGGAGCGCGAGTCGCGGGACTGCGGGGTGAGGCGGCGGACCCCTGATGGCGGATCACCTATCCGCCGGTGCCGTGCCCTTCGGGATTCACCGGCAAGGGCGATTCGCATTTCGGGGCATCAGTCGCAAAGAGAAAACATTGCAACGGCTACGATATTTAGCCTCCGAAAAGCGGCGCAATCACCGATTCGAGTACTCGCCTCGCAGGTGATCTGGGTGTAGGCGGTCGCCGGCCCGCCGTCTCCCCGCCTCTGGTGCAGGGTCATCCACGGTGTCAGCAAGGCGAGTTGCGGGATCTGTACGCGACGAGGAGCCACGCCCCCCGCGTGCGGTGAAGGGGGAAGCCGGCGAACCAGGAGCGGCATCCTGAAGCCAATTTCCACTCTTGGGTGTTCAGATTCGAAAAAAATGCCGCAATCGAGCGTATGGCTGACGGTTCATTGCTCCGGGCGTACGCGGGCGCACTACATTGTGGGCCGTTCACTACGGAGCCGAACGAGGTGCGCACGATCTTGCAGGAACGGGCCAGAGCAACCCGCAGATCACTCCTGGAGGCAGCAGCCTGCCTCTTCGCCCAGCAGGGTTACGCCAGCACGAGCGTCAACGACATAAGCGCCCGGTCGGGACGCACCAGCGGATCCGTCTACTTCCACTACGCCAGCAAGGAAGGCATCGCCCAGGCGGTCGTCCGGGAAGGCTTCGCGACCTGGCCGAGCCTTGTCCCCCGGTACGACGACCCGAGCGTGCCACCCCTGGAACGCCTCGTCGCTCTGAGCTACGACATCGCCCGCGCCCTCGCGGAGGACTCCCTGACCCGCGCGGGTGCCCGCCTGTGGGCCGAGCGCCACACCATCAACGCGGACCTCCCCGACCCCTTCGTCCTCTGGACGACCGCGGTCACACGCCTGCTCGCCCAGGCCCGAGCCGGGGGATGCCTGGCCACCGGTGTCCGCCCGGCTGCCACTGCCCGCACCCTGGTCCGCGCCTTCTACGGGTTCTGCACCCTCACGGAGGCGCTGGAAGGCTCCCACGCGCTCACCGTCCGCCTCTCCGACTGGTGGCGGCTCACCCTGCCCGCCCTCCAACGGGACCCGCGAGACGGCCACGCCCCGACGCGGCAGGCCATGTAGAGAGGGCGGGATGGCCGGAACGCCAGGCTCCGCCTGTCATTCTTCGCCGGAGAAGCGGTTCCACGCAGACTGACCCAGGTCACGCCACGTCGCCGCAGCTCCTGACCCCACAAGCGCAGCTCGGCCTCTGCTCGGTCGATGTGCGCGGCGTCGACGGCCCGCCCCGGCGCTGCTGGAGGGGGCGCCGACGCTGTGGGCGGCGGGCCGCAGCGTCGGCGATGGCCGATGGCTCTTCTTCTCGCCGCGGCCATGATCGATGACCTCTTCTCTCCTCGGCAGCCCTGGACCCGGCGCTTTCCCGTCGACGGCGCCGGGTCCGGACGATGCCCTATGAGGCGAGATCTGCTCTAGGCGTCGGTGAGAAGAGGGTCGTACGCGGTGTTGGTACGGCGGCCCGACATGAAGGAGAGGAAGTCGCCCACGAAAGCGCTCCGGCTGTACGTGCCGCCGGTGGTGGTGAGGTCACGGTGGAAGGCGGTACGGAAAAGGGCCCGGTACTCGACGGCGTCGATGGTTCCGTTGCCGTCCTTGTCGGTGACGTCGAAGAGGACCTCGGCGACACGGATGAGCGCGGGCCCGGCGAGGGAGGGGACGGCGGCGGCGTACTCCTCGGCGCTGACACGGCCGTCACCGTCCGTGTCGAGGGCCGCCTGCAGTTCACGCCACCAGGCGGCGAAGGCGTCGTACAGCCGGGTCTCCTCGGGTTCGTCCAGATCGAGGCGGGTGGACAGTTCACGGGCCATGGCAGCGAGGTCGGGCCAGTCGAGATGGCCGTCGCCGGTCTGGTCCAGCACCTTGCGGAAGAACTCCTCCGCCGAACGCCGGCTCTCTCCCGTGCCCCCAGAGGGAGCCGGATCCGGCTGGGGGACGCCGCTCAGCGGTGTGAGGAGACGCAGCAGAGCCGATGCCCGCTTCATGCGGGCGGCCAGGGCGGCCACGGTCCGTGCCCGAGGATCGTCACTGCCGGGCGAGAGGGAGAGGGCCTCGATGATGCTCTCGGCGTTGATCCAGCCCTCCGGCAGGAAACGGGCGAGTCCGGCGGCGCAGTAGGCGCCCTGCATGAGCGTGGAGGCACCGGGCATCTCCGGCAGACCCGCCCGGCGCCGGTACGACTCGGGGAGCGAGGCGACGGTGATCGCACCCAGAAGCGGACCGACGACGGCCCGGCCCGCCGCCCACAGCGTCGGCGCCCCCTCCAGCAACGCCGGGGCGGGCAGGTGGTCGAAGAGCCGGTAGAGGATGACGCGGGCTGCCTCGGTGTTCTCCAGTTCGTCCTCGACCACCCGGTCGAAGTACCGCCAGAAGTCGTCCAGTTCCTCGGGAAGTTCCGAGGCGTCGCCGTCGAGGGCGGCGAGGAACGACCGGTACTCGGCGTACATCCGCTCCATGGTGTCCTGGTCGAGCGGCTGACCGCTGAGCCGGCACATGGTGACGGCGCTCTCGAAAAGAGTGGCGACCACCCAGGCCCGGGTCGCCCGGTCCATCGCGTCATAGGCACGGCCGCGGGAATCGGAGCCGCTCATGCGGGCGTGCAGCCTGTTGAGCCGGGCGGCCTCCCGCTCCCGAACCGCCGGGTCGGCACCGAACATGCGCCGCATACTCAGGAAGGTGTTGCGCAGCCGGCGCCACGGGTGGGCGACGAACGTGGAGTTGTCGACGAGGGCGGCCCCGATCTGCGGGTGCGCGGCCTCCAGCACGGTGGCACGGATTATCGCCAGCGCCCAGCGCGGGTCGTCGAAGAAGCCACTGAAGCGTGATTCCGGGCCGAACAAGGGCCTGTCGTCGGCCGTTCCCGTGGTGGTCATGAGGTCTCTCCCATCGTGCGGGGCGGCACGCCGCCGAAACGGCGATCGCGACGCCGGTAGGTGTGCAGGCAAGCGAGAAAATCGGGAGCCCGGAAGTCCGGCCACAACACCTCGGGGAACACCCACTCGGCGTAGGCGACCTGCCAGAGCATGAAGTTGGAGATGCGCTGCTCGCCGGAGGTACGGATGACCAGGTCGACGTCGGGGGTGTCGGGGAACGGCAGGTGGTCCGCGAAAAGCCGCTCGGTGACCTCGTCCGCGGGTGTCCCACTGCGGATCAGCGACCTGGCGGCCTCCACGATGTCCCGGCGCCCGCCGTGGTCGAACGCCACGGTCAGCGTCATCCCCCGGTTGTCGGCGGTCAGCGTTGCCAGATCCTCGAAATCCCGGGCCAGCTCCCGGGGGATACGCGAGTCGCCGACCCCCAGGAAACGGCAGCGGATGCCCCGGGCCAGCAGCAACGGCGCGTGCTTGCGCACGACCCGGCGGACCAGACCCATCAGGAAGTCGACCTCCGCGCCGGGACGGTTCCAGTTCTCGGTGGAGAAGGCATACAGACTGAGCCACTCCACGCCGGCCGCACGGGCCGCTTCGATGATGTCGATGACAGTGGTCTCAGCGGCCTGGTGCCCCGCTGTGCGGGGAAGCGAACGCCGCTGCGCCCAGCGGCCGTTGCCGTCCATCACACAGGCCACGTGCCGTGGCACCGCACGCGCCGCCCGGTCGCCTTGCCGCTGCCCGTCGGGGCCGTCTCCGTACCGTTGCCCACCCGGCCCGTCCCCCGTCGCCGCGCGTGCGCACGGGATGCCGTTGCCTCTCGCGGCCGGCCCCGTCCCATCCGGAACGGCGCGCTCGGCCGTACCGCGCTCGGTCACACCCACCCCGTCTCACCAGGCGCCTCATCCACGCCCCACCGGGCGTCCCCTTCTGGAGTCTGACAGGGCGACAAAGACCTGACGGGCCAAGTGGGTGGCCACCACCCTTGGCTCCTTTGTCCGATTCCCACGGTTTCCCGCGCGACGTCGCCGAGCGGGCGCCGAAGAGCGGCCGGCCCCTGCCCCGTGCACGGGGCAGGGGCCGTGCGTCGAGCTGAGCTAGGACGGCCGCGTCCCTGAGGACGGCGACGGGGCCGGACCGTGCCGGCGGCCGGCCCCCGGAATGCAGTGCGGTCGCGCCGCATCCGACGCACCCGGTGCCGAGGTTCGCCGTCCTGGCCGGCGTGCGTCCCTCAGCAGTTGCGGATGGACCACACCGGCGTCCAGTCGTACGTGAAGGGCCTGTTCTCCGGCAGGGCGACGTCCAGCACCTGTCCGTTCTGGCCGTAGAAAAAGGCGGCGGCCCCGACCTGGTTGTTCACGGCCTGGCCCACGCCGTTCCAGTACGACAGGGAGTACTGGGCGCACCGGTAGAGGAAAAAGCCACGGAGGACCGGTTGGCCTGTCTGCCGGCGAGCGATCCGCTCGCGTACCGGGCACGGATCACCCTCGCGCAGCTGGCGGACCGTCCGGTGATCGACGTACCACCCCGGGTGCCGCGGGTGTGGTGGGACTTCTGGGCGGTGGACCCCCGGCCCGACGGCACACCGGTCCGCTACGGACCGGTCGCCTCGGACGTGGAGGGGCTGCTCCATCTCGTCACTCGGGGCGAGGGTATGTGCTTCCTGCCGGCCGCCGCCCGCGACCTCTTCCCACGCCCGGGCGTCAGCTACGTCGCGGTCACGGACCTGCCTCCCTCCACGGCCGGCCTCGCCTGGCTGAGAAGCAACCGTACGGAGCCGTTGATCGAGGCCGTTGCCGGTGCGGCCCGGTGCATGGCGTCGGCGTGAGGCCGTGCAGCCAGGAGGTACTGGTGAGCGAAGCGGTGAGGCTGACGACGGCTGTGCGTGTTCGGATGCTTGGGGAAGTGCCTTTCGGAGGCGCCGCTTCCCATCGGCAGAGTGCAGCGCAGTCCGGTCGCCAGATGCCCGGGAGAGGGAATAGCTGCCAGGGGCCATGAAGTTGTGACGATCATGTGGAGCAGCGAACACCTCGACCTCGACGCCTACCTGACCCGCCTCGGGTACGAGGGCGACCGGACGCCCACTCTCGAGACGCTGCGCGCCCTGCTGCGCGCGCATGTGCTGACCGTCCGCTGGGACACCCTCGACAGCTTCCTGTACCGCGAGGTGCGGCTCGACGTGCCCTCGGTCCAGGACAAGCTGGTGCGCCGGGGCCGGGGCGGATACTGCTACGAGCACGTTGTGCTCTTCGCCGCCGCGCTGGAGAAGCTCGGGTTCCGCTTCACCGCCGTTTCCGGCCGGGTACAACTGGGCGCGGACTCCGCCCACCCCCGCCCGGCGACGCACGCGATGCTGATCGTGGACCTGGACGGCGCACGTTGGCTGAGCGACGTCGGCTTCGGCCACAGTCCTCTGGAGCCCATCGAGCTGGTCGACGGTGGCCGCAGCGAAGCGGACCCGTGGCCGCACCTGCTGCGCTGGCAGGAGATCACTCACGGCTCACCGGGCTGGGCGGTGCACCAGCGCGGGGGCGAGACGGAAGGGCCGGACGGCTGGGTGGTGCGGCAGGTTTTCACCGAAACCCCGCAGTACCCCGTCGACTACGCGGTCGGCAACCACTTCGTGGCCACGCATGACCGCTCCCCGTTCGTCACCCGCCCGTACGTCCAGCGGCGGGGCACCGACCGGTACGACACGCTCGACGCGCTGGTCTGGACGACGGAACGCCCGGGCCGGGACCGGGTGACGCGGACCGTCGGACCGCACGAGGTGCCCGAGCTGCTCGACGACGTCTTCGGGATCCGCACGGATCCTGAGGAAGCCCGACTGCTGGTGACCCGGCTGAGGGAGCTGGACTCCGCCCGGCACCGCCCCGGATCCCCACCTCGTCGAAGCGGATGACCGGTCGCCCAGTTGCCTGCCGTCCACCGCGGGCGCGGAGCCGTGCCGGTGTGCTCGCGGCGGGCCGGGCCGCCTGCGCCTCCAGCAGATGGCCAGCCGCACGGTACCGTGCCGGACGGTCGGATACCCCGCCGCGATTACGGGATCAGCCGCGCTTCGTCCGCCGGTGCTCTCGACACCGGCGTGGCCGCGGCAGAGTTCGGCCGGTCAGCCCGGCGGGATCGCAGCAGAGGGCCGGTGCCGCGAGGAACCGTCCCGAGGGCGAATCCAATGGGCCTCAGGCGGACGCGCTGGTTCCTCGGCGGCGCCGAGCTTGCCGGCACCCTGTACGCCGGGATCTACACGCTGAACCTGGGCACCACCGGGTTCAGTTGCCTTCGGGTGGCGAGGTCGCCGGTTCCCGGCCCGCCCCACTGTCGCCGCCCCTTCGGCTGCTCACTTCTGCTGCAAGGCCTGGCGCATCCAGTGGAGGCGCTCCAGGGAGCGGCGGCGCATCCACCGAACCCAGAAGCACAGTGCGACCATGCCGGCCGCGAAGACAAGGGGGAGGACGAGGGACCCGCTGACGGCACCGAGTACGACCAAGCCGATCGCGACGATGCCCATGGCGCCGAGCCACCACGGCAGCCACTTGCGGGCCCTTTCCATCTGCTCGAGCTGCTCGGCCACCAGCCGTCGCGCGGCCGCCTGCTCCTTGGGCTCCTGCGGCACCTCATGGTGACGGATCTTTCGGTTCAGATCCGCGAGTCCGCCCGCGTCGGTGCCCACGGCTCGGGCGACCCGGCGGCGCTGTACGGCCAGTACCGCCATGGCGATCCCGGTGTAGAGAGCGCTGTGGAGTGCCCAGACAGCTGGGTGCTCGTCTCTGCGGAACAGGGCCGTGATGCCCAGTCCCAGAAGGAACACCAGGACCGCCTGTGCGGTCAGACTGTGGTCGAGTAAGCGCTTGAGCGAGAGCACAGCGCAGACCTCCTCGAAACGGGGTTCGGGACAGCGTCATCGCGTCCCGGATACCCCGCGGTCTCCTGCTCATCCGACCGAACGCTGGTTCTCGCAGTGGGGGACGGCCGTGATCCGCCGGCCGAACGCGAGGTCTCGGCCACGGGCGAGGCAGGCACCTCATGTGTGCGGCGTCCGACCGCGACTCGACGGACCCCTTGACGGACCCCCTATTTGTTCAAACGAACAGAGTGGTGTTAGAAGTAGTGCATGAGCGCCGGAGACCGTCTTGACTTGACCCTGAGGCTCGTCCAGAACGCGGGCAAGCTGTCCGTGTCGGAACTGGCCGAACGCCTCGGCGTCTCGGAGATGACCGTTCGCCGGGACCTGAACGCGCTGGAGAGCCAGGGCCTGCTGCGACGGGTACACGGTGGTGCCGTTCCCGTGCGTGCGCGGGACGAGGGTGGAGGCTTCCTCGCCCGGCGCGATTGGCAGGCCGCGACCAAGGACCGGCTGGGGGAGGTGGTCGCCGCGATGATCGAGCCGGGGACAAGGGTGCTGCTGGACGCGGGCACCACCACGGTTCACGTCGCCGAGCACCTGGTGGAGCGCGCTCCGCTCACGGTGGCCGTACTGAGCCTGCAGGCAGCCGAAGTCCTGGCGGACAGGCCGGGCATCGACCTTCTTGTGGTGGGAGGGCGGTCGCGTCCGGGTGAACGCTCGCTGGTGGGCCCGCTGGCGCTGCGCACCTTGGAGTCCCTGAGCTTCGACTGCTTCGTCATGTCGATCGGCGGGGTCCACGCCGAGCGCGGCTGGACGGAGTTCTCCCTCGACGACGCGGCGGTCAAGCAGGTCGGTCTCGTGCAGGCGGCACGCACCGTGGCGGTGGCCGACGCCACCAAACTCGGGGTGCGAGCGTTCAGCCGGGTGGCTCCGCTGAGCGCGGCGGGTGCCTTCGTCACCGATGCCGCGGCGGAGGACGCGCAGACCCATCCGAACGGGCCCCAGACCCTCCAGGCGCTGAGGGAGTCCGGGGTCGAGGTCCACCTGGCGTAATGGCCGACGACCCCGTGCGCGGCACCGACGGGGACCTGACTCACGCAGCGCCCCGCCCCAGGGGCCTCCGTGAGCGCCGGCCCCGCCCCCGGCGCCGTGCGGG
Organism: Streptomyces pseudogriseolus; assembly: GCA_002154585.1. Taxonomy (GTDB): domain Bacteria; phylum Actinomycetota; class Actinomycetes; order Streptomycetales; family Streptomycetaceae; genus Streptomyces; species Streptomyces pseudogriseolus. The sequence continues at coordinate 18,635 of MUNG01000402.1, forward strand.
CCGGCCTCCCGCGCTCCGCTTGCGGGTGCCGAAGACCGCACCGGGCCACGGTCGGCCCGGCCGTCGGCGATCAGACGCCGCACGCCATGGCCTTCCCGGCCCCGGGGCCCTGGAGCTGACCGTGTCTCACATAGCCCAACTGTGCGCTGCGAACTGTGCGCTGCATACGTCGGAAGCTGCGCACTGATGTACTCGACGTCCTCGTCGGTGAGAAGCTCCTGGCACCCGGCGGTACGCACCCGGGCGGCGCGGGGTCGTGCACCGCGGGACGGCTCGCACGCCGTCTCACGTCCCCGGACGCCGTCGCGGGGGCACTTCGGGGTCACGTGACGTCTCGCGGGTGGAGAGCGTGCTCCGTGAAAGTGCCACATGCCGTGAACCCCAGGCGCCGGTGGACCGGTTCACCGTCTGCTGACGCCTGAAGTGCCGCGCGGGACTGGCCGTGTTCGCGTGCTGCGTGGAGCTCGGCCAGGGTGATGGCGGTCGCGCCGTCCAGGACCTGGCCGTCGGCGCCGACCCGCTCGCCGGGCCGCACCAGGATGACGTCGCCGGCCTTCAGGTCCTCGGCGGCGACGGTCTCCTCGCCGCCGGGCATCAGCCGGGTCGCCGTCGTCGGCGCGAGGTCGAGCAGCCCCCGCACGGAGTCCGCCGTGCGGGCGGTCGCCACCGCCTCCAGCGCGCCGGAGGTCGCGAAGATCACGATCAGCAGCGCCCCGTCCAGGACCTGCCCGATGGCCGCGGCGCCGAGAGCGGCCACCACCGTCAGCAGAAACACGTCCAAGGTTTAGTCCTTCAGGGCCTTCAGCTCCTCCCACCCCGGCTCCCAGCCGCCTGTGACGTAGGTGGCGGCAAACAGCGGGCCCCACAGCCAGGCCGGGGCGCCGAGCAGGTTGAGGGGGAGGGGCGCGGCCCGAGCCGTCAGTTTCGGCCGATCCGGCGATGACCCACGGGCCTGTGCGGTCACGTTTGGTGCCGACTCGTAAGCTGCCGCCATGAGTGAGATCCAGATACCGACGCCTCGCGACGCCTTCGAGCTGCTGCTGGCCGGTAACCAGCGCTTCGTCGCCGGCGCCTCCGAGCACCCGAACCAGGACGCCGCCCGCCGCGCCGAGACCGCACCGTCCCAGCAGCCCTTCGCCGTGCTGTTCGGGTGTTCCGACTCCCGGCTGGCCGCCGAGATCATCTTCGACCGGGGGCTGGGCGACCTGTTCGTGGTGCGCACGGCCGGCCACGTCATGGGTCCGGAGGTGCTGGGCAGCATCGAGTTCGGCGTGGAGGTGCTCGGCTGCCCGCTGGTCGTGATCCTCGGGCACGACTCGTGCGGCGCGGTCGGCGCGGCGTGCGCTGCGCTGGAGGACGGCATGACGCCGGCCGGGTACGTCCGGGACGTAGTCGAGCGGGTGACTCCCAGCGTGCTGGCCGCCCGGGCCGCCGGACGGGTCGAGCCGGAAGAGGTCCTCGCCGAGCACGTACGGCACACTGCCGACCTGTTGCTGGACCGCTCCCGGGTCCTCGCCGACAAGGTCGCCGCCGGCCGGACCGCTGTGGTGGGCCTGCGCTACCGTCTGGCCGACGGCACCGCGGAGCTCGTCGCCTCCCGCGGTCTCGAAGCGGCGGGGATTTCCGCGTCCTGACCGCTCAAGGGGACGTGCCGTCGCGTCGCGGGGTGCGCCGGCGGCACCCCTGGGCAAGAATGCACAGGTGCAGCCACTGCCGGTCCCCTGCCCCGCTCACCTCGTCCCGGACGCCACCGGTACGAATGCCTTCCACGACGCCTACCGCACTGCCATGGCGCACAACGCTGTATTCGTCGCCATCGAAGCCGAGGGGCAGCACTGGACCGTGAAGGCGGATACCCTCACCGCCGGCTCCGGCCGCAGGGTCACTGATGCCGTCAACGATGCCATCCGGAGTGCGATCCTCCGGCTGGTTGACGCCCGCGAAGTCGATTTCGGCGCCTACACGGGCCCCGTCTACTTCATGATGCACGGCGTGCGGGACGAGGAACGAGCTCGCGAACTCGCCGCCGCACTCCATGCCGCCCTTCACGAAGACCTGGAACCCCTGTCCCGCGCCGTCCCTCCCGCATCGAGCCTCAGGTGACAGCCGCCCATGTCTCTCGCGCGGCGTTGATGCCGGTCACACCGTGGACCGGGGCCCTGCGGCGCGGCGGAGTCGGTTGGCGATCGCCAGTCCCAGCCCCTCCTCCACCGGCAAGGAGGCGACGATGAGATCACACCCCTGCTGGTCGAGTTTGCGTAGGAATCCGTACAGCCCGCGCGCGTAGGCGGCCATCGAGGCGGGGACCGCCACCATGGCGTGCGCCTTCACCGGGACGTCGGAAAGGGAGGGCGGAAGAAGGACGCCGACCCGGTGCCCCGACTCCTGCGCGAGCTCCGCCTCGGCGACGACCTTCTCGGGCTCGACGAGGACGACCCGGGCGCGCGGTGCGTAGTGGGAGGGGTGCTGACCGGGCACCCGAATGCGGCTGGTCGCCGGGACCGCGAGCGGGCGCCCCAACGTTGCTTCGAGGTCCTCGCGTGTCACGCCGCCCGGCCGCAGGATGCTCGGGATCTCGCCGGTGGCGTCGACGATGGTCGACTCGACGCCGACCTCGCAGGGGCCGCCGTCCAGCACGAAGTCAACGGCAGCACCCAGCTCGGCACGGACGTGGTCCGCCGTGGTGGGGCTGACCGAGCCGAAACGGTTGGCCGACGGCGCCGTGACACCGCCGCCGAAGGCCGACAGCAGCGCGAGGGCGACGGGATGGTCGGGTACGCGAACGGCCACGGTTTCCAGGCCACCCGTCGCTTCGAGGGGCACGCGGTGACCGCGCCGCAGGACCAGCGTGAGCGGTCCTGGCCAGAAGCGTTCGGCCAGCAGGCGCGCCGCCGGGGGCACGTCCTCGACCCAGCCGTCCAGGTGAGCCGCGTCGCCGATGTGGACGATCAGGGGGTGGGAGGGCGGGCGCCCCTTGACCTGGAAGATTCGGGAGACAGCGGCGGGATCCTCCGCGTTGGCCCCCAGACCGTAAACGGTTTCGGTCGGGCGGGCCACCAGGCCGCCGGCGCGCAGCACCTCGGCCGCCTTCTCGATATCACTGGTTCTTGCCATCACTCTCGCGATTCTCCCACCGCTC
>MUNG01000403.1 GCA_002154585.1 Streptomyces pseudogriseolus
GCACGGGCGCGGCCCCCGTCCCCCCGGTGCCGTCCACCCCGCCGACGGTCGGCACGGACCGCATCCCGGGCAGCGACCGGTAGGCCGGGCGCCGGGCGGGGCACCGCCGGCCTGCGGGCCGACGGCCCGAGCCGGGCCACTCAGGCAGTACGGTCGCGGACCGGCCGTCCGCATCCCGGGGACTGTTGCACGCCGGGTGCGGCCGCACCGTGGCTGGTCGCGCAGTTCCCCGCGCCCCTTGGGGCGCCCACCGCGCCCCGCCCGACGTTTGGCGGACCCGCACCGGGGGACGCGGAAGGCTCCCGACGTACGCGACCGCGCCGGAGGCGAACTGTGAGTCGACCCCGCATTGTGATCGTCGGTGCCGGCTTCGCCGGTTACCGTACGGCCCAGACCTTGTCCCGGGAGGCCAAGGGCCGGGCCGAGATCGTCCTGCTCAACCCCACCGACTACTTCCTGTACCTGCCCCTGCTGCCCCAGGTCGCGGCCGGCATCCTCGAGCCGCGCCGGGTCACCGTGTCCCTCTCCGGGACGCTGCCGCACGTCAAGCTGGTGCTGGGCGAGGCCGGACGCATCGACCTCGACGCCCGCGAGGTGCACTACACCGACCCCGAAGGTGAGGACGGCACCCTCTCCTACGACCGTCTGGTGCTGACCGCCGGCAGCGTCAACAAGCTGCTGCCCATCCCGGGTGTCGCCGAGCACGCGCACGGTTTCCGCGGCCTGCCCGAGGCGCTGTACCTGCGCGACCACGTGACCCGGCAGGTGGAGCTGGCCGCCGCCACGGACGACCCGGAGCGCTGCGCCTCCCGCTGCACCTTCGTCGTCGTGGGCGCCGGATACACCGGCACCGAGGTCGCCGCGCACGGGCAGCTCTTCACCGACGCGCAGGTGGCCAAGCAGCCGCTGCGCACCGGCATGCGGCCCCGCTGGATCCTGCTGGACATCGCCGAGCGTGTCCTGCCCGAACTCGACGAACGGCTCTCCCGCACCGCCGACACGGTGCTGCGGGAGCGGGGCGTGGACGTGCGGATGGGCACCTCCGTGAAGGAGGCCACCCCCGACGGGGTGCTGCTGACCGACGGGGAGTTCGTCGAGACCCGCACCCTGGTGTGGTGCGTGGGCGTGCGCCCCGACCCGCTCGCCGAGTCCCTGGGCCTGCCCATGGAGCGCGGCCGGCTGCTGGTCGACCCGCACCTCCAGGTGCCGGGCCGTCCGGAGGTCTTCGCCTGCGGTGACGCGGCCGCCGTGCCCGACCTGGAGAAACCCGGCTCGTACACCCCCATGACCGCCCAGCACGCCTGGCGGCAGGGCAAGGTGTGCGCGCGCAACATCGCCGCGTCCTTCGGCGACGGGGAGCGGAAGGCGTACCGCCACAAGGACCTGGGGTTCGTGGTGGACCTCGGCGGCGTCAAGGCCGCCGCCAACCCGCTCGGCGTCAACCTCTCCGGCATCGCGGCCGGCGCGGTGACCCGCGGCTACCATCTCGCCGCCATGCCCGGCAACCGGGTGCGGGTGGCCGCCGACTGGCTGCTGGACGCCGTACTGCCGCGCCAGGCCGTGCAGTTGGGCCTCGTACGGTCCTGGTCGGTGCCGCTGGACACCGCCTCCCCCGAGGTCGCACGCGTCCACGGCGGCCCCCGCTCCGACGACCGGCCGTCTCCCACCGAGGACGGCGCCCCCGCCCGGAACGCCAC
>MUNG01000404.1:0-450 GCA_002154585.1 Streptomyces pseudogriseolus
GCTGTACACGCAGGACGGCCGGCCCTACGGTCAGCCCGTCACGTTCGACGTGAAGGTCACCGAGATCACCGCGACGGTGATGCTGGTCATCGGCGGCGGCGTGCTGCTGCTCGTCCTGGCCGGCTTCCGGATGTACACCCAGCGCAAGCGCGCCGCGGCCCGCAAGGCCGAGGAGCGGACGCAGGACGACGCGGCGGACGAGGCGGACGTGGACGCCGGCGAGGCGCAGAACCCCGAAGCCTCCGACAGGCGTCCCACCCAGGAGTCCGCGCCGGACACCCGGGAAGGCGCTCCGGAGCAGCCGAGTGACCCGGCCCCGGACACCGCACCGGAAAGCGCCGACCCGTCCGGCACGGGTGAGAGAGTGGACCGTTGAGGAAGTCGTGGCCGGTGGGCCAGGGACGATGAGGTGGGGTAACCATGAACGCGCCGTACGACGGTGACCGCGGC
>MUNG01000404.1:523-655 GCA_002154585.1 Streptomyces pseudogriseolus
CCGACCCGTACGTCCAGGACGCCTACGGCCAGGATCCCTACCGGGCGCAGGACATCGCCGCCCAGGACCCGGTCGCCGAGGCCCTCTACGACCGGTCGGCGCACCCGCCGCCCCCGCCCGGCCCGCAGCAGC
>MUNG01000405.1 GCA_002154585.1 Streptomyces pseudogriseolus
GTACCGGTGGACCGGAGCCGCGGAGGGGGGCGGCTCCGGTCCACCGGTACCGGGGGTGGTGCGGTCAGTCCTCGTGTCCGAGCTGGAGGTCGCGCTCGGTACGGCCTCCGCCGGCCACCTGGAGCACGGTGGCGACCGGCGGGTAGCCGGCGGCGATGACCGTGTACTCGCCGGAGGACAGGTCGACGAACCGGAAGGTGCCGTCGGGGCCGGTGGTGAGGGTGTCGACGACGTTGCCCGCCGCGTCCAGCAGCGTGACCCGCGCGTCCTCCACGGGCCGTCCGCCGCCGGCCCGCACGGTGCCGCGCAGCACTGCCCCGCCCGCCAGTTCCACGTCCTGCCGGGTCTCGCGGGCGGCCTGCACGGTGACCGGCAGGGCCGCCGGGCGGAAGGCGGGGGCGCTGGCGGCGAGGGTGTACTCGCCCGCGACCAGTTCGGTGATGACGTAGCCGCCCTCGCGCCCGCTGCGGGTGCTGGCGACGACCTCGCCGTGCACGTTGGTCAGGGTGACGGCGGCGTCCCGTACGGGCGTGCCGTCGGCGGTGAGGACGCTGCCCGCGAGCCGGCCCGCACCGCCGAGGACGACGTCGAGCTCGACCGGCCGCTCGCCGACCGTCACGGAGACCGCCTGCGGCTGGTGACCGCCCGCGGCGGCGATCAGGACGTACGAGCCGGGTCCGGGGGTGGCCAGCGCGTACCGCCCGTCGGCGCCGCTCGCGCCGCGTCCGGTCTGCTGTCCCTGGACGTCGATGAGGGTGAGCGCCGCGCGGGGCACGGGGGTGCCGTCGGGGTGCTGGACGGTGCCGCAGACGGGGATGCCGCCGCACTGCGGGGAGCGCGCCGGGGGCACGCGCGTCTCGAAATGCGGTGCTTCTTGAGCCGGTTCCGCGGTGGGGGTGTGGTGGGACACCAGTGGTTTCTCCTTGAGGAAGAAGGCGATGAACAGGCCGAGGACGAGCACCGGCACGAGGTAGAGGAAGATGCGCGGCATGGCGTCCGCGTAGGCCTGGACGTAGGCGTCGCGCAGCTCGGGCGGCAGGGAGTGCACGAGCTGGGGGGTGATCGACTCCGCGTCGGCCGGCGCCCCGGCGGCGTCGGCGGGGAGCCGCTCGGCGAGCGCGTCGGTGAGCCGGTCGGCGAACAGGGTGCCGAAGACGGCGGCGCCGACGCTGCCGCCGATCTGCCGGAAGTAGTTGTTGGCACTGGTGGCGGTGCCGAGGTCCGCGGGGCGCACGGAGTTCTGCACGGCGAGCACGAGGACCGGCATCACCATGCCGATGCCCGCGCCGAGGACGAACATCCAGACGCTGTAGTGCAGCCGGGGGGTTCCGGTCCCCAGGCGGGACAGCAGCCACATGCCGACGACGGACAGGGCGGCGCCGACGACGGGGTGGCTGCGGTAGCGGCCGGTGCGGCTGATCATCTGCCCGGAGACGACGGACGCGCCGACGATGCCGCCCATCATCGGCAGCATCAGCAGGCCCGACTCGGTCGCCGAGGCCCCGTCGACCATCTGGAGGTAGGTGGGCAGATAGCTGGCGGCGCCGAACAGGGCGACGCCGATGACCAGGCCCACCAGGCCGGTGACGTTGAAGACGGAGTCGCGGAACAGCCGCAGCGGGATGAGGGGTTCGACGGCGAAGCGCTCGACGACCAGGAAGGCGGCGGCGGCCGCGAGGGCGCCCGCGCCGAGGCCGAGGACGACGCGGGAGTCCCAGGCGTACTCGGTGCCGCCCCAGCTGGTGAGCAGGACCAGACAGGTGGAGGCGGCGGTCAGCAGCAGCGTGCCGAGCACGTCGAAGCGGCGCCGGCCTGTCGGCTTCGGCAGTTTCAGCACCAGGGCGACGACGACCATGGTGACCAGGCCGAAGGGCACGTTGACGTAGAAGCACCAGCGCCAGGAGAGGTGGTCGGTGAAGTAGCCGCCGAGCAGCGGGCCCGCGACCGAGGCGAGTCCGAAGGCGGCGCCGATCAGGCCCATGAAGCGGCCGCGCTGCCGTGCGGGCACGATGTCCGCCATGATCGCCTGCACGCCGATCATCAGTCCGCCCGCGCCGACGCCCTGCACGGCGCGGTAGGCGATGAGCTGGTCCATCGTCGTGGCGCGGCCGGCCAGCGCGGAGCCCACGACGAAGACGAGGATGGCGAACTGGAAGACGCCCTTGCGGCCGAGCTGGTCGCCGAGCTTGCCGTACACCGGCAGTCCGACGGTGGCGGTGAGCAGGTAGGCGGTGATGGCCCAGGACATCTTGTCCAGGCCGTGCAGCTCGCCGACGATCTTCGGCAGCGCGGTGGCGACGATCATCTGCTCGAGCGCGGCGAGCAGCAGCGCCAGCATCAGCGCGAGGAAGACGAGCCGGACCCGGCCGGGGCTCAGGGCCGGCCCGCTCTCCCGCGCCGGGGGCGGAGCACCGTCCCCGGCCGGTGGCACGGGGGGTGGCGGCCCCCCGGCCGTCGGCGCCGTGACCGGCTCGTCCTGCGTCAGAGTGATCCCGCCCACGTGCCGCTCCCCTCGTCGCACCGCTGGACAATTCCCGCGTAAAAGCGACAACTACGAGCAAGCGCGACGAGTTACGGCACAGAGTCGGTCCGCCGAGAGATCACCCGAACCGGTGACGGAAGCGCCAACTCCATTTCAGGCGAACGAAGTTGGCGTGATCGCGTCTACTGCTTCCCGACCTCGGCGTCCAGCCGGGCCAGCACGGCGTCGTAGATACGGGCGAGCCCCTTGGGGGCGAAGGTGCGCTCGAAGAAGCCGCCGATGCCGCCGGCGCCGTTCCACACGCTGGTCACGACGACCCGGGCGCGGCCCTCGCCGGCCGGGGTGACCCGCCAGGTGGTGACCATGGAGGAGTTGCGGTCCTTCTCGACCAGCTCGCCGTCGGTGGGCTCGGTGACCTCCAGGAGGCAGTCGCGCACGCGCTTGCTGGTGGCCTGGAGCTTCCAGTGCACGAGGGTGCCCTCGCCGTCGCCGCCCTCGCGGACCTCGTACTCGCTGAACTGTTCGGGCAGCACCTTGGCGCGGGTGCCGCTGTAGTCGGCGAGGGCGTCGAACACCGTGTCCGCGTCCGCCGCGACGATCCGCTCCGTAGTCGCTTCGACCTGCGCCATCGCATTCCTCCAGGGCTGCATCTCTCCAGGGTCGGGGCACAGCCAACCACCCCGGCGCCCGCCGCCCAAATCGGGGTTCCGGAAGTGACCGAAGATGTCGCTCGCACGATCAAGGGAACATGTGTTCTATTCTGTGCGGCAGCGACACCGAGGAGGCGTCATGCGCTGGGAGAACCTCTCACCGGACTCCGAACACAGCCGTGCCGACGCCGCGCTGTTCGGCGCGGAGGCGGTCACGACCCGCACCTTCGACACGCCCGAGTTCCGCGGGATCACCTTCCACGAGATCCGGGCCCGCTCCGTCGTCAACCGGGTGCCGGGCGCCTCCCGTATGCCGTTCGAATGGACGGTCAACCCCTACCGGGGCTGCACCCACGCCTGCGTCTACTGCTTCGCCCGCAAGACCCACAGCTACCTCGACCTCGACACGGGGCTCGGCTTCGACAGCCAGATCGTGGTCAAGGTGAACGCGCCCGAGCTGCTGCGCCACCGGCTGGCCTCCCGCTCCTGGCGCGGCGAGCACATAGCCATGGGCACCAACGTCGACTGCTACCAGCGGGCGGAGGGCCGCTACCGGCTGATGCCCGGCATCATCGAGGCGCTGCGCGACCACGCGAACCCCTTCTCGATCCTGACCAAGGGCACGCTGATCCTGCGCGACCTGCCCCTGCTGCGGCAGGCCGCCGACGTGACCGACGTCGGGATCTCGGTGTCGGTGGGCTTCACCGACGAGGAGCTGTGGCGCACGGTCGAGCCGGGCACCCCGGCGCCCGAGCGGCGGCTGGACGTGGTGCGCGCCTTCACGGACGCCGGCATCGGCTGCGGGGTGCTGATGGCGCCGGTGATCCCGTTCCTGGGCGACCGGCCGGAGCAGCTGAGGGCGACCGTGCGGGCCGTCGCGGCCTCCGGCGCCACCTCGGTCACGCCGCTGGTGCTGCATCTGCGGCCCGGCGCCCGCGAGTGGTTCATGTCCTGGCTGGCCCGGCACCACCCGCACCTGGTGGCCCGCTACGAGCGGCTGTACGCGGAGGGCGCCTACGCGCCCCGCTGGTACCAGCGCCGGATCACGCGTCAGGTGCACGACCTGGCCCGGGAGTACGGCATCGGCCCGGCCCGCGCGGGCGCCCCGCGCCGCGTACCCGCCCCGGCGCCGGAGGAGCCGGAGGCCGGTCTGCCGACCCAGCTGACGCTGCTCTGACGGCATCCGGGCGCATCCGGCGGCCCAATTGGGTCAACAACCGGCGTAGCGCGTTCAGCTGTGGCGCCACACCGGGACGATGCCGCGTGAACCGTGAGCCTCGCGGTCCGCACCAGCTCGTCCTGGGAGAACCATGAAGAAACGCGCAGCCGTGCTGTGCGGCGCCGCCGCCGTCGTCGCCTCCGGCCTCACGGCCGTGCCCGCCGAGGCCGGCGCCCCGCACGCCCCGGAGACGTTCCGCGCCACCGCGCCCGCCTGGAAGAAGTGCGGCACCGACGACTACCCGACGCTCCAGTGCGCGTCCGTCGAGGTGCCGCTGGACCACGCCGAACCCTCCGGGCGCACGATCACGCTGGCGCTGTCCCGCATCCCGCACACCGCGAAGAAGTACCAGGGCCCGCTGCTGGTGAACCCGGGCGGCCCGGGCGGCAGCGGACTGACACTCGCCGGGTTCGTGGCCGCGTCGCTGCCGAAGCGGGTCGCCGCCGAGTACGACGTCGTCGGCTTCGACCCGCGCGGCGTCGGCGACAGCCGCCCGGCGCTGGACTGCGCACCGGGCCACTTCGACGCCGTCCGGCCCGACCCGGTGCCCACCTCGCCCGAGGTGGAGCGGGCCAACCTGGACCGGGCGAAGTCCTTCGCCGAGGCGTGCGGCCGCAAGTACGGGGACCTGCTGCCGCACATGACCACCACGGCCGCCGCGCGCGACCTGGACGTGATCCGGCAGGCGCTGGGCGCGGAGCGGATCAACTACTTCGGCTACTCCTACGGCACCTACCTCGGCACCGTGTACGCCAAGCTGTACCCGCAGCGGGTGCGGCGTCTGGTGCTGGACTCCGTGGTCGACCCCACGGGCGTCTGGTACGACTCCAACCTCGACCAGAACCAGGCGTTCAACGCCCGCCACCGCGCCTTCATGGACTGGGTGGCCAAGAACGACGCGACCTACCGTCTGGGCACCGACGCGGAGAAGATCGAGGCCGCCTGGTACGCGATGCGGTCCGCGCTGAAGGAGAAGCCGGCCGGCGGGAAGGTCGGCCCGGCGGAGCTGGAGGACACCTTCGTCCCGGGCGGCTACTACAACGGCTACTGGCCCTACCTGGCCGAGGCGTTCGCCGCGTACGCCAACGACGAGGACGCCGGACCGCTGGTCGAGGCGTACGAGAACTTCGGCGCGACCGACGTCGCCGGGGACAACGGCTACAGCGTCTACACGGCGGTCGAGTGCCGGGACGCCCCCTGGCCGCGGGACTGGGCGCAGTGGCGCAAGGACAACTGGGAGATGTACGAGCGGGCGCCGTTCATGTCGTGGAACAACGCCTGGTACAACGCGCCGTGCGCGTACTGGCCGGTCGAGGCGCGGCGGCCGGAGCGGATCAACGCCACGGGCCAGGTGCCGCCCGCGCTGCTGTTCCAGGCCACGGACGACGCGGCCACGCCCTACCAGGGCGGCGTCACCGTGCACCGCCGGCTGGAGCGGTCGAGCCTGGTGGTCGAGTCGGGCGGCGGCAACCACGGCATCACGCTGAGCGGGAACGCCTGCCTGGACCGGCACCTGGCGGCCTACCTGGCGGACGGCACGGTGCCGCGCGGCAGCCACGGGGACGCCGACGCGGTGTGCGCGGCGCTGCCCGACCCGAAGCCGCTGACGTCGAAGGCGGCCCCCGGCACGGCCCGCGGCTCGGTCCTCCACGGGCTGCTCGGCTCCCGCATCTGAACGGCCCGTAACTCGGGGGCGGACGCGCGGCACGGTGGGCCATGATGGCCCGCATGACCCACCTGACCCGCATCCCCGGCCCCGACGGAGTGGCCCCCGCCGCCCAGTACGCGCACGTGGTGACGGGCGCCGGCCGTCTCGTCGCCGTCTCCGGCCAGCTCGCCCTGGACGAGGACGGCGCGCTCGTCGGCGAGGGCGACGCCGGGGCCCAGGCCCGCCAGGTCTTCGAGAACCTGCGGCGCTGCCTCGCCGCGGCCGGCGCGACCTTCGACGACGTCGTGAAGCTGACCTACTTCGTCACGGACATGGCCCACCTGCCGGCCGTCCGCGCGGCCCGCGCCGCCCACCTCCCCGACGACCGCCTCCCGGCGTCCTCCGCCGTCCAGGTCGCCGCCCTGGTCCGCCCGGAGTTCCTCCTGGAGGTCGAGGCGCTCGCGGTGGTCGCGGCATGACCGGGCTCCGGATACGCCCCATGACCGCCGGCGACAGCGACGAGGTCGCCGCGATGCGGGTGCGCGGGTGGCGGCACGCCTACCGGGGGCTGATGCCGCAGGCGTACCTCGACGGAATGGACGTCGCGGCGGAGGCCGAGCGACAGCGGGCCCGGCTCGCGGCCGGGGACGGCAGCGTGGTGAACCTGGTCGCCGAGGCGGAGGACGGCACGCTCGCCGGGTGGGCCGCGTACGGGCCCTACCGGGACGGCGAGGTCCGCACGGGGGACGGCGAGCTGTACGCCCTGTACCTGCCGCCCGAGCGCATCGGCCAGGGCGTGGGCCGCACCCTCCTGACCGAGGTGACCGCCCGCTGCACGGCCGCCGGGCACCCCCGGATGCTCCTCTGGGTGCTCAAGGAGAACGCCCGCGCCCGCCGCTTCTACGAGGCGGCGGGCTTCACACCGGACGGCACGGAGGAGCCGTTCGAGGTGGCGGGGACGGCGGTACCGGAGGTCCGGTACACACGGGCCCTGACGGGCTGACTCGGCGGGGTCCGACACCCCGCGGCCAACCCCCTGGTGCGCGGGGATCCGCTCACCGCTTCCCACCACCAGGGCGTGCCCCGACCGACCCACCCCGGGCTCCGACCCGAGCGGCGACGCCCGTCATTCGTCAGCTCGCCCGGGCATCCCGCCCACGGGCGCTCGGGAACCACCGGGCCGGGCCACGGGACCTCGCCCGGGCTCCGGCTCGGCGTGACGGGCGGCCCGTCACACCTCGCGCCGCGCCGGGCATCCCGCCCGCGGGCACGTCGACACGCCCGGGCCGAGCCCCCACACCCCCGCCCCGGCGCCGTTGGCCAGGTGACGGATCGTCACCGGGTCATCGTTGCCCCGGGATCCGTCCCCGTGCGCTGCCCTGGCCCGGGATGCGGGCCAGGGCGTGGACCGCTGCCTCCGCCAGTGCCGGGTGGGCCAGGGCCTCGTTCAGTACCGGTTCCGCCCGGGGGTCGCCGAGGTCGCCCAGGGCCTCCACGCAGGCGAGGGCGACCCGGCGGTACGGGTCGTGCGGGCGCAGGCGGCGGCGGAGGGTCGTGATCAGGGCCGGGACCGCCTCGGGGGCGCGCAGGTCGGCGAGGAGGCGGACCGGGTGCAGGGCGTATGCGACGCGGAGTTCGTTGGTGGCGAGGGCGGCGGCGGCGCGGGCGGTGCGCGGGTCGCCGAGGCGGGCCAGGGCGTGCGCGGCGGCGGCGCAGCGCGGCGGGTCGCGGTGGTTGAGGAGGAGCACCAGCGCCTCGAAGGCCCGCCGGTCGCCCGCCGTCCCGAGCCGGTACGCGGCCAGTTCCCGCGCCCACAGCGGCTGTCCGGGGGCGGTGAGGACGCCGGCCAGGAGGTCGTGGTCGTCCGTGGCGGCCAGCCGCTCGAACGCGGCCGTGCCGCCGGACTCCGCCCGTAAGCGCTCCGTGAGCGTTCGCAACTCTTCGTCCATGTCACGAGGTTAGGTCGATCACACCAGGCGCGGGAGCCACCTCACAAATCCGGGGGCTGGCGCGCTCGTTACCGGCGAGTTAAGCTCAGACGAGCGAGTTACCCACTCGCACCCTCCTCACGGCGGTCTGGTGACGCGGCCGTCGTGAGCCGCAGTCGGTTCGGTGCCCTCGTGCACCGCAGTACGGCTCGGCCCCGGGACAGGGCCGGTCGGATCCACCGCCGTTCGCCGGCGGTCCGGGCGTGTGCGCTCGCAGCCCGGCTCACACCCGCATCCCGCACGCACCCGGTGCGCCCTCCGGCGCACCCGGGCGCTGCTTTCGTCGTCACCCTCATTCCTGGAGTCCCGCGATGGCCACTCCCCTGTCCGACACCCCCTTGTCCCCGCTCCGGACCGTCGCCGTGGTCGGCCTCGGCACGATGGGCACCGGCATCGCCGAGGTCCTGGCCGCGGCCGGCCGCGACGTGATCGGCATCGACGTCAGCGAGGCCCAGGCGGCGAAGTGCGTCGCCGCCCTGGAGGCCTCCACCGCCCGTGCGGTCGCGCGCGGCCGGCTGACCGGGGCGCAGCGCGAGGAACTCCTCGCCCGCGTCACCACCGGCACCGACCTGTCGGCCGCGGCGCCCGCCGACCTGGTGATCGAGGTCGCCCCGGAGTCGTACGAGATCAAGCAGCAGATCTTCCGGGAGCTGGACGGCGTGGTGCGGCCGGAGACCGTCCTGGCCACCGGCACCAACGCGCTGTCCGTGACCCGGCTGGCCGCCGACTCCGCGCACCCGGAGCGCGTGCTCGGCATGCACTTCTTCAACCCGGCGCCCGCGATGAAGCTGGTCGAGGTGGTCTCCAGCGTGCTGACCGCGCCCGCCGCCGTCACCGCCGTCACCGACCTCGCCCTGGACCTGGGCAAGGAGCCGGTGGCCGTGGGCGACCGGCCCGGGTTCGTCGCCGACGGGCTGCTGTTCGGCTACCTCAACCAGGCCGCCGCGATGTACGAGGCGCGGTACGCCTCCCGCGAGGACATCGACGCGGCGATGCGGCTGGGCTGTGGCCTGCCGATGGGCCCGCTGGCGCTGCTGGACCTGATCGGCGTGGACACCGCCCGCACCGTCCTGGACGCCATGTACGCCGCCTCCCGCGACCGGCTGCACGCCCCCGCGCCGATCCTCAAGCAGCTCAGCGAGGCCGGCCTGACCGGCCGCAAGGCGGGCCGCGGCTTCTACACGTACGAGGCGCCCGGCAGCGGCACGGTCGTGGCGGACGCCCTGACCCCGCGCGAGGACGGCCCCTCGGCCGCGGGCCGCCCCGTGCGCGCGGTGGGGGTGGCCGGCTCGGGCACGATGGCGTCCGGGATCGCCGAGGTCTTCGCCAAGGCGGGCTTCGAGGTCGTGCTGGCCGCCCGCAGCGAGGAGAAGGCGCGGGCGGCGAAGGCCCGCATCGGCAGGTCGCTGTCCCGCTCGGTCGACCGGGGCCGGATGACCGCCGAGGCGGCCGCGGGCACCCTCGGCCTGATCCGCCCGACGGGCACCTACGACGACTTCGCCGACGTGGACCTCGCGGTCGAGGCGGTCGCCGAGGACCTGGAGGTCAAGCGGCAGCTGTTCGCCACGCTGGACAAGGTCTGCAAGCCGGGCGCGGTGCTCGCCACGACCACCTCCTCCCTCCCGGTCGTCGCCTGCGCCCGCGCCACCTCGCGTCCGCAGGACGTGATCGGCATGCACTTCTTCAACCCGGCGCCGGCGATGAAGCTGGTCGAGGTGGT
>MUNG01000406.1 GCA_002154585.1 Streptomyces pseudogriseolus
GCATCGACGAGGCCCTTGGCGACAGCCTCGTCGATGCCGGCCGCGAGCTGCGCGGCCTCGGACAGCCCCTGGTCGGCGAAGAGTTCGGCCAGTCCGCCCGCGTAGCCCTGGCCGACGGCGCGCACCTTCCAGGCGCCCTGCCGCCGGTACAGCTCCAGCGCGACGACGGCCGACTCCAGGTTCAGGCCGGTGATGGTGTAGCTGGCGACCTCGGTGCCGTCCAGGCCGGTGACGGCGACGAAGGGGGCCGCCACAGATCCGAAGCGGGCCGGCCCGACGCCGGCGTTCGCGGCGGGCAGGGCGAGCAGCACGCTGACGCGGTGGACGGCGTCGGTCATGGCGTCCAGGTCGACCGCGAGCCGGTGGTCGGCGGCCGCCTGGCGCGACACCTCCAGGCCGGGCTGCACGGGGGCGCCCGGATGGGCCACCCACTCCGTGCCGTGGATCCGTCCGTTCTCGTCGCCGAGTGCGGCGGCGGCCGCGACCGGTGTGCCGGCCGAGATCCGGATCTCCAGACGGGACTGGGACAGCGGGTGGTTCTGCCCCCGCACCAGCTCGGCCGTCATCGCGTTGGTCCCCCTGTGTCGCGTCGGTGTGTCGGGTGCGCCGAACCGGCCCCCGCGCGGGG
>MUNG01000407.1 GCA_002154585.1 Streptomyces pseudogriseolus
GCCTTCATGCGGGACCTGCGCGACGACGTCCGGACCGCGCTGCTCGCCTTCACCGAAACCGGCGACGAGCCGCCCGTCACCGCCGCCGCGGTCTGAGGACCCGGGTCCGGGCCCCGGGCGCGGTCCGTGGCCCGGACCCCGCGCCCTCCCCGCGCACGCGGCCCCTTCCCCGGCACGCGGCCCTTCCCACCGGCTTCCCCCCCTTCCAAGGAGCGACCCTCCGAGATGAAGACCGCGCACGAACCCACCACCCTCCTCCCCGCGTTGCTGCGCCAGGCCCAGCTGGGCGACGAGCAGGCGATGAACGACCTGCTCACCCGCATCACGCCGTACGTCGCCCGGATCTGCCTGTCCATCGCGCACGACAACAGCTCCGACGCCACCCAGGAAGCCCTCCTCGCCGTCTACCGGGGCCTGGCCGGCCTGCGGGAGCCGGCGGCCTTCTACGGCTGGGTCCGCTCCGTCACCGTCCGCGAGGCCGTCCGCACGGCCAAGCGCCTGGGCGACACGGTGCCCTGCTCGCCCGTCGAGGCCCGGTACGAGGCCAACCCCCTCGACACCGTCTACATCAACGACGTACTGGAACGGCTGTCGACCGCGCACCGCGAGGTGCTCACCCTGCGCGTCTACGGCCTCAACGAGGAGGAGATGGCCGAGACCCTCTCCCTGCCCATCGGAACGGTGCGCTCGCGGCTGCACCGCGCCCGCCGCCGCTTCCAGGAGGCCTGGCAGCCGTCGGCGGCCTGAGGACCTGCTCACCCCAAGTGCTCCGCCCCGAACCCCGCATTCAATACGGAGGTTCGGGGCGGAGCACTTGGGGGGCGTGCGGATCAGCCGGTCCGGTCGGTAGTGGCTCCGGTGTCGGAAGAGGCCCCGGCGCCGAAGGAGAACCGGCGGCCCGGAACGCGGTCACCGAACACCTTCGCCAGCGTGCCCGTCCGGTGCAGCACCACCTGGGTGACGACCTGAAGCCCGATCCAGGACACGGCGTACAGGACCCCGTCCAGGGCGGGCACGGTGTCGACGGGGAGGGTGTACGCCATCACCACACGCAGCAGCGCGTCGCACAGCAGACCCACACCCCACAGGACCGTCAGTCTGCGCCACACCCGCCGGAAGCCCGCATCCGTCTCCCACAGTTTCTCCAGCAGCGTCGCCTTCCCCGGCAGCAGCGAGCGCAGCGCCTGGTAGGTGAAGGGCCGCGCCGTCCACAGCGTCACCAGCAGCCAGACGCCTGCGAGCGCCGTGAACAGGCTGTTGCGTGCCAGCACGATGCGCGGGTCCGAGGTCGTCACCGAGGCCACGGAGCTCACCACCAGCAGGGCCAGGGTGAAGATGCCGATGGCGTCCGTCCTGCGGTGGCGGATCGCGGTGTACAGCGTGTGCAGAGCGGGCGCGGCGCCGCTCAGCAGCAGGGCGGGGATCTCGCCCGCCCCGGCGGCCCGCAGGCCGTAGTAGAGCCCGACCGGCAGCACGATGTCGCACAGCACGGTGACGGCGAAGCCCCAGCGGGGGGACGAGGCCTCCGTGTCGTCGGGCGGGTCGGCGGACGGGGGGTCGGCGTGGG
>MUNG01000408.1 GCA_002154585.1 Streptomyces pseudogriseolus
TCACGACCCGCAGCGCGGGGGCACCCCGCGCCGGCGGGTCGTGATGAAGCGCACTCCATGCGCGGATTCCGCATGCATTCCGCGCGACAGGGCAGGGGCACCCGGTCCCGGGGGTAACACGCATGTGACTCACGGGCGTGGAGAAGAACGGAAGGCAGTAACCGATCATGGCGGACAGCACAGAAATGCGGGCGCGCGACACCATTCACGTGGGAGGGGAGTGGCGGGCCGCCGTCTCCGGGGGCACCCGGGAGATCCTCGACCCGGCGGACGCCCGGCCGTTCGCCCTGGTCGCGGAGGGCGACGAGCGGGACACCGACCTCGCGGTCGCGGCGGCGCGCCGTGCCTTCGACGAGGGCCCCTGGCCGCGCACCCCCGTCGCCGAGCGGGCCGCGCTCCTGCGCCGCGTCGCCGACCTCCTGGTCCGGGACCGGGAGGAGCTGGGGCTTCTGGAGAGCCGGGACGCGGGCAAGACCGCCGAGGAGGGGCGCGTCGACATCGACTGCGTGGCCGACGCCTTCCGTTACTTCGCCGACCTGGTCGCCGCCGAGGCGCCCGGCCGGGTCGTGGACGCGGGTTCGCCCGACGTCCACAGCGTGGTCGTGCACGAGCCGGTCGGCGTCTGCGCCCTGATCACCCCCTGGAACTACCCCCTTCTACAGGCCAGTTGGAAGATCGCCCCGGCGCTCGCCGCGGGCAACACC
Organism: Streptomyces pseudogriseolus; assembly: GCA_002154585.1. Taxonomy (GTDB): domain Bacteria; phylum Actinomycetota; class Actinomycetes; order Streptomycetales; family Streptomycetaceae; genus Streptomyces; species Streptomyces pseudogriseolus. The sequence continues at coordinate 705 of MUNG01000408.1, forward strand.
TTCGTGGTCAAGCCCAGTGAGATCACCCCGCTGACCACCGTCGCCCTGATCGGCCTGCTCACCGAGGCCGGGCTGCCCGCCGGCGTCGCCAACATCGTCACCGGCCCCGGTCACACCGTCGGCGCGCGGATGGCCGAGCACCCCGGCGTCGACCTGGTCTCCTTCACCGGCGGCCTGGTCAGCGGCGTCAAGGTCGCCCAGGCGGCCGCCCCGACCGTGAAGAAGGTCGCCCTCGAACTCGGCGGCAAGAACCCCAACGTGGTGTTCGCCGACGCCTGCGCCACGGAGGAGGGCTTCGACACCGCCGTCGACCAGGCCCTCAACGCGGCCTTCATCCACAGCGGCCAGGTCTGCTCGGCCGGTGCGCGCCTCATCGTCGAGGAGTCCGTGCGGGACCGTTTCGTCGCCGAACTCGCCCGCCGCGCCGAGAGGATCAGGCTCGGCCGGGGCACCGCGGACGGCGTCGAGTGCGGCCCGCTGGTCTCCGCGCAGCAGCGCGAGAAGGTCGAGGCGTACGTCGAGTCCGCGCTCAAGGAGGGCGCGGTGCTGCGCTGCGGCGGCAAGCGGCCCGAACCGGCGCCCGAACGCCCCGCGTCCGGCTACTTCTACGAGCCGACCGTCCTCGACCGCTGCCACCGCGAGATGCGGGTGGTGCGCGAGGAGGTCTTCGGACCCGTCCTCACCGTCGAGACCTTCCGCACCGAGGACGAGGCGGTCGCCCTCGCCAACGACACCGAGTACGGCCTGGCCGGCGGCGTGTGGACGGCCGACCCGGGCCGCGCCCGCCGGGTCGCCGGACGGCTGCGCCACGGCACCGTGTGGATCAACGACTTCCACCCCTACCTCCCCCAGGCCGAGTGGGGCGGCTTCGGCAGGAGCGGCACGGGCCGCGAACTCGGCCCGGCCGGGCTCGCGGAGTACCGCGAGACCAAGCACGTGTACCAGAACCTGGCACCGGCACCGGTGCGGTGGTTCCGCGGCTGACGCCGTGACTGCACGGCGCCGTGAGGTCTCGACGGTGCCGTGACGGCTGAGCGTGTTCACGCGGCGGAGCCGCATGTCGACAGAGCCCCGTCCCCCTCGGGGCGCATCGAGTCCTTGGAGCAGCCCATGACCCGAGAAACCCATGAATACGACTACGTCGTCATAGGCGGCGGCACCGCCGGTTCCGTCATCGCCTCCCGTCTCACCGAGAACCCGGACGTCACCGTCGCCGTCGTCGAGGGCGGCCCCAGCGACGTCGGCCGCGACGACGTGCTGACGCTGCGCCGCTGGATGGGCCTGCTCGGCGGCGAGCTCGACTACGACTACCCCACCACCGAGCAGCCGCGCGGCAACTCGCACATCCGGCACAGCCGCGCCCGCGTCCTCGGCGGCTGTTCCTCGCACAACACGCTCATCGCGTTCAAGCCGCTGCCGTCCGACTGGGACGAGTGGGAGCAGGCGGGCGCCAAGGGCTGGGGCGCCGTGCAGATGGAGGCGTACTACGCCCGGCTGAAGAACAACATCGTCCCGGTCGACGAGAAGGACCGGAACGCCATCGCCCGCGACTTCGTCGACGCCGCGCAAACCGCGCTCGAGGTGCCCCGCATCGAGGGCTTCAACAAGAAGCCGTTCCACGAGGGCGTCGGCTTCTTCGACCTGGCGTACCACCCCGAGAACAACAAGCGGTCCTCCGCGTCGGTGGCGTACCTGCACCCGGTGATGGACGAGCGGACCAACCTGACGCTCTGGCTGGAGACCTGGGCGTACAAGCTGGAGCTGAACGGCCCCCGCGCCGAGGGCGTCCATGTGCGCACCAAGGACGGCGAGGAGGTGCTGATCCGCGCCCGCAACGAGGTGGTGCTGTGCGCCGGCGCCGTCGACTCGCCGCGGCTGCTGCTGCACTCCGGCATCGGACCGCGCGCCGACCTGGAGGCGCTCGGCATCCCCGTGGCGCACCACCTGCCCGGGGTCGGCGAGAACCTGCTCGACCACCCGGAGTCGGTGATCGTGTGGGAGACGAACGGGCCCATCCCGGAGAACTCGGCGATGGACTCCGACGCCGGCCTGTTCGTCCGCCGCGATCCCGAACACGCGGGCCCCGACCTGATGTTCCACTTCTACCAGATCCCGTTCACGGACAATCCGGAGCGACTGGGCTACCAGCGGCCCGAGTTCGGGGTCTCCATGACGCCGAACATCCCCAAGCCGAAGAGCCGCGGCCGGCTGTATCTGACCAGCGCCGACCCCGAGGTGAAGCCGGCGCTGGACTTCCGGTACTTCACCGACGAGGACGACTACGACGGCCGCACCCTCGTCGACGGCATCCGTATCGCCCGCGAGATCGCGCGGACCGAGCCGCTGGCCGGCTGGCTCAAACGCGAGGTGGCGCCGGGCCCTGACGTCACCGGCGACGAGGAGCTGAGCGAGTACGCCCGCAAGGTCGCGCACACCGTCTACCACCCGGCCGGCACCTGCAAGATGGGCGCCGCCGACGACGAGACCGCGGTGGTGGACCCCGAGCTGCGGATCCGGGGCCTCCAGGGCATCCGCGTCGCGGACGCCTCCGTCTTCCCGACCATGACCGCCGTCAATCCGATGATCGGCGTGCTGATGGTCGGCGAGCGCGCCGTCGAGCTGATCGGCGGTGACGCACGATGAGCGCGACGACCGTGGCCGGCTCCGCCGCATCCGCGTCCGGCGCGGGCACCCCGCCCGTCTTCTCCGTCGACGGCCTGTGGAAGGTCTTCGGGCCCCGCGCCGACAGGGTGCCCGCCGACCCCGCGCTCGCCGGTCTCGACGCGGCCGAGCTGCGCGCCCGCACCGGCTGCACGGCCGCCGTGCGGGACGTCTCCTTCGACGTCCGCAAGGGCGAGGTCTTCGTCGTCATGGGCCTGTCCGGCTCCGGCAAGTCCACGCTGGTGCGCTGCCTGACCCGGCTGATCGAGCCGACCGCGGGCCGCATCGTGATCGACGGCGAGGACGTGCGCGCCATGGACAAGGCGCGGCTGCGGGAGCTGCGGCGCCATCGCGCCGCCATGGTCTTCCAGCACTTCGGCCTGCTGCCGCACCGCACCGTCCTCGACAACGTCGCCTACGGCCTGGAGATCCAGGGCATGGGCCGCGCCGAGCGGCGCGAGAAGGCCGCCGAGGTCGTCGCCAAGGTCGGACTCGCCGGCATGGAGCAGCGCCGGCCCGCCCAGCTCTCCGGCGGCCAGCGGCAGCGGGTCGGGCTGGCCCGCGCGCTCGCCGTCGACCCCGAGGTCCTGCTGTTCGACGAGCCGTTCAGCGCGCTCGACCCGCTGATCCGGCGGGACATGCAGGACGAGGTGGTACGGCTGCACCGTGAGGAGGGCCGCACGATGGTCTTCATCACGCACGACCTCCAGGAGGCGCTGAAGCTGGGGGACCGCATCGCGCTGATGCGGGACGGGCGTGTGGTGCAGCTCGGCACGCCGGAGGAGATCGTGGGCGCGCCCGCCGACGACTACGTGCGCGCGTTCGTCCAGGACGTACCGCGCGAGCAGGTGCTGACCGTGCGGACGGCCATGCGTCCCGCCTCGCCGGCGGAACAGTCGGCCACCGGCCCGGTGGTCGCCCCCGACGCCACGGTCTCGGAGGCCATAGAAACGGTCTCCACCGCCGGCGCCCCGGCCCGCGTCCTGGACGCGGGC
>MUNG01000409.1 GCA_002154585.1 Streptomyces pseudogriseolus
CGCTGCGGGCAGTCGTGCCGCAGGGCGGCACGGGTGGGCGCAGCGACCTTGGCCATCAGCGGCCCGAGCGTCCACGCCGTGCGGTGCCGAAACTCGGGCGCCTGTGCAGCGTCGGTAGGTGCACTCCCGCACCCGTCGGTCACCTACCCACGGTGGTGGGTGCCGCTGCGCCCACCCGTGCCGCCCCAGCGGCACGATTGCCCGCAGCGGCGGGCGGCGGTGGAGAGGCGCGCCCCTCAGACTCCGCAGAACTCGTCCGCGCCCTTCCAGAAGCGGAACAAGTCGAATCCGCAGTACGTGTCGATCTCCTCGATGCAGAGCACCCCCAGCAAACCGTCGACCGCGTCGAAGAACACCCCGTTCACCGACGGCACCCACAGCAGCGCGAAAACGAACAGCAGCCCGAACGGGGCGAACGGCTCCACCTGGCGGCGGACGCCATGAGAGAGCCACGGCTCGATCACCCCGTACCCGTCCAGCCCCGGCACCGGCAGGAAGTTCAAAATCGCCGCCGTCACCTGAAGCAACGCGAGGAACGCCAGCGCGTACCGGAACGCCGGCGGCACGCCGTCCACCGCGCCCAGCCAGAACGGCGCCGTGCACACCACCGCGAACAGCACGTTCGTCAGCGGACCCGCCGCGGAGATCAGGCTGTGCTTCCACCGCCCCCGGATCCGGCCGCGCTCGATGAACACCGCCCCGCCTGGCAGACCGATCCCGCCCATGATCACGAACACGACGGGCAGCACCACGCTCAGCAGCGCGTGCGTGTACTTCATCGGGTTCAGCGTGAGATACCCCTTCGCGCCGACCGAGATGTCCCCGCCGTGCAGGGCGGTGCGCGCGTGCGCGTACTCGTGCAGGCACAGGGAGACGACCCACGCGGACGTCACGAAGAGGAACACCGCGAGCCCCGGCTCGGCCGCGAACCCCGTCCAGGTGGCCCAGCCGGTGACGGCCGAGACGGCCAGGATGCCCAGGAAGACGGGACTGACCCGCCGGTCGCTGGGACGGGTGGCGGCGGTGGTCATGGAACTCCCTGGATGAGAAGAGCGCGCGGGCCTGCCCGACCGTACCCGTGCCCGCCACGCCCGGAAAACGTTTCGCACGGGCGGCCGGTTCCGTGCAAGGTGGGGGCGCCCCTGACGCCGGGCCGCCTCACCGCCGCGGCCGGCACCGGAGAGAATGGACCCCGTGCGCTACCGCATCCTCGGCACCACCCAGGCAGTCCGCCCCGACGGCACCGTCGTCCCCGTGGGCGGCGCACGGCTGCGCGCCCTGCTGACCGTGCTCGCCCTGCGGGCCGGCCGCAGCGTGCCGGTCGGCCTGCTGGTGGAGGAGGTCTGGGACGGCGACCCGCCCGCCGACGCCACCGGCGCGGTGCAGGCCCTGGTGGGCAGGCTGCGCCGCGTGCTGGGCGCGGACGCGGTCGCCTCCGCCGACGGCGGCTACCGGCTCACCGCCGCGCCCGACGACGTCGACCTGCACCGCTTCGAGCGGCTGGCCGGCGAGGGCCTGCGCGCCCTGGGCGACGGCGACCCCGCCAAGGCGGCCACCGTGCTCGACGACGCCCTCGCCCTGTGGCGCGGCGGCCCCGCGCTGCCCGGGCTGCCCGACCGCACCGCCGAGGCGGCCCGCGTGCGGACGCGCCACCTCGACGTGGAGCGCGCCCGCCACACCGCCGCCCTGGCCCTCGGCCAGGCCGAGCAGTCCCTGCCCGAACTGACCGCCCTCTGCGACAGCCACCCCCTGGACGAGCCGCTCCAGACGCTGCGGCTGCGCGCCCTGCGCGACACCGGCCGCACCGCCGAGGCGCTCGCCGCCTACGACGAGGTGCGCCGGCTGCTCGCCGACCGCCTCGGCTCCGACCCCGGCGCGGAACTGCGCGCCCTGCACGCCGAACTGCTCAGCCCGGAGCCGGACGAGCCACCACCCGCCCGGCCCGGCGGCGGCCCCGCGCCCGGCAACCTGCGCGCCCGCCTCACCTCGTTCGTCGGCCGTGAGGCGGACATCGAGACGATCCGCGCCGACCTCACGGCCGCCCGCCTGGTGACGCTTCTCGGCCCGGGCGGGGCGGGCAAGACCAGGCTGTCGCAGGAGGCCGCCGAGACCGTGCGCGCCGCCCACCCCGACGGCGTATGGCTGGCGGAACTGGCTCCCGTGGACGACCCCGGCGCCGTGCCCGAGGCGGTCCTCACCGCCGTCGGCGCCCGCCAGACCGTGCTGTACGGCGCCGGCGCAGAGAGCATGCGGGCCGTCACCGACCGGCACAGCGCCCCCGTGGAACGGCTCGCCGAGCACTGCGGGCCCCGCCGCATGCTGCTGATCCTCGACAACTGCGAGCACGTCGTCGAGGCCGCCGCCCGTCTGGTGGAAACCCTCCTCGAGCGCTGCCCCGGCCTCACCGTCCTCGCCACCAGCCGCGAACCCCTCAACGTGCGCGGCGAGTTGCTGCGCCCCGTGGAGCCCTTGCCGGAACCGGTGGCGCTGCGCCTGTTCGCCGAGCGCGGGGCCGCCGCCCGTCCCGGCTTCCGCACCGACGACGACCCGGAGGCGTGCGCCGAGATCTGCCGCCGCCTCGACGGCCTGCCCCTCGCCATCGAACTCGCCGCCGCCCGGCTGCGGATGCTCACCCCGCGCCAGATCGCCGACCGGCTCGACGACCGCTTCCGCCTCCTCACCTCCGGCAGCCGCACCGCCCTGCCCCGCCAGCAGACCCTGCGGGCCGTCGTCGACTGGTCCTGGGAACTGCTCGACGCCGCCGAACGCGACGTGCTGTGCCGCCTGTCCGTCTTCGCGGGCGGCTGCGACCTCACCGCCGCCGAGGCCGTGTGCGGGCCCGCCGCCCTGGACGCGCTCGGCTCCCTCGTCGACAAGTCGCTGGTGGTGGCCGCGCCTTCGGGCGACGGCGGCATGCGCTACCGGCTGCTGGAGACCGTCGCCGAGTACGCGGGCGAACGCCTCGACGAGACCGGCGGCCGCGACGACGCCGAACGCGCCCACCTGACGTACTACCGCGAACTCGCCCGCACCACCGAGCCGATGCTGCGCGGCCCGCGCCAGGCGGAGGGCGTCGCCCGGCTGGAGCGCGAGTACGAGAACGTGCGCACCGCCCTGCGCCACGCCGTCACCCGGCGCGACGAGCAGGAGGCGATCTGCATCACCCTGTCCCTGGTCTGGTACTGGCAGATGCGCGACCTGCGCATCGAGGCCCGCAACTGGTGCAGGGAGGTCATGGCGCTCGCCCCCGACCCGTTCGCCGAACCCGTGCGGCCGGCCGCGCCGCTGTGGCAGCGCTGCACCGACCGGCCGCCCCCGCTGACCGGCGAGCTGCTCGCCGAGGCCCGCCGCGGGGTGCACCTGGCCCATCTCGCCCAGATGGACACCGAGCTGGACGACTGGCAGACCCCGCAGGCCCAGCACCGGCTGCGCCTGGTGGCCGCGACGTACGAGCCGGGGCTGCCGCAGGTCTGCCGCCCGCCGGGCCTGCTGTGGACCTTCGCCGTGATGCTCACCGGGGACATGGAGCGGCTGCGCGAGGTGGTGGACGCGGCGGTCCGCACCTCCCGGGAGAACCCCGGCTTCGAATGGGAGCTGGCCTGCAACCTCCAGCTGCGCGCCAACTTCCTCGCCAACCGCAGCGACTGGGCCGGCGACGCCCGCCGTGACGCCGACGAGGCCCTGGAGATCCACCGCAGGCTCGGCGACACCTGGGGCACCGCCGAGGCGCTCTCCGCGCGCGGCGAGGCCCGGGAACGCGCGGGCGCCTACCGGGAGGCCGCCGCCGACTACGAGGCGGCCATCGGGCACGCCGAACGCCTCGGTGCCCACTCCCACACGGCCGTGCTCACCGCCCGGCTCGGCAACGCGCTGATCGAGGCGGGGGACACCGAGCACGGGGAGCGGCTGCTGCGCGAGGTCATCGACAGCACCCGCGGCCGGCACATCGAGGCGCTGCCCGCCGCCCGGCTGTTCCTGATCGGCTGGCTGTGCGTCAGCGGACGCACGGCGGAGGCCCGCGAGCAGGTGCGGGCGCTGCGCGAGGAGTTCCGCATCGCGCACTACGTCGTCTTCGACGCGTTCATCCTCGGCGCCGAGGCCTATATCGAGGTGGCCGAGGGCGACGACGCGCGGGGGCTCGAGATCGCCCGGGAGGCGATCCGGCAGGCGAGCGACCCGCTGTCCGCGGCCATGGCCCCGCACATGACCGCCGCGTACCTGGTCGTGGCCGCCGTCGCCCTCGCCGGGCTCGACGGCGGACGGCACGCGCGGGACGCGGCCCGCTGCCTGGGCGCCGCCGGCTCCTGGCTGCCCGAGAGTCATCCCCAGGCGCTCGTGGAGCGCACCACCCGCGCCCGCGCCGAGGCCCGGATCCGGGAGGTGCTGGACGAGGCCGCCTTCGAGGCCGCGTACGCCGAGGGCGACGGCCTCTCCCAGGAGGAGGCCGTCGCCCTGCTCGACCCGGCGCGACCGCGGCCGGCGCACGGCGGCGCGTGATCAGGTCTTCGTACGGAAGGTGTGGATGGCGATCGGCGCCATGACCGCCGTGATGCCCACGGACCAGGCCAGCGTCAGCCACAGGTCGTGGGCGACCGGCCCGCCGACCATCAGCCCGCGCGCGGCGTCGGCCAGCGCGGACAGCGGATTGACCTGGGTGAAGGCCTCCAGCCAGCCCGGCATCGACTGCGTCGGAGCGAAGATCGACGAGCCGAACTGGAGCGGCATCAGCACCAGGAAGCCCATCGCCTGGACCGACTGCGCGTTCTTCATCACCACGCCCAGCGTGAGGAAGATCCACATCAGGGCGGACCCGAACACCGCGGACAGTCCCACGGCGGCGAACAGCCCCGGCCAGTTGTGGATGTCGAAGCCGACGAGCACACCGACGACCAGCAGGATGGCGGTGGCGATCAGCATCCGCACCATCTCGACCGAGATCTTCGCGAACAGCACCGAGCCGCGCCCGATGGGCAGCGACCGGAAGCGGTCCATGACCCCGGAGTTGAAGTCCTGGTTGAACCCGGTGCCCACTCCCTGGGCCATGTTCATGCCCATCATGGCCATCAGGCCGGGCACGATGTACTGCACGTACGCCTGCTGCCCGCCGCCCAGGGACTGACCGATCGAGCCGCCGAAGACGAACACGAACAGCAGGGTGAAGACGATCGGGAACAGCACGGCGTCGAACATCGACTCCGGGTCCTGCCGTATCCACAGCAGGTTGCGGCGCACCAGCGCCCCGGTGTGACGCAGATGGGCCCGTGGCGAGATCCGCGCGTCGGCGCGGAGGCCGGTGATGGCGGCGGTGGCGTTGGCGGTGGCGGTGGCGGCACTCATACGGCGACGACCTCCTCGTGGGTCTCGGCGGGCGCGGCGTCCTGCGGGGCACTGGCACGATGGCCGGTGAGGGACAGGAACACCTCGTCCAGGCTGGGCAGTTCGGTGGTGACGGAGCTGAGGGTGATGCCGCGCGCGGTGACCGCGCCGACCACGGCCGTCAACTGCTCGTCGCTGAGCACGGGGACGAGCACGGAGCTCCGCTCGGTGTCCACGGTCGTCGTGGCGAGCCCGGTGATCCCGAGGGAGTCGAGGGCGTTCGCCAGCGGGCGCAGCTCCAGCGGGTCGGCCGGCCGGATCCGCAGCGTGCGGCCGCCGACCTTGGCCTTCAGCTCCTCGATGCCGCCGCTCGCGATGACCTTGCCGCGGTCCACCACGGTCAGCTCGGAGGCGAGCTGCTCGGCCTCCTCCATGTACTGGGTGGTCAGCAGCACGGTCACCCCGTCGCCGACCAGCCGCTTCACCTCGTCCCACACCTCGTTGCGGGTGCGCGGGTCCAAGCCGGTGGTCGGCTCGTCCAGGTACAGCAC
>MUNG01000041.1 GCA_002154585.1 Streptomyces pseudogriseolus
CCGGCGGATGCTCGCCGCCGGCACCAACGTCGTCGGCGGCGTCAACCCGCGCAAGGCGGGCCGCACCGTCGACTTCGCAGGCCGGCCGGTCCCCGTCTTCGGCTCCGTCGCCGAGGGCATGGACGCGACGGGCGCCGACGTCACCGTCGTCTTCGTACCGCCCGCCTTCACCAAGGCCGCGGTGACCGAGGCCGCCGACGCCGGCATCGGGCTCGCCGTCGTCATCACCGAAGGCGTCCCCGTCCACGACTCCGTCGCCTTCCTCGACCACGCCCGCCGCCGCGGCACCCGCGTCATCGGCCCCAACTGCCCCGGCCTGATCAGCCCCGGACAGTCGAACGCGGGCATCATCCCCGCCGACATCACCAAACCCGGCAGGATCGGCCTGGTCTCCAAGTCCGGCACCCTCACCTACCAGCTGATGTACGAGCTGCGCGACATCGGCTTCTCCACCTGCGTCGGCATCGGCGGCGACCCCGTCGTCGGCACCACCCACATCGACTGCCTGGCCGCCTTCCAGGACGACCCCGACACCGACCTGATCGTCCTCATCGGCGAGATCGGCGGCGACGCGGAAGAACGCGCGGCCGCCTACGTCCGCGACCACGTCACCAAGCCCGTCGTCGGCTACATCGCCGGCTTCACCGCCCCCGAAGGCCGCACCATGGGCCACGCCGGCGCCATCGTCTCCGGCTCCTCCGGTACGGCCCGCGCCAAGCAGCAGGCCCTGGAGGCGGCCGGCGTGCGGGTCGGCCGCACCCCCACGGAGACGGCACGGCAGGTCCTGGCCGTGCTCGACGCCTGACCCCTTCCCGAGCACCTCGACCTCTCGACCGTGCACCGAGAGCGGAGGAACCGTATGCCACCCACCCTCACCCTCAAGTCCGGCACCGCCTGGGCCGACGCCTGGCAGCGTTGCCTGACCGTTGCCCCCGAGGCCTTCCGCGACGACCGCGTCCTCAACCTCTGGAACGCCGCCTGGCAGGCCGACGGCCGCGCCCTGCCCGCCGTGAGCCCCGTCGACGGCACCCCCGTCGCCGGCCCGCCCCGCCTGGACCGGGCCACCGCCCGTCAGGCCGTACGCGCCGCCCTGGACCAGCACCGCGCCTGGCGCCACGTCCCGCTGCCGGAACGCCGGGCCCGCGTGGCCGCCACCCTCGACGCCCTCGCCGAGCACCGCGACCTGCTCGCCCTCCTGCTGGTCTGGGAGATCGGCAAGCCCTGGCGGCTCGCCCGCGCCGACGTCGACCGGGCCGTGGACGGCGTGCGCTGGTACGTCGACGGCATCGACGCCATGCTCGACGGCCGCGCCCCGCTCGACGGACCCGTCTCCAACATCGCCAGCTGGAACTACCCGATGAGCGTGCTGGTCCACGCCCTGCTGGTGCAGGCGCTGGCCGGCAACGCCGTCGTCGCCAAGACCCCGACCGACGGCGGCGTCGCCTGCCTCACCCTGGCCACGGCGCTCGCCGCCCGCGAGGGCATCCCGGTCACCCTCGTGAGCGGCAGCGGGGGCGAACTGTCGGAGGCGCTGGTGCGGGCGCCGGAGATCGGCTGCGTCTCCTTCGTCGGGGGCCGCGACACCGGCGCCGCGGTCGCCACCGCCGTCGCCGACCTGGGCAAACGGCACATCCTCGAACAGGAGGGCCTGAACACCTGGGGCGTGTGGAACTACTCCGACTGGGACACCCTGAGCGCGACGGTCCCGAAACTCTTCGACTACGGCAAGCAGCGCTGCACGGCCTACCCGCGCTTCGTCGTCCAGCGCAGCCTGTTCGACGCGTTCCTCGCCGCCTACCTCCCCGCCGTGCGCACCTTGCGGACCGGCCACCCCCTCGCCGTCGAACACCCGGACGACCCGTACCCGGCGCTCGACTTCGGCCCGGTGATCAACACGGCCAAGGCGAAGGAACTGCACGACCAGGTCGCCGAGGCGATCGACCGCGGCGCCGTCCCGCTGCACCGCGGCACCCCGGCCGACGCCCGCTTCCTGCCCGGCCAGGACACCTCGGCGTACGTCCAGCCGGTCACGCTGCTCAACCCGCCCCGGTCCTCCCCGCTGCACCACGCGGAACCGTTCGGCCCGGTCGACACGATCGTCCTGGTCGACACGGAGGCGGAACTGCTGGCCGCCATGAACGCGTCCAACGGCGCCCTGGTGGCCACCCTCTCCACCGACGAACGCGCCACCTTCGACCGGCTTGCCCCGCACATCCGCGCCTTCAAGATCGGCCACGGGGTGCCGCGCTCACGCGGAGACCGGGACGAGCTGTTCGGCGGCTTCGGCGCGTCCTGGCGCGGCGCCTTCGTCGGCGGCCACCTCCTCGTGCGCGCGGTGACCCGGGGCCCGGCGGGGGAGAGGCTGCCGGGGAACTTCCCGGACCACCGGCTGACCCCCTGAGCCGTCCACCCGGGCCGGGTGCGGCACCTCCCCGGGACGACGGAAACGCAGGTGAAAGGCACTCCGAAACCTTGGTATGGTTGTCCATGTCGCCGCCGGGGAACACCCCCGAACGCGGCAGACACCTTGTCCGGGTGGCGGAATGGCAGACGCGCTAGCTTGAGGTGCTAGTGCCCTTTATCGGGCGTGGGGGTTCAAGTCCCCCCTCGGACACGTGCTCCTTCGAGGGCCCCGACCATCCGGTCGGGGCCCTCGAAGCGTTGTCACGGACCGACAGTGATCCCACACTCCGCTGCGGACGGCTACGCCTTCCGGGCCAGCCCGGCGACGATGAGACGCTCCCAGACGCTGAGCTCCCGTTCCCCGCCTCCGGTGCCCCACGGGGTGGCGCCGACCGGGTCGGGACGCCACCGGGGCGCGGGGACGATCCCAGGGTCGAGGAGCTCCAGCCCGTCCAGCAGGGCGGCGATCTCCTCGTCGGTGCGCCACCGGCCACGGCCGAAGGTCCGCTGGAGGACCCGCTCGGCCTCCGTGGTCTCCGGGTTGTCGCCGGACCGGAAGTGGCTGACGAAGAAGTGGCTCCCGGAGGGCACGTGCTCGCGCCAGTGGCGGACGATCCCGGCCGGGTCCTCCTCGTCGTTGACGTGGTGAAGGATCGCGCTGAAGACGACGGCGACGGGGCGGTCGAAGTCGATGAGCTCCAGGGTGTCCGGGTGGGTACGGACGCTCTCGGGGTCGCGTACGTCGGCCCGGACGACCCGGGTCCGGTCGTTCTGCTCCAGCAGCGCACAGCCGTGGACCAGCACCTGGGGGTCGTTGTCGACGTACACGACCCGGGACTCCGGGGCGTGCCGCTGCGCGACCTGGTGGACGTTGTCGGCGGTCGGCAGACCACTGCCCAGGTCGATGAACTGCCGTATGCCGGTGGTCGTCACGATCTGCGCGATCGCCCGCGTCAGGGCCGCGCGGTTGGCGAAGGCGATGGCCACCGACCCCGGAAGGTCCCGGAAGAACACGTCGCCGACCTCCCGGTCCACGGCGTAGTTGTCCTTGCCGCCCAGCAGATAGTCGTAGACGCGGGCGATGCTGGGCCTGGTGGGATCGATGGAGGGACCTTCTGCCGTCATGACGACCATCCTCCCCTGCACCGCCCCCCGCCCACCTGGTGTTCAGGAATCCCCGTCCGTGCGGACGGATTCCGAGGCCGCCCTCCTCAGGAGGCCGCCCCCTCCAGCACCGTGATCCCGGATATCGGCGGCCGGCCGTACAGGGTGAGGATCTCGTTGGCGAGGGCGATGATGTGCAGCGGGTTGTCCCGTTGCCTGTGGGCGTCGATGCCCGCTGCCAGGAGTCCCTTGGGCACGGCCCCCGCGTCGAGCAGGACGCGCCATTCCGCGGGCGGGAGTTCCAGGTACTCGAGGCGGGTGAGCCGGGCTATCTCGCACGGGTCGGCGAGCGTACCCGAATACACGCTCAAGGTCCGCAGGCGCGGCAGGTCGAAGACGGGGGCGAGGCTGACGGGTTCCTTCTCCCACACCCCGATGCTGAGGACCTCAAGTCCGGGGTGGGAGGCGGCCTCGACGCTGGGCAGGGAGGCGCGGTTGACGTAGGCGACCAGCGGGGGCTGTTCGACCTTCCGGACCGGCCGGCCGTCGAAGTGACGGTGGACGACCATGTCGGTGAGGGAGTCGGCGACCAGTCCGGCGCCGATGTTCCCCTCGTGACCGATGATGATCACCTGTCCGACGTGCCCGTCCGGGCCCGGTGTGAGGTCGACGGCGATACGGTCACCGCCGCCGTTGTCACCGAAGACGATCCAGCCCGGCGAGCCGACGAGCTGCTGCACGGCGTGCTCGGGACCCGTCTCGACCGCGTCCATGGCGCCGAACTGCCACAGCACCTGCCGGGACGCCGCGTCCGCGACGTACACCTCGCTGAGCGGGAACAGATCGCAGCCGATGACGTCGTACGGCTCCCGGAAGTCGTCCCAGTCCTCGTACCGGCTCCGGACGACCTCGTACAGCGCCCTCAGCTCGGGCGGCAGCGTCACCCCGAGACGTGCCTCGGCCGCCGCGAGCTCCTCCTCGGAGGCGCCCAGCGCGTCCGGGAGCCGTTCACGCAGAGTGCGCCGCAGCAGGTCCACGTCGGCGGACGCGGCCGGCGCCGCGCCCGGCACCGGCTCGGGCAGGCGGCGCACCGGTTCGGGCAGCGCCCCGTCCGCGAGGAGGAGCGTGCCGGGGTGCGCGGTCGCGACGCCCGGCTCGACGGAAGGGCTCGGTTCGATCAGGTGCAGCCGGACGCGGCCGGGCGCGGAGGCGGCCTCGACGACGAAGGAGATGCCGTCGCTCCCCTCCTCCTTGAGCGCCTCTACGATCAGGCCGATGGCGTCGAACTCCTCCTGGTTGTCCGAGATCAGCGCGGCACGCCCGGGCTGCGGCGGCCGGTACGGCAGGGGAACGCTCCACCCGCCGGTACCGATCTGCCCCGCCACGTGCCCACCGGGCGCGGAGAGCGTGTCCGCGTGCGCGGCGTGCAAGAGGCGCAGCAGGGGCTGCCAGGTGGTGACGTCATGGAGCGAGGGCACGGGAGGACCTCCGAGGGGTGTGACCGCTGGACGAGGCTAGAGCAGGACCAGCAGCCTGGTCCCCGGCACCAGCTTCCGGTTGACCGACGTCGACTGGACGAACACCGTGTAGGCGTCGTTGCTCCCCGGCGCCACCGTGACCTCCGTCGCCGGCAGGCCCAGGAGCCGGCGGGCGGCGGGACCGGTGAACACCTTGCCGGTCGTGCGGCCGGTGGCCGGGTCCTTCTCCGCCACGGCTATCTGCTTGTTGGCCTGCACCTTCTCGCGCTTGGACAGCTCGTAGAAGGCGCACCCGGTCTTGTACGGATGCCCGGCGCCGGTGACGAAGTCGCGGATCGACGTGGGCTGGTCGACGGGGATGAGCACGTACTTGCCGGCGTTCAGGGCCTGGAGGTTGGACGTCACGTCCGCCGCGCTCAGGTCCTGGCCCATCGCGAAGAGGTTCCGGGTGCCGCGCACGCCGTGCTCGCGGTCGCGCAGGAACCGGGTGGCGGCCGTCTTGACGGCACCGATCGCCTCCTCGACGCCCTGGTCGGAGTCGGCGTCCCAGATCGAGATGTTGCCCGTCGGGAAGCCGTACTGCTGGGCGGTGCGCTTGGCCAGGGAGTTCGGCACCATGATGGCCGACGTCCAGTGGCCGGGCAGGGTGTTCATCTTGTCGGCGATCCGGCTCCGCCACTCGTCGAGCACGGCACGCCCGTCGGGCATGAGGTCGTGCCGCGAACCCGTCGTGTCGGCGCCGGAGGCGTTCTCCTCGCCGTCGGTGACGACGACCTGGAGGAAGCTGTGCTCGCCGTACTCCTCCCAGATGTGCCCGAGGTCGTCGAGCGCCTTCACCGACGCCTGGATCAGCGCGGTCGCGCCGTTCTCCACGGTGTACAGGCCCCGCATGGACGGCAGATGCTTCACGTCCATGTCCCACACCAGGTTCTCGACGAGGTGGTCGAAGGCGTAGAGGCTGATCCGGGTCTCGTGCCCGAGCCGGTCCGACTCCTCCGCGAGGCCCTTCACGAACTCGTCGACGACGCGCACGAGTTGCTCCGAGTGGCCCTGCATCGAACCGGACTTGTCGATGACGAGAGCGACGTGGTTCACGAAGTGCTTCTTCAGCCGGTCCTTCACCGTGGCGCTCATCGCGTCCATCCCTTTCCCCGTCGGCCGCCGGGGGACCCTCCCCAACGCCCGTTTCCGCAGCCGGACGAGTCCACCCACGGCGTGAACGCCGGGGTGGACTCTGGTCCGTCCAGATGATGGCTTCACCTTAGGGAGGGGGACTGACAACGGGGCCCTCGGCAGGGGACCGATCGGCGCCGGGTGCGCCGAGCTACTTCGCTTCCTGCGCCTCGAGGTCGCCGTTGCGCAGGGCCCTGTCCGTGGCCCGCCCGATGATCGCAGTGGCGCTCGCGTCCACGGCGCCTCCGACGATGCCGCCGAGGATCGGGATCCCCTTGGCCAGGGTGATCGCGGCACGCCTGGTGCCGTATTTGGCGATGAGGAAGAAGCCGACCTTGTTGTTGATCTTCCGGATCACGGCGATCGGGATCTTTTTGATCATCTGCTCGCCGATCTTCTGGCCGATCTTCACCCCGAAGGCCGCCAGGACGTTCTGCGCGCTCATCCCGATTGCGAGCATCGTGACGACGGTCCGTACGTGCGGGTCCCGGATGTCCCATCCCCGGAGGTACGCGATGGCGCCCGCCATCCGCATGTTGACGGCGAACGAGGCGGCGACGTTCGCGGGGATGGTGATGCCCGCGGTGATCAGGCCTCCGAGACCGGTGACGAATCCCTGTGTTCCGGCGGCGGCCACGGACTCCTTGATGATGCGGGCGACAACGGCGTCGATGTCGTCCTTCATGGCGTCGGGGGAGCGGCGCTCCTCGTCGTCCGGCGCTCTGTAGGCGTCGCCCTGCCGGCGTGCGAGGCGGTCCTCGGCCCAGGTCGCCGACGGGGAGACCGGGCCCACGCCGTTCAGCATCACCTTCTCGGCGAGCTCCGCGACCCACTTCCCCGCCTTCTCGGCCGCTCCCTCGTCCGGAGTCTTCTCGTCGGCCATCACCACCACCCCTTCCGCGAGCGCCTCCGCTGAGGACGTCCGCGACACCGCGGGTCGTAGCACGTGCAGGTCCGCCATTCCCGCAGCACGCGCCGCGGTCGGCTGGAGCCCCCCTCTGCTACTGCCCGCCCTCCCCTTGACGGCACGACTCCCCTAGCCGAACCGCCCTTCACAAGCTGAAGCGACTACACCCTCTCATGCGTTGAAAGCGCCGTCAAACCATGCGAGTTGGCGTACGGGCGCTCGGCCGACGTAAGGGGCCGAGGGCTAGTCCACGCCGCAGCCGGCCTCCACCAGGAAGGGGCTGGGGCGCCCGGTCCACGAGACGTAGAGGCCGTCCCGGGCCCGCGTGCAGGCGACGAACAGCAGGCATCGCTCCGCCGCGAGGTCGGCTTCGTGCTGGAGCCGGTCGACGTCTTCGGGAGTGATCGCGGAAGGGTTGGGCAGTGCGGCGTCGTTGACGCCGACGACGGCGGTGTAGCGGTACTCGAGCCCCTTGAAGGTGTGCATGGTGCCGACGTTCACCGCGTCGTCGCTGCGGGCGGCTCCAGCGCGGACCCGGCCGGCCGGTATCCGCGCCTTGGTCAGGCGGTGGGTGACCTTCTCGCAGGTCTTGTTGAACCGTGCACAGATTCCGATCTCCCCGTACGCGGCGCCACCGCGCACCCATTCACCCACCTGCTCGACCAGTGCGTCGAGTTCGGCCTCCTCCGACTCCGCGGCGTGGACGCGCGGCCCGGAGCCGTGCAGGGCGGAGCTGTAGCCGACGAGGGTGTCGTGCCGCCCGCTGTCGGCCAGTTCGGCGTACGGGCGGCCGAGCAGGAGCCCCGTCGCCCAGCTGAGGATCTCCTGGGTCGAGCGGTAGTTCTGACGCAGCTTGGTCGAGCGGCCGGCGACATGGATGCCGAGGGACTTCAGCGACACCCGGTTGTCGTAGATCCGCTGGTGCGGGTCGCCCGCGATGAACAGGTCGTCGGGGCGCCGCGGCGCGGCCGCCCGCAGCATCCGCCACTGGGCCGGGTGGAGGTCCTGGGCCTCGTCGACGACGACGTGCCGGTAGGCGGGCCCCTGCTCGGTCAGGAGGCCGGCGGCCTCCACACAGGTGCCGAGATAGGTGCGCAGCCCGTCCTCGGCCAGCCGCCGGGTGAACTCCTCGGTCGTCCGCCACACCAGGGGCCGGGCGGAGACCGGCAGCGCGCTGCCGCGGCCCCGCCGCTCGCAGCGCTCGTACTCCTCCCGGCTGCGGATGTCCTGGGCGAGGACGACGTGCTTGTACTCCTGGGCGAGGAACTGCGGGGTGCCCGTGAAACCGGTGGCCTCCGCGGCCTGCTCCCACCGGGCGGTCTCCTCGTACCCGCTGATCGGCCGGCGCGAGGTGTTGACCACCCGCCCGGCGAAGGCGTCGACCGTCATGACGTCGACCCGGTCGCGCAGGTCGGGGTCGTCGACGAGCAGCGCGAGCCCTTCGCCGAGGGAGTCCACGAGGGCGTTGGTGAACGTGGTGAGGAGAATGCGGTCGCCGTCGCGCAGATGCCGCAGCAGGTGCCGCACCCGGTGGAGGGCGACGACGGACTTCCCGGTGCCGGGGCCGCCGCTCACCTGCGCGGGCCCGGAGTACGACGGCCGGTAGGCGACCTTGTGCTGAGCCGGGTGCAGGAAGATCCGCCAGGCCGCGAACGGCTTGTCGAGGATGTCACGCAGTTCGTCCGCGTCCGTGACGACGGCGATCCGGGTACGGGTGTGCGCGATGGCGGTCGCGTAGTCGGAGGTGTCCACGGGCTCCGTCGAGGCCGCGTCCGCCAGCGCCGGCACCACGACCTCCTGCCACGTCTCCTCCACGCTCGCGCCGAGCGCCAGGTGCTCCAGCACCTTGTACTGGTCCGGCGGGAAGAACCGCCCGAAGACGTCGAGCTGTTCCAGGCTGGTCAGCACGCGGGCCTGCGCGAGCGTGGCCGCGTCGATGCCGAGTGCGGCCATCTGCCCGTCGGACACCTTCGCGAAGAGCCGCTGCTCCTCGGCGGGCGCGATGCGCTCGTACGCCGGGGCCAGTTCCTCCAGGGTCGTGATCTCACGGAGCTCAACAGCGCCGGTGACCGCGTTGATGGTCGCCTTCTGCCGCACGGCCCACTCGGTGGCCTCGTCGTGCGGGCCGACCCGCAGCAGCACGAAGGTGTCACCGGTCTCGGGCGCCAGAACCACACCCCGGTACCCCTGCGTGATCCGGATGGTCCGGATCTGCCGGTCCCTGGCGCCCTTGAGCGCTTCCAGCTTCAGGCCCGGATCCTTGAAGAGCTGGTCGAGGGTCAGCCGCTCGAACTTCTCCCAGGCGTCGAACACGCCGTTCCTGACATGCTTTTCCAACTTCTCCAGCTGCTGGCAGAAGGCCTTGTCGAGGGCGAGGTGCGGCATGACGGAATTTTAGGCTTTCACGGCGTTGCCGCGTGCAGTTCGGCGGTACGTTGGCCGCCGGCTGGCCGGCCGGAGCGGTTCCGGTCACCCGCCGTCCAGCTCCCGGCGGAGCATGGTCAGCACCTCGGCGACCTCGGCGGCCACCTCGTGGTGCGGGCCGTGGACGAGCACGACGTCCTCGTACAGCGCCTCAAGGCAGGCCCGGGCTTCGAGCGGATCGCCCTGGCTCAGCAGCAGCATGCCGATGTCACGGCGCAACTCCACGGCCGCGTCGCTGACGTCGCTCTCCACGGCCCGCTCCACCTCCAGGACCGCCCGCAGCTCCGCAAGCGCCTCCGTCGCCTGGCCGAGTTCGCCGCGGCAACGGGCGGCCTGGGCGCGGCAGTCGCGGGCTGCCTCGTCGGTCGGCCCGTTGATCCGCCCGTACGCCTCGGCGAGCGTCTCGAACTCGGGCAGGGCCGCCCGGTGGTCACCGGCCAGCTGCCTGCTGTACGCACGGCGTCGCCGCAGCCGCAGAACGGCCTTGTTCTCGGAGCCCAGGGCGCGCGCCAGCGGCTCGATCATCTCGCCCGCGACCTCGGCGGCCTGCGTGTAGCGCTCCTCCTCCATGAGGGCGATGTAGTGCTCGTCGACCTCCCGCAATCGCGCCCGCAGCAACTCCCGTTCCGGAGGCGACACCACATGCTCGGCGACCTGGCCGGGGGCCGCCGCGTTCAGGGCGACCCGGGGCCGGCTCTCGGCCCGGGCCCGGGGCGCGTAGGGGCGGCGGTAGAGCCCGGTCGGGTCCGGCGCACCGGGCGGCCCGGCCTCCCCGAGGGCGGAGGACTCACCGGGTGCGGGCAGGAACGGCATCAGCCGCTCGTACACCTCCTGCACGTCCACCGGCCGGCTCTCCGGCGTCTTGCGCAGCAGATGCAGCACCAGCGCCTCCAGCTCCTCCGGCACGTCCGCCCGCAGCCGCCGCAGCGGGGTGGGCGCGGCCCGGACGTGCCGGTCCATCAGCTCGAAGTCACTGGGCGCGCTGAACAGTGCCCTGCCGCAGAGGAGCTCGTGGAGGACGCAGCCGAGGGCGTAGAGGTCGGTGCGCGGGGTGACCCGGGTGCCGCGCACCTGCTCGGGCGCCATGTACTGGTGCGTGCCGATCGGCCGGCCGGAGGCCGTCAGCCGGGTGACGTCGGTCTGAAGCATCGCCGCGACACCGAAGTCGAGGACCTTCACCGTGCCGTCCCGCGCCACCAGGATGTTCGACGGCTTGAGGTCGCGGTGCACCACCGGTACGTCGTGCGCGTACGACAGCACGGTGGCGACCTGCGCCGCCACCGCCACCGCCCAGCTGACCGGCAGGGGCCGCTCCTCGTGCACGTACCGGGTGAGGGTGACGCCCTCCACCAGCTCCATGACGAGGAACAGGTGCTCGTGGGTGCTGTCGAGGACCGCGTCGTACACCTGCGGCACGCCCGGGTGCTGGATGCGGGCCGTGATCCGCGCCTCGCGGCGGAAGCGCCGCTCCAGCTCCTCGGCCAGCTGCGGCGTGGCGGCGACGGCCTGCGGCCGGATCCGCTTCACGGCGACGGGCCGGTCCAGCACCGCGTCGTAACCCCGCCACACGTCACCCATACCGCCGTTACCGAGCCGCTCCAGCAGCTCGTAGCGGCCCGCGATCGGTCTGTCCGGCACCTGTCCCCGCCCCGCGTCCTGCACTCGCGCTCGCCCGTCCCCCGAGCCCATCGGTACGCGGTCAGTTTCTCCGGAAAACGATCTGTGCGTCCAGCCGCGTCCTACGAGGGCGCGGCGGAGGGGCCGGATCGGGCCACCGTGGCCGGGGTGGTCACGGTGGTCGCCGTGTACTCGACCCAGACCGTCTTGCCGGGACCATCCGGACGCGGTACGCAGCCCCAGCGGTCGGCGAGGGCCTCGACGAGGAAGAGGCCGCGTCCGCCGGTACGGGCGGAGTCGGCGGCCGGTTGGGCGGCGTGGGCTGCGGGGGTGGCAGAGGGCTCCGGGAGCCTGTCACCCCGGGTGTCGGTGACCTCCACGCGGATGGTGAGCGTCGCGGCATCGGCGGGCGCGGAGAGGGCGAGGAGGTGGACACGGAAGTCACGGCCGGTCACGTGGCCGTGGATGACGGCGTTGGTGGCGAGCTCGGAGACGAGGAGGCTCAGCACGTCGTGGGCGTCGCTGCCGTAGAGGATGCCCCAGGCGTCCAGCCGTTCCCCGCAGAGCCGGCGGGCCAGGCGCGCGCCTCGAGGCGTGGAGCTGAAGCGGAGCGTGAAGCAGGAGTGGACGGGGGTCGCCGGTGCGGGTTGTTCCGTTCGGTTCATGCACGCAGCGTTGCCGGGTGTGGCATACGGTGACCAGGGGTGACGCGCTGACGCGACGGGGAGTACCCGCGGGCGCGCACCGTGTACGGGACGGTACGGCCGGCCGCGTGACGGCGGAAGTGGGGTGTGCGGTGACGGGTGAGGGTGAGGTGCCGGAGCAGCGGCAGGCGGAGGAGGAACCTGCGCGGGGGGTCATCGGGGCGTTCGGACGGCAGTTGAAGCTGCTGCGGCTTCGGGCGGGGATGGAGCGGACCGAACTCGGCAAGCGGGTCGGGTATTCGGCGGACACGATCGCCTCGTACGAGCAGGGACGGCGGGTGCCACAGCCTCGGTTCATCGATCAGGCGGACGAGGTGCTGGGCGCGGGCGGGGTGTTGGTTGCCATGAAGGAGGAGGTCGGTCGGGCACGATATCCCGTCTTCTTCCAGGATGCTGCCAGGCTTGAGGCAAAGGCCTCCGCGCTCAACGTGTACGCCGTCTACGCCGTACCTGGCTTGCTGCAGACCGAGTCCTACGCCCGGGCTGTCTTCCATATGGAACGCCCCCTCCTCAGTGACGAGGTGATCGAGGAGGGACTTGGAGCACGCCTGCTGCGACAGCAGATCTTCAGCCGTCGGCCGGCCCCCCTGATGAGCTTTGTTATCGAGGAAGCGGTACTCAGAAGGCCACTGGGTGGGGCGGAAGTCCTGAGGGAGGCTTTGGAGCACATCCTGCTACTGGGGCAGTCCCGGAACGTAGAGATCCAGGTCATGCCGACCGGACGTACCGACCACGGTGCACTCGGCGGTCCCTTCACCCTGATCGACACCGACGACGATCAACGGATCGCGTACGCCGAGGTGCAGGATCACAGCCGTCTCCATACGGACACCAAGTATGTGCGTACGCTGGAAGCGCGTTATGGCATCCTCCGGTCACAGGCGCTGACCCCGAGCGAGTCGGCAGCGTTCATTGTGCAACTGATGGGAGAGACATGAGCGCCCAGCGGACCGAGCTGTCTGTCGGCGATGTCGGATGGATCAAGAGCAGCTACAGCACGGGGAACGGCGGTGAATGCGTCGAGGTCGCTGCCGTTGCTGACGCTGTGCTCGTACGGGACTCCAAGCATTCCGCCGGGCCCGTCCTGTCGCTCGGGCCGAAGGCGTGGGCCGAGTTCGTGCAGAGGGCCGCGCGCGGCTGAGGCAGACGCGTCCTGGGGCACCGGCACCGGGTGGGTGCCGGTGCCCCAGGTGCTGTCAGAAGTCGTCCAGCCCTTCCTCCCGGCGGATCATCCGCCAGGCCGCGCGGCGGGCGCTGCGGTCGAGGTTGGACTTGAAGTCCCGGTCCGTCCCGAAGTACCGCTTGCCGAGCGTGTCGATCGTGGAGACATGATCCATCATGTTCTCCTCGAACTTCTTGTCGAAGACGACGCCGAAGTTCTCCTCGTCGTTGACGAGGGCGGCGGCTCGCACCTTCGGGTCCTTCTTCGTGGCGATGAAGGCCGGGAGGACGTCCTCCTCGGTGAACTCTGTGCCGAACTTCGCGTTGAACTTCTCGATCAGTTCGGACAGCAGTGACTTCTCCGCGTCCTTACCGCCGCCGACCCCGTCGCCGAACCCCTTGAGTTCGGCGGGGCCGTCCGGCACGAGGGACTTGTCGTGCTCACCGGTCTTCTCGACGCGCAGGTGGCTGAGATCGACCTCGCCTATGTCGACACCACCGTCCGCGAGGCGGGGGAGTCGGTTGAGCAGGTAACGCCCGTACAGGTACAGCCGCTCCAGATCGGCGTCCTGGTAGGGGACGATCTGCGCGAGGAAGCCGTACTTGCGGACGTAGTCGTTGAGGTTCGTCCGGAACTCCTCGGCTGTCTCGACGTCGTCCTCCTCCTCGCTCTCCAGGAGGGTGCTGAAGCGAGTGACGGCGGGGGAGAGGAGCCGGTACAGCTCGGCGTGCAGCTTCTCCCACTTGGCCTGGGAGCCGCCGGCCTTCTCCTGAGCCTCGAAGTACGCGGCGACGAACGCGTCCATGTCCTGCTCCGAGATGATCGGCGCGGACATGACGCGGCTCTGGGCCGTGTAGAGAAGGTTCGGGTCGGAGGGCAGGGTGTGCGCCTCCTCGAAGTACGGGCGGAACGCGTCTTGAATGTCCTCGGCCTCGTTGACGAAGTCCAGAACGGCCAGGTCGGCCTGCGACTTGCGGTCAGCGGTGCGGTTGAGGCGCGACAGCGTCTGCACGGCGGCGATGCCCGTCAGCGTCTTGTTGACGTACATCGTCGTCAGGAGCGGCTGGTCGAAGCCGGTCTGGTACTTCTCGGCGACGACGAGAAGCCGGTACTCCTGCTGGCCCCGGCCGCCTGCCTTCGCGGCCTTGTCGTCGGCGCGGGTGTAGGCGAACGCCTTCGGCAGCGCGCTCTCCGGCAGACCGCCGTTCTCCTTGCTCTCGGTGGTCTCCTCGTCGTCGATGGTGAGGGAGCCGGAGAAGGCGACCAGAACGCCGAGGTCCGGGTACTTGGTGTCGTACTCGCGGTCGGCAATGTAGCTCTTGATGGCGCGTGCCATCTGTACGGCTGAGTGACGGGATGCCGTGACTACCATGGCCTTGGCCCGGCCGCCGAGCCGGCCGCGGGTGTGGGCGACGAAGTGCTCGACGATCACCTGGGCGTGCTGGGACACCGTGTGCTCGTGCATGAGCGCGAACCGTGCGAGGAGGCTGTTCGCCTTGGAGGGGTCGACTTCCTTCTCGTCGCGGTTGAGGTTCGCGAGCTTCCAGTAGGTGTTGTACGTAACGTAGTTACGCAGGGGGTCGAGGATGAAACCTTCCTCGATCGCCTGACGCATGGAGTAGGTGTGGAAGGGGCGGTAGACGGTCCTGCCGTTCTCCACCGCTTCCGTGCCGAAGAGTTCGAGGGTCTTGGCCTTAGGAGTGGCGGTGAAGGCGAAGTAGGAGAGGTTGGCGGCGTGCGAGCGCTCGACCGCCTTCGCCTTGAGCTTGTCCTCCACGGCGACCGTGGTCGCGCCCTCGTCGTCCGAGTCGGCGTCCAGGCCGAGGTCCCGCAGGGCCGACTTCACGGCGGTGGCCGCGTCGCCGGACTGGGAGGAGTGCGCCTCGTCGACGATGATCGCGAAACGGGTGCCCTTGATCTCGGTGGGGTTGCGCTTGATGAAGTCCAGCAGCGCCGGGAACGAGTGCAGGGTGACGGTGACGATCTTGCCGGTGTCCCGGGAGAGGGCACGGGCCAGCTGCTCGCTCTTCGCCCCGTGCTTCTCGTCGATCTTCACGACCAGGCCGTCGGTCTGCGAGAAGCTGCCCACGGTCGCCGAGAGCTGGGCGTCCAGCGCGCGGCGGTCGGTGATGACGATGACCTTGTCGAAGACGGGCTCGCCGGGCTTGATACGGCCCTCGGCGAGGGCGTCGGGTCGCAGGACGGCGGGGTCCTGGCGGGCGTGCAGGTCGCTGAGGCGGTGGGCCAGCCAGCCGATGGTGTTCGACTTGCCGGACCCGGCGGAGGCCATGATCAGGTAGTTCTGGCCGGCGCCGTGGACGGACGCGTGCGCCGTGAGCTTGCGGACGACGTCCCACTGGTGGAAGCGGGGGAAGATCGTCGTCTTGGTGGTGCCGCCGCCGGGCGTCTTCTCCTTCTGCTGGTGCACGAACCGCTGGAGGAGGTCGAGCCAGTTGTCCCGCTGCCAGACCTCTTCCCAGAGGTACGACGTGGCGTACTTGCCGTGCGCGGTCGGGGCCGGGTTGCCGGAGCCGCCGGGCTGACCGGGGCCGTTGGAACCCGTGTTGAACGGCAGGAAGCGGGTGCTCTTGCCGCGGAGCTGCGTGGTGATGAAGACCAGGTCCGGGTCAACCGCGAAGTTGGCGATGGCGCGGCGCGTGAAGATCAGCTCGGTGGGGTCGCGGTCCGTTCGGTACTGCTCCTTGGCCTGCTCGACGCCCTGCCCGGTGAGCGGGTTCTTCAGCTCGGCCGTGGCGACGGGAATGCCGTTGAGGAACAGGGTCAGGTCGAGGCGGTGGCCCCAGTCGGCCTGCTTGGTGGCGTAGGGGAGTTCACGGACGACGGTGAGACGGTTGGCCCGGTAGCCGTCGAGGACGGAGTCCGCGGAGATGAGGTTGGGCTTGAAGTAGGCGACGCGGAGCCGAACCCCGCGGTCCTTCACGCCGTTGCGGAGGACGTGGAGCAGCCCGTCATCGGCGATGGCCCGGTCGAGGCGCTGCGCGAAACCGCGCTGCGCTTCGTTGGGGTTGCCGCCGTAGACGGTGAGGAGCTCGTCCCACTCGTCGGGCTGCGTGGCCCCGATGAAGGTGAACAGCTCGTTGGTGTCCAGACCGAGGTCGGCCTGGTAGTCCTCCGGGTTCGCCTCTCGCCAGCCTCGTTCGCAGAGGGCGGCGATGATGGCGGAACCGAAGGTCGACTCGTCGTGCACGGGGCTCATGCGCTGACTCCTTCGGTTACGTTGCGTCCGCTGGCGGTGGAGACGTCGAACTGGCCGGTTACGGCGGCGGTGATGAGGGCTTGGCGGCGTTCCTCGAGAAGAACCTCTTGGCGGGACAGCTTTTCTTTGAGCGCCTGGATAGGGTTTTCTGACAGCTCAAGCCCTCGAACAATGACTTCTTGCTCATGGAGCGCCGGGACGGGCACTATGAAGTCGACAACGTGCGAGACATTGATCTGCTCTTGTGCTGCACCATAACGCACTGAATTTACATAGGCCGCACCGAGCGGACTATTGAAGTACGCCTCCAAGTACTTCGGCAGGAGATTTTTCCCCTTCTTGATGACGAGAAGTGACGCACAGTTGGCGCCGTCGAGACTGTCAGGGACTACGGCTGCCCGTCCTGGGTATCCTGCTCTAATTACTACTACGTCGCCGCTGTTCAAGCGCGAGCGCCAGAGAGTCCGGCTGTCGGCTTCGGACATGAACCGCACTCCAGTCAGATCAATTCCCGTTTCCGTAATATTCGACCCTCTCAGGAAGGGAACACCCTCTTCCGTAAAATACGAGGAGGGGTCTACTACGACACCCACGCCAATGCGTGGCACGAGGTGCTTCAACGGAACGACTCGCCAAGAAACGGGCAGGTCTCCCAGCATCGGATGCAATGTGCGTGGGCCAGGCTTTTTTGCACCGCGCAGTATAAGTGACCGCTGTGCGTCACTTCTTTCATGAAGCACCACCTTCAGTCGACGTACGGTGGTGCGCATCTTGTCGATGCGGGCGGTCTCGGCGTCGAGGAAGTCGGCGATGCGACGCTGCTCCTCCAAGGGGGGCAAGGGCAGCTCAATTGCCCGAAACGAATCCCACGAGATGTCGAACTGGTTCGGTGGCTGATTCTTCCCGAGTCTTTCATACTCGGCAATTAGATGACGCGACCTCAGCAAGTGATGGAAGAATCTAGGCTCACCAAGGCTTGGGTTGACGGGCATTACCCAGTACGCAGGACTAGTGATGCCGGCCCATGGAGATACTCCCACCGACCCATGAGGCTTGCCCAGACGGTTCATTACCACGTTGCCAGGTTGGACGACCTTATAAGCACTGAGGTCTTCGCTGGCAGCAGGACGCCCATCGTCGACGGACCGGCGGGTAACACCCTGGTGCAAGTTGACGCCGAGCAGTGGGAGGTCTGTGCAGTTGTCGACCTTTGACTGCGACAGCACGGCCCTAAACGGGATAATCGGCCAGTCTCTAGGATTGCCGTGCTCCGCAATAGATCCGGCGGGACTCATTCCGTCACCTTCCCCAGCAGCCCCTGGATCTCAGCTTCCAGCGCCTTCAGCTCCGCATCGATTTCTGCCAACGGCCGCGGCGGCTCGTACACATAGAAATGCCGCGTGAACGGAATCTCGTACCCTACCTTCGTCTTGCCGTGATCGATCCACGCATCCGGCACGTGTGGGTGGACCTCCCGTTCCAGGTACTCCTCGACGTCCTCGCCCAGCGGCACGTTCTCGTAGTCCCGCAGCTCAGCGTCCGGCTCAGGTTGCCCCTTGACGAGCTGCACCTCGCCCTCAGGGTCCCGTACCCCGACGACCTCCCGCAGCGCCTTGTTGAACGGCGCCCCCGTGGGCCACGTCCCGCCGGCCTGCACCACCGCGTCCTTCAGCGCGAGCCAAGCCTCCTGCTTCGTACCCCAACTCGTCCCCATAAGGGACTTGAACGCATCCGCCAGGACAGAAGCCTGCGGCAGCTTCTGGATCGCCTTGGACGCCTCCAGCGCCGCCAGCGTCTCCTCCGTGATCTCGAACCGCAGCTTCAGCGGACGCTCCACCGTGATCCGTTGGTAGCCGAAGTCCTCGTTACGGAAGACCTTCACCTTGCCGTGCAGCGGGTGCTCGGCGTCGCCCGCCACCGCCAGCGCCTCGCCGTACAGCTTGACCACCGTGGCGATGTGCTCCTTGCCCAGCTGCTTGCGCTTATCGCCAAGCGACTTCCGCATCTTCTGCCACTGGTCGCGGGCATCCAACAGCACGACCTTGCCCTTGTGGTCCGGGCTCTTCCGGTTCGTCAGGATCCAGAAGTACGTGGAGATGCCGGTGTTGTAGAAGAGCTGGTCCGGCAGGGCGACGATGCCCTCCAGCCAGTCGTTCTCCAGGATCCAGCGGCGGATCTCCGACTCACCCGAGCCGGCCGCACCGGTGAACAGCGGCGAGCCGTTGAAGACGATCGCCAGGCGCGAGCCGCCCCCGCCGTCCACGTCGACCGGCTTCATCTTGGAGATCATGTGCTGGAGGAACAGCAGCGAGCCGTCGTTGATACGCGGCAGGCCCGCGCCGAAGCGACCCGCGTCACCGAGCTGCTTGTGCTCGGCCTCGACCTCGTCCTTGACCTTCTTCCACTCCACGCCGAACGGCGGATTCGCCAGCATGTAGTCGAAAGTCTTACGGGCGTGGCCGTCATCCGAGAATGAGTTGCCGAAGCGGATGTTCTCCGGGTCCTGGCCCTTGATCATGAGGTCGGACCGGCAGATCGCCCACGACTCGGGGTTGAGCTCCTGCCCGTACACCTCCACCGTGGCGTCCGGGTTCAGCTCCGTGATCAGGTCGTCCATCGCGGAGAGCATGCCGCCCGTGCCGCAGGCCGGGTCGAGGACCGTGCGCACCGCGCCCGGAAGCTGGAGCGCGTCGCCGTCCGGGGCGACGAGCAGCCGCACCATGAGCTGGATGACCTCACGCGGGGTGAAGTGCTCACCGGCCGTCTCGTTGGACTGCTCCGCGAAGCGGCGGATCAGCTCCTCGAAGATGTAGCCCATGTTGTGGTTGGGCACGACCTCGGGACGCAGGTCCAGGTCGGTGAACTTGCCGATGACCTGGTAGAGCAGCCCCGCGCTGTCCAGCCGCTTGATCTGCTGGGCGAACTCGAAGCGGTCGAGGACACCGCGGGCGTTGTCGGAGAACGCGCCGACGTACACGGCGAGGTTCTTCGCCGCGTTCTGCGGGTCCGCCGCGATCTTCTTCAGGGTCAGGTTCGACCGGTTGTAGAAGGAGTGGCCCGAGGCCCGGCGCAGGAAGCGGTCCGGGTCGATGTCGCCGTCCTTGTACTGCGCCGCGATCTCGGCGACCTTCTCGCGGGTCGGTTCCAGCACACACTCCAGTCGCCGCAGCACCGTGAACGGCAGGATGACCTTGCCGTAGTCGGACTGCTTGTAGTCCCCCCGCAGGAGGTCGGCGACGGACCACGCGTGGTTCGCCAACTCCGTGTGCTTGCTGC
This sequence comes from Streptomyces pseudogriseolus, assembly GCA_002154585.1. GTDB lineage: Bacteria > Actinomycetota > Actinomycetes > Streptomycetales > Streptomycetaceae > Streptomyces > Streptomyces pseudogriseolus. The sequence continues at coordinate 19,466 of MUNG01000041.1, forward strand.
TGTTCAAGACTTCTTCCGTTTCCCTTCCGGGGCTCATACGGATGACTGTGCGTGCGGGGAGGGGATGGTGTGTCCTCGTCCGTCCGCATCTGGTGTGGGGGTGGTGCCGGAGCCTAGGTCGGCCGCGGCACCAGTTGCCCGCCCGTGAGCCCCCCGCTCACGAGCCGTGCCGTCTCCTCGGCCAAGTCCCTCGTGCGCCGCGCCTGTTCACGCAACGCCTCCACGTGCCGGAAGGCCTCGCCGTACCGGCGTTGCTCCTCCAGGGGCAGCAACGGTACGCGCAGTCGGCCGGGCGTGAGGTGAAGTGTGGAACTGCCGGTTGAGGCACCGGCCAGGTTGGCCTCGGCGCTGAGGAAGCCGAGGAGGAACCAGGGGTCGAGGCGTGCCGGGTCCGGGCGGAACAGGTGCACACCCGCCCCCAGCAGGGCGCCTGCCTCCGCCTCGCCCGCGACCCGGGCCACAGGACCCGTGCCACCGACCAGGTTGCGGACCAGAACGTCGCCCTCGGCAATTTCGGGCATCTGTTCCGCGCGCGCATCGGAGGCCTGCCCTGTCGGTCCGGTCCCGCCGGCGAGGTCACCGCCCGTCAGAACAGGGCGGCGCTCCTCACCGTCGGCTCCCGCCTCCGTGTGCCCCGCCTCGGCGCCCGCTGCCCGCGGCGAGACCGGAACCGCGCGCAGCACCTTCAGCGCCCCGCCTCGGGCCAGGTCCGACACCGTGGCCGTGCGCCAGTCGCGGGCCGAAGCCCCCGCCGCGTCCCACGCCGCCGTGCCGGCCAGCTCGGCCACCGTCCGCACCGCCGCCGCCAGACCTTCGCGGGCCGACGTGGCCTCGCGGGCCAGTTCCTGCGGGTCGATGTCGGCCTGGGAGGCCCGGACCTGACGCGCGGGTGTCACGTCGACCACCTCGTCGAGCAGGTCGACCACGCTCACCGCCCGCGCCACACCGGCCTGCGTCTCGAACCCGTCCGGGTCCTCGGCGTACGCCGTCCACGCGGTGAGAATCTGCTCCGTCACCCGCGCCCAGTCCACTGAACTCGAACGGGTACCGCTGCGTCCTGACGTCGACGACTCGTCGACGGTGTCGACGAAGAGGATCGTCTGGTACGCGGGCCGCGTCGGCTCCGGGCGCTGCAGTATCCACACCTGGAGGCCGATGTGGAGCGGGATCGCCGCTCCCGGCGGCAGGGCCGCCACCGCGCGCAGTGCGCCGCTGCGGATCAGCTCGGCGCGGATGCGGCGGCCGGAGGAACGGGACGCCGTCGCCGGCGGGAGGAGCAGCACGGCGTGGCCACCCGGTTCGAGGTGCGCCAAAGCGTGCTGCACCCAGGCTAGTTCGGACTCGGCCCGGGGTGGGAATCCGTACGCCCAGCGGGAGTCGTAGGCCAGGTCGTCGTGGCCCCAGTCCCGGTCGCCGTAGGGCGGGTTGCACACCACGGCGTCGACGGTGAGGTCGGGGAAGGCGTCGGCGCGCAGGCTGTCACCCGTGCGCACGGTCACGCCCGCGCCCTCCCCGGCCGTCAGGAGCAGGTCGACCGCGGCACGCCGTGCCTGGACGGGCAGGCTGTCCTGCCCGTACAGCTCACGTGCGCCGCGCGCCGCTGCGGCCGTCAGCAGGGTGCCGCTGCCGCAGGCGGGGTCGAGGACGCGGGCCGGGGAGCCCGGGACCAGGCGGGCCAGCAGGTCGGCGAGCGGGGCCGGGGTGCGGTACGCGCCGCTCGCGGCGCTGTCCTCCAGCTCCCGCTCCGCCAGGACACCCAGCGTCGTCTGCGCGCCCTCGTCACGGACGCAGAGCAGCAGGGCGCGCAGGACGGTGGTGTCGGAGGGCGTGAACCGGACGGGCTCGGTGTCCGGCACCACGTCCGCCACCCCGGCCGCCGCGTCGTTCGCCTGCTTCACCAGGTCGTCGTCGGGCAGTGCGAGCAGACCGGCGAGGTCGTCGGCGGGACGGCGGGCCGCTGCGAGAACCAGTACGAGCAGGTCGGACACACCCGCACCTCCCTGTTCTCGCAGACGCAGGGTCGTGCGCAGCTCCCCGCTGGGTGTGGCAGCCGTGTGCTGTCCGCGCGAGGCGAGCCAGGCGCGGACCTCCTCCAAATCGTAGAGCGGACTGCTGTCCGTGCCGCCCGAAGGGACGGGGAAGTCGTCATGCCGACGGCGCCAGTTGCTGACGGTGGCACGCGTGACGCCCGCGATGCGGGAGATCTCGGCGGCTGTCACCTGGGCGGATGGTGCGGAGGGCTGCGGCATGAGTGGGTCCTGGCTCCGATGGTCGGCGTGGTCACACCATACAGCAGGCGTCAACCCATGCAAGCTGTTGGACAGTGCTTTCACGTGTGTGCTTACATGGTCCTGCTTCCGTCGGTTGGCAGCACTCTACGGCGTGGGGCGACAGTTCCATGGCCACAGCCATGCCTCAACGTGCTCCGAACACTCGGAGCACTCACAGCCCTCATCCGCCCGTCCCGCGCCGTCCGGCGGGTGGCCGGGACCAACGAGGGGTCGAGGCGGGGGCGACGGCCCAGCGACCAACTCAGGGGGGACCATGCGTCTGACCATGCCGACCGGTACGCCGGAAGGAATCCCGCTCACCGTCATGACGTTCCGCGAGGACGCGGTCATCGGCACCATGTCCCTCGCGGCGCTGGTGCGGCTCGTGCCGTCGCCGCGTCAGGAGGAGGACCCGCGCGCCCTGAAGACCGCGTCCGGGCACGACCGGCGTCGCGCCGAACTGCGCGCCACCGTGCAGCGGACGCTGAAGTCCCAGAAGGGCAAGAACATCCCGGACTACGCCGACTACATCGCCGCCGGCGTTCTCGGCAAGCACGGCTCCGCGTGGTCCACGCCGCCGATCACGCTCTGGCACGCGGGCGAGGTCGCCGCGATGAGCGACGAGCTGGTCGCCGGTTCAGGCCTGCGGACCCTGACCGTCGCCCCGGACGCCATGGTGATCGCCATCGACGGTGAGACCCAGACCACCGCCTGGCACGACATCTACCGGGACCCGGAGTCGTTTGACCTCACCTACACCGAGCTCGCCCGACGGGTCCGCATCCCCTTCGAGCTCTACATCGGCATCTCCCCGGCCGACGCCCGCCAGATCTTCTACGACCGCAACGTCAAGGGCGTCGACGTCGCCAAGAACCTGGCCATGTCCATGGACCAGCGCGACCTGGCCACCCGCCTCGCCTACACGGTCGGCGAGAAGCTCGAGGTCGAGTCCGACGGGCAGCGGATGCCGCTCGCCAGGCTGGTCAACGCGGGCAAGCGGCAGCTCACCAAGACCGACAAGGAGGTGGTGACGCTGTCCGCGCTGCGGGCGCTGATCGTCACCACCGTCTTCCGCGCCAAGGGTGTGCAGTATTCGGCGGCCAACGTCAACGAGGGGGACCTGCCCTCCCACACCGACGCCGACGAGGTGACGACGGTGGTCGTCCGTCTCGTGTCCCGGCTGATCGAGGACCGTTTCCCGGACTTCGCCCGGCGCAGCGCGATCACGGCGCCGGCCGTGATGGCGGGCCTGGGTGTCCTGCTGCATCGCGCGACCCCGTGGTGCGCCCCTCACGACGCGATGAGCTACGACAGGGTGGAGCGCCTGCTGGCCGACGTCCGCTGGGAGCGCGAGCCCGTCTACTGGGACGGCGTCTGCGCCAGCGTCGGCGCCACCGGGCGTCTCAACTTCAGCGGAGGTGTGAAGGACTCCGCCGGCCGTGTCGCGGGCGCGCTCCTCGACCCGCACAGCGAACTGGGCCGCAAGGTCCGCGGCGTGCGCGGCTGAACACGCGCGAGTGACACGACCCGTTGACGTTGCGCCCCCGGGCCCGCGCCGAGGTACGCGTCCGGGTACGGCCACACCCCTCGCGTAGCCGAGACCTCGCATCCGGGACCGGGGACGGCCTCGGCCCGCCCGATCTCCCGCCCTGCCGATGACGCAACGGCTCCCCATCCCTCCGGCGATGCCCCTGGCCACCGCCGACCGCATCTCCACCCACACAAGGAAGCACCCCATGAACCACCACTCGCACACCTCCCGCACGCCCTCCTCCCGACAGGCGGCGCGGCTCGCCGACGCCACCACGACGCTCCGCGCGCCGATCCTGGCCCCCGCGACCAGCCTGTGCCGGACCGTCCTGGTCGTGGCCGCGGCTGTCGTCGGCTGTTCCCTCACCGCCTGTTCCGCGAGCAGCGGCAACGAGGCCGACAACGCCGTGCCGGCCGCCACGGTCAGCGCCTCGCAGGACGCGCCGAGCGCCGATGACGTGGCGGACACCCCCGTGGACGACTCCGACAGCGACACCATGACCGTCGCCCTCGACAAGACCGCCACGTGGAGGAACGGCGTCAAGGCGCACCTGAGCGGGTTCGCCCGGGGCACGTCGGGCGAGTTCGCGTTTCCGTCGGGCGAGGACTACCTGGCGTTCTCCGTCACCGTGCAGAACGACTCCAAATCCACGCTCGACCTGAGCATGCTGAGCCTGTCCTGCACGGACGGCGCCGAGGAAGTCTTCGACACGGACGCGGGTTTCGACGGCACGCCGAGCACGCACCTGCTGCCGGGCAAGTCGCAGACCTGGAAGGTCGCCTGCGTCTTCCCCAAGTCGGCCAAGGACGCGCAGATCGAGGTCACGCCGTCCGACACCTCCGCCTCCGGCTGGTACCGCACGGCCATCTTCACCGGCCAGGTGAAGTAGCCAGGGCCGTGGCCCGCCCTGTCCCGCACCGCCCTGTCCCGCACCGTGCCGTCGCTGCCTCCGTCCGGCGACGGCACCCCGGCGGCGGCCGTCCCGACGACCGGACCGCCGGGCTCGCTCACCCCCCACCCGAACGCACACCCCGTGCGGCCTCCGCTCGCACCGGCCGCGACCTGCCTTGGGAGGACCACCGTGACGATCACACCGCACACCGAGCTGATCCGTCGTCTCGCCGACGACTTCACCGCCCTTCAGGATGCCGTCCTCGCCGACATGAACGGCGTGTGCGCCCCGGAGATCGCCACAGCTCTCCAGGACGAAGCCCTCGTCGGTCCCGTCACCGTCGTTCTCGCTCACGCCGACGTACTCGCCCGCGGAGCTGTCCGGCAGGCGGAGCTGTCGTCACAGCCGCCCGACCGGCTGCGGCGTCTCCGAGCGCACGCACGCAGGGTGCGACGAGCCCGGTCCCAGGCCGAGGCCCGGTACAAGGAGGAGCGGGCCCTTCAGACCGGCCGGCGGACCCGCTGGAGCTCCGCGTGGCGCGGGCCGCCTTCAGGCAGGCGTACGACGAGAGCCTGCGGCAGGAACTCCAGGGGAGGGGGTTGCCGGACGGGACACCTCAGGCGCCGGAGGGTGACCTGGCGCGCTGGGCCTGGGAGCGGGAGACGGGAGTCCGTCAGTTTCCGGCGCGGGTGCGTGAGCTGTGTGACTGCGACGACGAGGCCTTCGTCGGCGCCCTCCTCCTCGACGCGCGCGAGGAGGAGAACCCGCACCTCCAGCACGAGGCCGTGGTCGAGCGGTGGGCTCGTCACACCCGCACGGCCCTGGCCTGGGGCCGCTACGCGATCGGTCAGGCCGAACGAGAGGCTGCCGCGTGCGCTCCCGCCGTACGGCGCGCTCCACTCGAGGCACTTGACGACGCCTACCAGGACGCGGCCGTTCTCGCCGCCCGCTGCCGCGAGGCGCAGCTACGGGCGACGGCCCTCCACGACCGCATGCAGGCCGCTCTGGCGGCAGGACCCGGAGGGCAACTCGTCGGCGAGTGCCGCGCCGCGGCTCTGGCGCGTTTCGCGGAAGCCCAGCCCGAGGCGTGGCACCGCGTACGCGAAGTGACCACACGGCACCGGGCGGAATGCCCGGAGCAGACCGAGGGCTGCCCGCACTGCCACCGCGCTCTTGCCGCTGTGCTCGCCGACTCCCTGCACGACGGCACGGACGAGGACGACGACGCGGGGCGCCCGGAGGAGGACGTGGACGTCACCTACGGGGACCGCTACGCCTTGCTCACCGACCTCCCCGACTCCGCCGTCGTGGCCGTTGCCGACGCCGCGGCCGGGGACGACTCCGCACTGTGCGGTTTTGGCTGGGCCGCCGAGGACGGGGCCACCGGACACGGCTACTCCCTGGCCTCGAGCAGCGGTGAGGCCGAGGTGATCGGCATCTGTGCCGCAGCCCTCAGCCTCCTCGATCATTACAAGGACGCGCCCGTCGTCGTTTTGTGCGACAGCGTCCAGGCGGTCAAGGCGGTCGACGCCGCCCTGGGCGCGGGCGACGCCGAAACCGCTCGTCGCGTTTGCGTCTTCCCCGAGAGCCGCGAGCTGATGCACCGCCTGGTACGCCATCGTCACCGTGTCCAGGTGCGCTGGTTGAAAGGACACGTCGGGCACGAACTCAACGAAGCCGCGGACGCCTTGGCACGCTTCGCACTCCGCCGTGTGACCGGCCGCATACCTTCCGGTGCGGTTCGACGGGAGGAAACGCGGATCCTCCGCTCGCTGGGCCGGGAACCCGGCCCCCTCTCGGTCGCGGCATGAGCAAGGGTTTCGCTTTCGTGCGCATGGGCTGGTCGCAACTTGTCTAGTCCGTAGGCGAATTCGAAAGAAGGAGAGCACTCAGATGGGCGGCGGCTCGAACTCCCGGAACTTCATAGGAAGCCGGCGCCGGACTTCCGTACAACCAAGCGGTTCGCCCACAGGTCTCCATTCGGGCAGGGGAACCACCCACGCTGGCGTGCTCTCGGGTGAAGACGAGGTGGGGGCCCTGCTGTGATCCCTACTTGTAGGGATAATCTTCTCCTTCAGGTCGTATTGATGGATGCGTCCTAGGTTTTGGGTGAAGTTGCGAGGGGTGGGGTCTGTCGCCGGATCGCCTGCCTGACTCCGGTGGAGAGTCCGGCCCAGAGGCGGCGTTCAGCAGCGACCCGTTGAGTGGCGGGTCGAGCAGTGTGGAAGACCGTTTCGTGCCGTCGAGCGTGAGGGCATCGGGACATCGCTTTTTGGGGACAGAGTGGACCATTCTTATCAGGCGTGGCAGGACGTGCTGGCCGAGGAATTCTTCGGACGGCAGCACGCGGGCCACCCGACGCTGTTCTACGTCGACGACGACGTGGAGCGGGATCTCAGGCACGGATACGGCCTGGAGGAACCCTTGCCCTCCTGCGTGAGCAGGTTCCTCAGGCTGGGCACCGCCGATCCGTACAGCGCACTCGACGAGTACCGCTGGCGCCAGTGGAAGCAGGACAAGCAGGGTGTGCCCGCCTTCCTGCCGCTCCTGGCCTGCTCGGTGATCGCCGCGTCACGGATGGTGAACGACCTCAACCACCGGGCCACGACCTACCACGCCCGTTTCTCCGAGCTGCTGACCGGCGACGACAAGCAGCTGGGCAGCCAGAACTACGAACCCATATCCCGCATGTGGCAGGTGCTGGCGTCCTGGCAGCACAGCCAGAGGGGCGCGCGAGGCCTGTGCACCCTCCCCGCCCCCGCAGACCTGCCGTCCAACCGCAGCATGATCGGGTTCGCGCAGTCCCAGGCGCTCCTCAGCGGCGCTGATCGCTCCTTCTTGCCGAGACTCTTCCGTTCCCTGCGGGAACACGGCACGACATGGCCCCTGCCGGGGGACGCGCTGCTGGCCCAGATCGAGATCCGGGGCATGGAGCAGCACCTCTCCAAGAACTTCCGCAACGCCCTGGCGGAGAAAGACTTCCGTCCCCTCCTCGCCAAGCTGATCGGCAACTACGCGGCATCCTGGGACGGTTCGGACGAGCTGGTGCCCACCGGTGTCACCCGTGCCGAACTCGTGGTGCGCCTGGACGCGGGCCGGCTCAGCTGGGTGGCGCGCCTGCGCTCCGCGGAGCAGCCGGAGCGCATCGACCTCGCGGGCGGCGTCGTCCTCGAGCGGCTCGGCGACACCGCCTACTACGAGGTCACCGGCCTGCCCGCCCCGGATGCGAACACACTCAGCAAAGGCATCCGCCGTAACGGGGACGGCCTGGTGCTCAGCCGTCCCGCGGCCTCCGTCCTGGTGCTCGCACGGGACGACGTGCTCGGCGTCTGGGCCGGCACCGACGGCTTCCGCCCGGGAGAGGCCCACGTGGTGCTCGCCGCGCCCGCCGCGCGCCGGGACGTGCAGCGCCTGCTGGACAGGGCCGCGACCAGCGGCCGGAGTGCCGACACCGGCAAACTGGCCTGGGTGCCGCAGGGCTGGTCGCTGCACAAGCCCGTCGTGTTCAACGACACGGTGACACTGCGTGCGGCGCTGAAGGAGGTTCAGGGCGCGGTAGGTCTCCTGGAACCTCCGGTCCAGTTCAAACTGCGTCTCGAAGGCGGACTGAGGCTCGCGCCCTCGCTCGACCGCAGCCTGTACCTGCGGGGAGGCGAGCCCCAGGTGGTCCTTCCGGACACCGCGGAGGGCACGGGCGTCCTCTTGGTGGACAGCAAGGAGCGCCCCGAGCTCAGAAAGGCCGTCGCCGCGGGCCGTCCGGCCCCGCTGGCCGTGCTCCGACTGGAGCCGGGCCGCCACACGGTGAGCTACGCCGGTGCGACGATCGAATTCGCCACCGCGGACCAGGCTCTCGTCGAGCCGAAGGCCGACACGGTCTGCGGATTCACCGTCGTGGACGGCGCGGCTTCGGCGACACCTTGCGTACTCGACGAGGGCGCCCTGCCTGCCGGCGTCACCGGCGCCGACTGCACCGGCGCCACGTCTCGTGACGCGGAAACCGCCATGGATCTGTGCCGTCGGGACGCCGACGAGGTGCTCTTCGCGGCGGCCGACGGACGACTGTGGACGCTGCGGGCACCGGATCAGCCGGACTGGTGGACCGAACGTCTGCCCGACACCCCCGCGCCGCTCCGCTTCGAGGCCGGCTTCCACGGCATCGGCGGCTGGCTCCTGGAACGGCGGAACGGACGCTGGAAGGGCCGCCCGGTGAACCCCGGAACGCCGAAGCCCAGGAACACCGGCAATCCGCGGGCGTGGGCCCAGGCCGTCCTCAACGCCCAGCAGGCGTCCGGCGAGCCCTCGTGGGCCGCTTACGTCCAGGCAGCGAAGGAGCTGAACCGATGAAGGGAACGACCAACGGCGCCGCCGCGTTCGGCGGCACCCTCCTGCGCTGGCTGAGCGAGAGCCGTAGCGGCAAGGCCTCCGCACTGCGCGACGGCATCCGCGGCCACGCCACCGCATGGGGCCTGGAGCTGAGTCAGTACGCCGACTGGAACTGGATGCGCAAAGCCACCGCCCTCGGCTTCATCGACGTGGACCTGCGCGCCGACCGCTGGTCGGCCGCCCCGCCGGTCCTGACCCGGCTGCCCCACGGGGACGGCCTGGCCCTCCTGACGGGCGCCCGCACCGCACGGATCAGCGCGCGAGTGGAGGCGGCGGCCACGGAGTGGATGGAACTGATCACCGTTCCGCATCGCCCCGAACCAGGTGAGGCGCCGCTGCCCGACACCCTGCTGCTCCAGTACGAGGACCCACGGACCCTGCCCGACACGGCGGAGTTCCTGGGAGCCCGTTACGTGCCCTGCGCCGCCCTCGGCCTGATGGAAATGCTTCCGCGTGCGGTACCGGGCCCCGAGTCCGCACCGCCCGGCGGGAGCGGCGCCGCCACGCTGGAGAAGTACGATCCGCGCCTCCAGCGCTTCGTCCCCGTGGCGAGGGACGACGAGGACGGTCTGTACCGGTGGCGCGGAGCCGACTACGCACGCCTCACCCGCGTCCGCCGCAACGGTGTGTTCCACACGGTGGACCGCGAAACGGGTGTCTACCTGGAACTCGCCCGCCACCGCACCGGCGTGATGCGCTGGCGGCCGGAGGCAGGCGCGGGACGAGCCGGGATCGGCCGGCTCTTCGTCGACCGGTACGCGCCCCTGCCCGCCCTGCACGAGCGTGCGGCCGTTCTGTGCAGCGGCTTCCCGCCGGTCGTGGGGAAGCACGCCCAGACCCGTGCCTACGACAACGTGCCGAGGGCGCTCGCCGAGGCGCTCGCGGCCTCGCTGCTTCAGAACCTGGAAACCATGGCGCGTCCGGTGACGGCCGTCGGGGGGAGGACCGAGTGACCATCGAACAGCAGACGGCGCCCGTCACGGGCACCGACGCCCAGGACGTCATGGGCACGTTCGACGACTTGCGCAGCGCGCTCTTCCGCTACTACGACACCCCGTTCAGCGTCGACGACCGTTCCGTGATGGAGGAACGGCGCAATCTCCTGGACCGGGACAACGGGGCCTGGCGCGACCCCCTGATCGAGTTGCGCCAGCAGTACGCCTCCCGAGGTGTCAGCGTCGCGCAGTCCTTCGCCGAGGCAGGGGCGCACCCTGACGCGGCCGAGTTCGCCCGCTTCACCCTCCCCGACGGTGTGACCAGCCTCTACCAGCATCAGCACGACGCGCTGGTCGCCGCCTGTGGAGGCAAGGACTTCGTGGTCACCGCGGGCACCGGTTCCGGCAAGACCGAGTCCTTCCTGCTGCCGGTCCTCGCCGACCTGGTCGCCGAGTCCGCCCAGTGGCAGGGCACCCGTGCGGTGCAGCGGGAATGGTGGCAGCAGCAGGACGGCGACCATGTGCCCAGCCGCCTGGGCGAAAACGGGCACCCCGCCGCTGTGCGCGTGCTGATCCTCTATCCCACCAACGCCCTCGCCGACGATCAGCTCGTCCGGCTCCGGAAGTCGCTGGACAGCCGCGAAGCACACGACTGGCTGGACCGGAAGCGCAACGGACACCGCTTCTACTTCGGCCGCTACACCGGAGCCACCCCCGTGTCCGGCAGCCGTGATTCCGAGCCGGCCACCTTCCGGCTCCGGCAGTACCTGCGGGAGGTCCAGGAACGGCAGCGCAAGGCCGACGAGAAGCTCCGCGAGGAGCTGCGGCCCTTCATTCCGCGCCTCGGCGGAGCGGAGATGCACGCCCGCTGGGACATGCAGGCCGCACCGCCGGACATCATGGTCACCAACTACTCGATGCTGAACATCATGCTGCTCCGCAAGCAGGAGGAGCACATCTTCAGCGCCACGAGGAAGTGGCTGGAGGAGGCCCCCGGCGCGCGCTTCACCCTGATCCTCGACGAACTCCACATGTACCGCGGCACGGCCGGAACCGAGGTGGCCTACCTGCTGCGCAACCTCCGCCACCGTCTCGGCCTCGACAAGAACCCCGACAAGCTGCGCGTGCTGGCCGCCTCCGCCTCCCTCGAAGCCGGCCGGGACGACGAATTCCTCGACGGGTTCTTCGCCCTGCCCAGCTCCCGGCGCGTGATCATCCCTGGAAAGGCGAAGGAGATCCACGGCGAGGGCGACCTGGCTGCCCACAGTGCGCGCCTGGCCCAGGCCGCTAAGACCTCGGTCACCCAACCCGAAGCCGCCGCCCTGGCCCGTGAGATCGGCCTCGGCCCGGCCCTCCAGCGCGCGCTCACGCCTGGCGGCAGGCCCCGGGCCCTGCCTGCGCCGGAGCTGGCGAAGAGCCTCTTCCCGGACGTCCCCAGGGATGAGAGCCGGGACGCTCTGCACTGCGTGCTGCGTGTGCTCGGCTCTGCGCAGGATCCCGAACTTCCCCAGCTACGTGCCCACTTCTTCTTCCGCAACATCGAGGGCATCTGGGCCTGCTCCGACCCGAAGTGTCCCCACATCCCCGTGGAGCACGGCCCCGAACGCCGAGTCGGCCGCCTCTTCGCCGAACCCACCTCCCGCTGCACGTGCGGCGCCCGCGTCTTGGAACTCCTGTCCTGCCAGGCCTGCGGCGACCTCATGCTCGGCGGATACGCCAGCCCCAAGGACACCCAACGGCGCACGTTCACCGGCGCCCTCCACACCGACTTCCCGGACCTGGACCTGCTCCCCGACGAGGCCGGCGGCGTACCCACCGCGGCGAACTACGTCGTGTACTGGCCGCGAACCAAGAGTCTCGGTCTCGACGAGCCCGGATGGAACGCGGGTCTGTCCGACGGTGGGCCGTTGGTCCGGTTCGAGTTCCGCCGCAGCGCCTACCAGCCCGCCACCGGCCGTCTGCAGAACCGGGACGTCCAGCACACCGGCTGGTCGTTCCACATCTCGGTGCCCATGGACAAGGAGGGCAAGAAGCCGGCCTTCGACCCCGCCCGGCTGCAAGCCTTCCCCACCAGCTGCCCCGCCTGCGGGGACGACTGGGAAATCAAGCACGACAGGGACGGCCGTTTCATCCCGCTCGAATCCCCCGACCGGCTGCGCAACGCCCCGGTCCGGCGGATGCGCACCGGCTTCTACAAGATCAACCAAGTCCTGGTGACGGAGGCCCTGGGCCACCTTCCCGACGGTCAGCGCAAGGCGATCGCGTTCTCGGACAGCCGTGACGACGCCTCCGAACTCGCCAGCGGTCTCGCGTTGCGTCACTATCAGGACCTTCTCCGTCTGCTCAGCGCCCAGGCCGTCGAGAACCAGGGCGACCCGTTCGCGGACCTTCAGCTGGTGAAGGACCACTACGCCGGAAAGACCGTCGACCGTGCGGACGCGCGTGCCGCCATGGCGCGCCTGCGAGACCGTGACCCGGCGGACTGGGGACGTCTGAAGGCGATCCTCACCGACGACCTCGACGCCGAACCGGAACTGCAGCCGGACCTGGAGCGGAAGTTCTCCGAACTGCCCTCCCTGGACGACCTCGCCTCCGACCTCGAGAGCATGCTGCTTGCATACGGCACCAACCCCGCCGGTCCCGCCGCCTCACTCCAGCAGACCTCGGCCGGACAACCCTGGACCGCGCTCTACAACTGGGCACAGGACCGGGAAGCACGGGTCGAGACCCAGGCGCAGCAGGAACTGCTCGAACGGATTCGCGCCCGCCTCCGCCTCGAGACCATGGGCAGTCTCTTCTCCGGCGGCGGACGCGACTTCGAGTCGCTCGGACTGGGCTGGCTGTGTCTGCGCGACGACCGCTCGCCCCTCGAGACCGGCACGGACAGCGACCAGGCCGTGGCCCGCGCCAGTCTGCGGATCCTCGGACTGATGCGCAGATTCACCCGCATCCGTGGCTCGCTGCAACGGCCTCCCGCCCCCCTGAAGCGCTTCTGGACGCAGATCGCGGAACGCCAGGGCACCGATGTACGCGAGATCGAGGACAGGGTGCTCGGCGTGTGGAAGGACGCCGTGGTCGACTACGTCGTCAAGCCGGAGAAGGTGGCGCTTCGCCCCGGCGGGAACAAGACGTGGACGTGTCCCTCCTGTCACCGACCCCACCTCCACCCGGGCGCGGGAGTGTGCACCAAGTGCCTCACCCCGCTGCCCGCCGAACCTCAGCAGTACAGCGGAGTCCTGGAGGACGACTACTACGCCTGGAAGGCCGCCCACCGCACGGGTGACTTCGCCCTGCGAGCCGCGGAACTGACCGGCCAGACGGACCGGTTGGAGGCTCAGCGCCGACAGAGCCTTTTCCAGGACGTCTTCCTCGGTGACAACGACGTCCCCGAGGCGGACGGCCTGGAACTCCTCTCCGTGACCACGACGATGGAGGCCGGCGTCGACATCGGCCCCCTCAACACCGTGATCATGGCCAACATGCCGCCCACCCGCTTCAACTATCAGCAGCGGGTGGGCCGCGCGGGCCGACGCAACAGCCCGGTCGCGCTGGCCCTCACGGTCTGCCGTGGCCGCAGCCACGACGAGCACTACTTCGCCCGTCCGGAGGCCATCACCAACGACCCGACCCCGCCGCCCTACCTCGTCCTCGGCATGATCTCCGTCTTCCGGCGCGTCCTGCTCGGAGAAGCCCTGCGCCAGGCCTTCGAGCCCTTGCAGCCGAGGGACCGGCGGAAAGGACCCGACATGACGAGCAACGTCCACGGACAGTTCGGGCTCGCCGCCGACTGGCCGGTGCACCGGGGAGCCGTGCGCCGCTGGATCTCCGAGCACCCCGATCGCATCAGAGCAGCGGGCCGCGCCCTCCAGGCTGTGACCTCGGAAAGCATCGCCGCCATCGACCCGGTGGCCGCGGTCGACGAACTTCTCGACCAGGTCGACGAGGTGGCCGGCGCGGCAGTCGGTCACCCCGAACTCAGCCAGCGCCTCGCGGAGGCAGGTCTCCTGCCCATGTTCGGTTTCCCGACCCGCTCCCGTCTGCTCTACCGGAGCATTCCGCAGAAGACCTTCCCCTGGCCGCCCGCCGACTCCGTCAACCGCGACCTGGCCGTGGCCCTCAGCAAGTTCGCACCGGGCAGCGAGACCCCGCAGGACGGCCGTCTGCTCCGGTCCAGCGGAGTCGTCTCCCTCGTCCCCAGCGGACGTGGAGTGAAGGCTGCGGACGATCCCTTCGGCCCGGAGCAGCTGGTCGCCATGTGCCGGATCTGCTCCCACGTGGACCCGCAGGCCGTCGTCGATCCGGACACCGGAAGCGTCGGCGCGTGCCCCGCCTGCGATGCGGAGAGCAAGTACTACAAGGCCGTCCCCTTCCGGGAGCCGGCAGGCTTCCGGGCGGCACGCGAAGCGCGGGACTACGACGGCTACCGCGAGATGGGGTCCAACGCGACCAGCGCACGGACCGCCACCGACCTCGAGAAGACCGCCCCGCGCATCCACCGCGCCGCCGACGACTGGCTGGTCGTCCACACCGGCAGCGGCGACCGCTACATCGTCAACACGAACGCCGGAAAGCTGTTCCGGTTCGTGAAGAACAGCGGTCCGTGGCGCGGTTACCTCGCCCTCGACAACCCCAAGGCGGAAGCCGACCTGGAGATCGCCCTCGGCGCCACCCAACACACCGACATGCTCTTCGTCGGGGCCAAGGGAGCCCTGGACACGCGCCGCGGACTGCGCTTCGACATCTCGAAATCCCGGCAGATCGACGGCTTTCCCGAGGCGTACCACGGTCGACGTGCCGCCTGGTACTCGCTGGCGGCCCTGCTGCGGCGCGCCGCCGCCCCGCACCTGGACGTGCAGCCGGAGGAACTCCTCAGCGGCATCCACGGCTCGGACGCCCCGGTGGCCGCCCCCGTCATGGCGTACCTGGCGGACAGCCTCGACAACGGTGCGGGGTTCAGCACGCACCTCGGTTCGGAGGGACACATCGAAGAGTTCCTCAAGGCGGTCGACCACTACGTGCAGGACCTGGAGGCCGAGCACCACGCGCTCAACTGCCGCAGCTCCTGCTACGCGTGCCTGCGTGACTACTCCAACATGCGCCTCCACCCGCTGTACGACTGGCGGCTCGCCCGCGACCTGACGGACGTCCTGCGCGGCCGGAAACTGCGCATCGACCCGGAGGAGCACGGAGTCCTGCTGAGGGGCTGGGCGGACGAGGAGCCCAACGTCATGCTCAAGGAGACGGCCGCCGGGCCCGTGGCGCTCTTCACCTCGGACTTCACCGGCGAACCTGTGGCAGTCGCTGTGAAGCACCCGCTGGAATCCGTCACCGAGGAGTGCGGCAACGAACGGCTTCAAGCCCTGCGGCACGAGGTCCGTACCGGAGGACTCGCCGACAGGATCGCCTTCGCCGACTCCTACAGCCTGGACCGGACCCCCGCCGCGGTGATCGAGCAGGTGCACACCTTCGCGGAGGAACTCTGATGACGGCAGGGAACTCGCCGAGAGCGGGTCAGGACGAGCAGGCCCGCCTGGAGGAAGTGCGGCAACGAGAGATCGCCCGCCGCCTGGCACTCCGTCAGGCCCGCGCCGACCGTCAGGCCGGCAAGGGTATTCCGCAGGTTACGGGAGCGGTCGGCTACCCGGCTCCGGTCGTTCCGCAGCAGAAGCAGCTGGAGCCCGAACCGGTCGTGTCCCAGCCGGTGCCCGAAGGATTCGCCGACCGGGGAGCATGGGAGCGAGCCCGCTCCTTCGCCGAGATCATGCTGCCCGACGCGTTCAGGACGAAGACCGGTACGCTTTCAGCGCGGGAGCTGGCCCAGGCCGCGGCCGACATGGCGTCCCGGCAGGACGACCCGGTCACCGGGGTCTCTCTGCTCGTCATGGCACAGGATCACGGGCTGGACGTCTTCAACGACCGGCTCGACGACCGGGCCCGCGCGCTGCTGGCGGACAAGCCGCTTCCGCTCCTGGGGGAGCCGGGCAGCATGTGGCAGATCTACCAGGACGAACGTCGCCTGATGGAGACCGACCTGCCGACCCCTCGGCAAAGGGCACTCCTGGCGAAACTGCCCCGGCCGCTCCTCGACGACTACATCGACGAGGAGTGGATCGGCGCGGTCCCCGAACGCGACGGCACCTCCCGCGCCGCCTACTTCCGCGCCCGCCTGGACCCGGCGTCCCTCACCGACGAGGAGATCGACCTGCTGGTCTGGCCCCTGGAACGGGAACGCCGGGAGGCCGGACCGGGAACGGAACCGGGCCGTGACTGGCCGCAGGACTGGCGCCTGCTGGTGAGGTTGCAGGCCGGCGACGCCAAAGCCGTCGCCGAGGAATGGCCCGAACTCCTGCCGCTGACGCGGAAGCTCCTGGATGCCCTGCGCGAGGTGCGACAGACCGGAGAGGTCCCGGACGACCTCGTCACCGACGAGCGCCTGTGGGTCCTCCTGGAGCGACTCGTTCCCGGCGTACGCAGCAGGAGCAACAGGAAGTTCAACGGCTGGATCGGCGTGCGGGCCCTGCTCCGCGCCGTGCGGCAGATGCACCGCGCCCTCCTCCACGGGGACGTCGAGACGGCGGAGCAACGGAGGAGAACTGCGCTGGCGGTGGCCGCGAGGCTGCGGCACCACTCACAGCCGGTGCGCTGGGAGGCGCAGAACGTCCACGCCTACCTGCGCGCAGGCCAGGAAGCGGCCGAGTCACTCAGGCTGTTGGAGCAAGACGCCGAAGGCCGGCCCCCGGTGCAGGAACAGCTCGGGGGAGGCGCCATGGCCACGCTGCGTAAGAACCGGAGCTTCTTGGACGGCCGGCCCCACGGAGAGCGCGACCAGCCGCTCAACCCCTACCTGGTGCTCGGCGTGGCCGACGGGGACGGCGACTGGAAGAAGGCCTGGCGGGCCCTGAGGAAGCAGCTCGACGACGGCGGCCGCGTCCGGATCAACCGCGCCAAGGACATGATCGAGAAGGCTGAGCGGGAACAGAAGGAAGTACTCCGGTTCGCGGTCCCGCTCGCTCCACAGCGTTGGAGTGACCCTGTCGGCACGAGCCATCGACTGGAACTCCCGCCCGAGCCCCTGCAGAGGCTCACCGAGCCGCCTACGGACAGCGACCGCGCGTGGTCCCGCACTGAGGCGGCCCGAGAAATAATCACCAGGGCGACAGCACGCCTTTCCCCGGCTGCCGAAAACACCGCAGCCCTTGAAGATCCAGAGAGCAGCACATCGTGAGCAAAGCAGCCGGCAAAGGTAAAAGTGGTTCTGGCGCCCGTGACCGATTCCCGCAGAACGGGGGACGTGGGCCGAACCGCGGCAGTGTGCGAAAGCGCGGGGAGCTCAGGGCGGCCGAGGCTGCCCCCTGGAGGTACGCCAAGAGCCAACTGCCCGAGTTCACCCCCGGAGCCCTGGACGCCGCCGCCCTCCTGAAATCGGTCAACGACGCGCTCCTCCCGCTGGTGCAGCAGGAGTTGGAGGAAGCGACGGCAAAACTGGGCGCAGTGCTGGCGGACAAGGAGACCGAAGCCGATCTTGTCGCCGTCCTTCGGGCCGAGTTGATGCGCCGAGTGCTTCCCCAGTTCACCGAGGCAGTGCGCAAAGGTGTACTGGAAAGCATCCGCACGCGTCAGATGCACTTGGCCCAGTTGGCCGTTCTGCATCGGCAGGCGCTTGATGCCAAAACTCTGAAAGTGGTGCTGACCCGCCTGGAGGACGAGACGGCAAAGGCGGGCCTGCAGATCGTCGGCGACACCGGTGACCAGTCGCTGTTCAACGTCGTGGAGGAGCAGCCCGGCGTCATGAAGCGGGGTCCGGTCACTTTTGAACTCGTCGCGCCCGCCTACGTCGACAAAGAGTCCGGGAAGCTCGTGGAACGCGGCTGGTTGCGTGCCGTCGCTAAGGTGCCTCCCGGGGAATTGACCCCCGGGCAGAGGCGTAGGGCAACGCATGCTCAGGCGGAGAAGAAACAGCCGGAGAAAAAGGCTGCTGTGCAGAGGAATAGGAAGCCTCACCGGGGCCAGGACCCCGAAAGAAGACGGAACGCGTACGACGAACAGCCAACCGGCGAGGCTCGTCCCCGCAGTGGAGGCAAGGGTGACAGCCCGAAGAGGCGAGGGGGAGCGCGATGACCTTCGGTATTGATTTCGGCACCAGCAACTCCGTGGTGGCCCACTGGAACGGGCATACCACCGAAGTGCTGCCGGTCGACGGCGACAACGTGCCCGCCCAGTGGCGGATGTCGGAGTTCGAGCAGCTCTTCCCCTCTGTGTTGTCCGTGCGCGATCTTCAGCGCACCCTCTGTTTCGGCTGGGAGGCGAAGACGGGCACCAGTGAGCCGCTCGACGCCGTGAAGCGCATGCTGGGCACCCGCTCCGGCGCCGAGCAGGACGGCGGCATCGAAGGGCCCGAGGTCGCGGCACAACTCGAGGAACACCACGCCTGGGTCGGCTCGGAGAAGTATCACAGCACGGTCGCCGCTGCCGCCCTCTTCAGCCGGATGAAGGAGGGCGTCTCCGCCCAGCTGCTCGACCTCTCCGACGCGGTCGTCACCGTCCCCGCCAAGGCAACGGGCGGCGCCCGCTACCGCACCCGCGCCGCGGCAGCGCTCGGCGGGGTCAGGGTGCGAGCCCTGCTCAACGAGCCCACCGCGGCCGCCATCTCGTACGTGCACGACGTGCCGCTCCCCGGCCGCTTCCTCGTCTTCGACTGGGGCGGCGGCACCATCGACGTCACTGTGCTGGAGTACGACGAGGGCCTCTTCGAGGAGCAGACCTCCCGAGGCATCACCTCCCTCGGAGGACTGGAGTTCGACAACGCTCTGGCTCAGCTGATCCAGCAGAAGATCGGGCTGTTCCCTGAGCAGCTCACCAAGGCGGAGAGGCGTCGGTGGCGTCGGTCGGTCGAGCTGACCAAGATCGCCCTGTCGTCGGTCCCCATGGACGGCGCGCTCTTTTTCGACCTGCCGGTAGGCCTGGCCCCTTCGGTCTCGCGGCGAGAGGTCCGGATCACCGCGGCCGAGTACACCGAGGCAATCACGCCGCTCATCACTCGCGCTCTGGAGCCGGTTCAGCAGGCGCTGGAGGATCTGGGTATCGTCCCGGACGACATCGACTCGGTCCTGATGATCGGCGGCACGTCACAAATTCCGCAGGTGCGTCACGCGCTGGGTGAGCTACTCGGACATGACCGCATCGTCGACAGCGGTCTGTGCCGGCCCATGACGGCCGTCGCCCGGGGTGCGGCCATCTACGCCGCATCTCTCGACGGTGAACTCGGTGACGACAGCGACTTCTCCCTGGTGACCAGCTACGACCTGGGAACCGCTGTGAGCGCGGGCGAACAGAGGGGCTTCCGCGCCATCATCCGACGCAACGCCACCCTGCCCGCGGAGGGATCGGCCAACTTCTACCCGGACACGCCGGGCGCTTCCTTCGTGCGCGTACCGGTGATCGAGGGCGAAGTCGGTTACCCGGCGAACAGCGACCGCGCGTTCCCTCTGGCCAACATCGAGGTGAAGCTCCCGACCCGCGAGCAGGACATCCGCCGGAACAGGATCGAGATCAAGTTCCGCTACAACGAGAGCGGCATCCTGCGCTTCACCGCGACACATGCGGAGAACGGGGTGGTGCTCGCCGAGCGTGAGATCGACTCCTTCGGCCCCGACGGCACCCCCTTGCAGCACGGCTTGGACGACGAGCTGACCCGCCTGCTGGCGCACACCGTCCGTCCCTTCGCCGACGCTTCCTCCAACGTCCGGCACCTCTCGGCCGCGGAAGTGGCCAACGCCCGCCCCGCACCGATCGACATGTCCGTCCGCGTGGTGGAGGCCGACCCCGCGGTCACGGTCAACGGTGAGCCGCAGGGAGTCGTGACCAGAGGGCTCTGATCCCATCGCATTCCGATCGCAGCACGCGCGCCCCGGGTACTGATTGCGCAAGTGGCGGCGGCACGCGAAAGGCCCTCCGCGTCCGATCCACGGACGCGGAGGGCCTCAGCGGTTCGAGCCGCCTCACAGGGCCTCAGGAAGCCGCCCCGACCGTAGTCTTCTCGGCGCCTGGCGCCTCCGCGGCCTCGCCCTCCTCCAGCCCCACATCCTTCGTCTCCCGCCCCAGCAGCAGCGCCACCAGCGTCAGCAGCGCCATCGAGGACAGGTAGACGCCGACCAGCCACGGGGAGCCGTCGCCGGCCTCCCACAGGGCCACCGCTATGAAGGGGGCCACGGCCGCGCCGAGGATCGAGCTGACGTTGTAGGAGATGCCGGAGCCCGTGTACCGCACGCTCGTCGGGAACAGTTCCGGCAGCAGCGCGCCCATCGGGCCGAACGTCATGCCCATCAGTGTGAAGCCGAACACCAGCCACAGCACCACTCCGACCGTGCCCAGGCCGATCAGCGGCACCCAGACCAGGCCGAAGACCAGGATTCCGGCCGTGACCGCGATCAGGGTGGCGCGCCGGCCGTAGCGGTCCGCGAGCGGGCCGGAGATCAGGGTGAACGCCGCGAAGAACAGCACACCGAAGATCATCATCAGCACGAACGTCGTGTACTCGTAGCCCAGTCCCGGCACGGCGGCGTCCTTCGCCGTGCGGCCGTAGCTCAGCGAGAACGTGGTCATCAGGTAGAAGAGCACGTACGTCGCCAGCATGAAGAACGTGCCGAGGACCAGCTGCTTCCAGTGGCTGCGGAAGACCGTGGCCAGCGGCAGCTTCCGCACCAGGCCCGCCTCCCGCGTCTTCGCGAACACCGGCGCCTCGACCAGGCGCATCCGCACCCACAGGCCGATCGCGACCATCACCGCGGAGAACAGGAACGGGATGCGCCACCCCCAGTTGAGGAAGGCGTCCGACGGCTGGGAGGGGTCGGCGCCGGCCGCGGACGGCAGCAGCGCGCCGATGATCAGGAACAGGCCGTTGCCGATGATGAAGCCGAGCGGTGCGCCCAGCTGCGGGAACGTGCCGTACAGGGCGCGCTTGCCCTTGGGTGCGTTCTCGGTCGCGACCAGGGCCGCGCCGCTCCACTCACCGCCGAGCGCGAAGCCCTGCGCCAGCCGCATGAGTACCAGCAGCGCGGTCGCCACCCAGCCGGCCTGCGCGTAGGTGGGCAGTACGCCGATGAGGAACGTGGCGATGCCCATGGTGAGCAGGGAGGCCACGAGCGTTCCCTTGCGGCCGAGGCGGTCGCCGAGGTGGCCGAAGACCACCGCGCCGATCGGCCGGGCGACCATCGCGGCGCCGAACACCGCGAACGACGAGAGCAGCGCCGTGGTGGGGTCGCTGCTGGGGAAGAACAGCGTGGGGAAGACCAGTACGGCGGCGGTCGCGTAGATGTAGAAGTCGTAGAACTCGATCGTCGTGCCGATGAGGCTGGCGATGAGCACGCGCGACCGCGAGTTGACGGGGGTCGGGGCCGGACTGGTGGTTGGTGCGGGCATTTCACGGTCTTTCCACGGGGACGATCACTCCACATTCTCAGAAGGTCTCACTTCTCAGGAACATTGTTCCATCATGTGAGACGACTTTCGTGTGACCTGCGGCGGAAATTGCGTGGCACTGCGATCGCTCGTCTCCCTACACTCGCCGAGCAGGCGCCCACCGCCACCTGTCGGCGGTGCGCGCGCTCACGATCCGACCTGGAAGGGAGTCCGGCCGTGCGTGTCCACACCGCTGTCGCCGTCGCTCCCCGTTCCCGGTCCCGCCGGTCCGTGGTGATCCTGGTGTCCTCGGCCGTCCGGTGCCCGCTGCGCGGCCGGCACCGGATGCCCTGACGCACGTCCGACCCTCTCGTGCCACCGGGAGTGCCCGGCGCCGTGCGCCGGGGAAATCGCGCTGCCCTTTTCCTGTTTCCTCCGAAAGGCCACGGGCCATGCGCACCACCGACCCCCTCGCCGTCGTCCGCAACCTCGGCATCCTCGCCCACGTCGACGCCGGCAAGACCACCGTCACCGAGCGGATCCTCTACGCCACCGGCACCACCCACAAGCGCGGCGAGGTGCACGACGGCACCACCGTCACCGACTTCGACCCGCAGGAGCGCGACCGGGGCATCACCATCTTCTCCGCCGCCGTGTCCTGCTCCTGGAACGGTCACCGGATCAACCTGATCGACACCCCGGGCCACGTCGACTTCGCCGACGAGGTCGAGCGTTCCCTGCGCGTCCTCGACGGGGCGGTCGCCGTGTTCGACGCGGTCGCCGGGGTGGAGCCGCAGAGCGAGTCGGTGTGGCGGCAGGCCGACCGGCACGGCGTCCCGCGCATCGCGTTCGTCAACAAGATGGACCGGGCCGGCGCCGACCTCGACGCCGCCGTCGCCTCCATCAGGGAGCGGCTGCACCCGGCGCCGCTGGCTGTGCAGCTGCCGGTCGGGGCCGAGGACGCCTTCACCGGCGTCGTCGACCTGCTCGGCCTGCGCGCCCTGACCTGGAGCGACGACGGCGAGGCCCGCGAGCCGGCACCCGTGCCGGAGGCCCTGCGCGAGGAGGCGCTCCGTCGGCGTCGGCTGCTGGAGGAGGCCGTCGCGGAACTGCATCCGGCCGCGCTGGAGGAGTTCTGCGACACGGGCGCGCTCCGCACGGGGACGCTCACGGCCGCCCTGCGGGAGCTGACCGCGCGCGGTGAGGCCGTGGTCGTGCTGTGCGGCTCCGCCTACCGCAACCGCGGGATCGAGCCGCTGCTGGACGCCGTCCTCGCCTACCTGCCGTCGCCGCTGGACGTGCCGCCGGTGCGCGGCACGCACGACGGCGCCGAGCAGGAGCGGCCCGCCGACCCGGCGGCGCCGCTCGCCGCCCTGGCGTTCAAGGTGACCGCCACCGCCACCGGACGCCTCACCTGTCTGCGCGTCTATTCCGGAACGATCGAACAGGGGGACACCGTGCGGGACGCCACCGCCGGCCGCGCCGAGCGCGTCGGGCGCATCCTGCGGCTCCACGCCGACCGGCACACGCGCCTTGACCGCGCGGTCGCCGGCGACATCGTGGCCGTGGTCGGGCTGAAGACCGCCCGCGCGGGCGCCACGCTGTGCGCGCCGGACGCCCCGCTGATGCTGGAGCCGCCCGGCACCGCCGAACCCGTCGTCTCGGTCGCCGTCGAGGCGCTGCGCGGCACGGACACCGGGCGGCTGGCGTCGGCGCTGGCCCGGCTCGCCGAGGAGGACCCCTCGCTGGTCGTGCGCACCGACCCGGAGACGGGGCAGACGGTGCTGTCCGGCATGGGCGAACTGCACCTGGAGGTCGCGGTGGAGCGGATCCGGCGCGAGCACGGGCTGGGCGTCGCCGTCGGCCGGCCCCGCGTCAGCCACCGGGAGACCGTGGGGCGCGGCGTGTCCGGGTTCGTGTACCGGCACGTCAAACAGGACGGCGGAGCCGGGCAGTTCGCGCACGTGGTGCTCGACGTCGAACCGCTCGGCGACGCGGAGAGCGGCTCGGCGGAGAGCGGCTCGGCGGAGAGCGGCTCCGCGGAGAGCGGCTCCGCGGAGGAGGGCTTCGCGTTCCGGTCGACGGTCGTCGGCGGCCGGGTGCCGCAGGAGTACGTCCGTGCCGTCGAGGCGGGCTGCCGGGACGCGCTCGCCGAGGGTCCCCTCGGCGGGCACCCGGTGACGGGTCTTCGGGTGACGCTCACCGACGGTTCGACGCACGTCAAGGACTCCTCCGACACCGCCTTCCGCACCGCGGGCCGGCTCGGACTGCGGGACGCCCTGCGGGCGTGCGCGATGGTGCTGCTGGAGCCGGTCGCCGAGGTCACGGTGACCGTGCCGCAGGACGCGGTGGGGTCCGTGCTCGGTGACCTGGCCGCGCGGCGCGGCCGGGTGAGCGGCTCTGCCACGCGGGCGGGCGCAGCGGTCGTCACGGCGACCGTGCCGCTGGCCGAACTCTTCGGCTACGCGACCCGGTTGCGCAGCCGCACCCAGGGCCGCGGCACGTTCACCAGCCGGCCCACCGGGTACGCCCCGGCCTCGGCGTCCGTGCCGGCACGGTAGCCCGGTGCCGTAACCCAGCGCGGTAGCCCGTACGGCACGCCGTGCGACGGCTCGTACGGCAGGCCGTGCGACGGCCGTACGGCGCCCCGTGCCGCGGGCCCTGAACGGCGGCCCCTCCCGCTCCCGGAGCCGGGAGGGGCCGCCACCGGTGCCGAGGGGGCGCGCCCGGCCGTCGGCGTCGGCCAAGGCGTGCCCCCCGGCGCCGGGGTCAGGGGTACGACACCACCTTGGACGGCACCGTGTCGGTGCCCGAGGTGGGGGCGCCGGTGTCGTTGATGACGCACTCGTACTGGCCGTGGCCGCTCAGCGAGACGACCAGCAGGTCGTGGAAGCGCACGCCCGGACGGTTCGGCGCGGCGAAGCCGTGGTGCTGGACGATGCTCGGGTTGACGTTGTAGTAGCAGTAACTGCCCATGCCCCAGCCCTCGTGGGTGGTGACATGGTCGCCGACCTTGTACGCCGCGTAGCCCTTGATCGAGCCGTTCTGGATGGCGGCCTGGTCGGGGGCGTCGTACGCCTTCTCGTTCTGGAAGAAGATCGTGCGGCCGCGTTCGCCGTTCCACTGCACGTCGTACTTGTTGAAGTGTTCGACGAACAGACCGGTGGCGAGGACGTCGTGGCCGTTGACGACGACGCCGTAGTCGCAGCGGTTGGTCTCCCAGCCCACGCCGTCGCCGTGGTCGGCGCGCCAGACCCAGGTGTGGTCGACGATGGTGTGCCGGGCGTTGATCACCATGCTGGTGGTCGCCTTGCCGGGGCCCGCGCCGCCGATGCGGATGAAGACGTCCTGCACGGTGATGGGGTCGGCGGAGTGGTCCCGGGAGGCGCCCCGCGGGCCGACCTCGAGCAGGACGGGCGAGTTGACCGGTCCCGCGTCGATCAGGAAGCCCGCCAGCCGCACGCCGTCGACGTCGTCGACCTTCAGGGCGGTGACGCCGTTGTCGGGGATCAGGGTGGCGTAGCCGAGGCCCAGCACGACCGTGCCGGCGCGGGTGACCCGGACGGGCTGGTCCACGTGGTAGATGCCCGGGGTGAGCAGCAGGTTGAGGCCCTGGGCGAGCGCCTGGTTGAGGGTGGCGGCCGAGTCGCCGGGCTTGGCGACGTAGAAGCGCTCCAGCGGCAGGGAGGTGCCGCGCGGGGTGCCGTTGCCCCAGGTGACGCCGCGCGCGTTGGTCCGCAGGGCGGGCAGGAAGACGCGGTACCGGTCGCCGTCGAGGTACAGGAAGGGCTTCTCGCGGGAGACCGGCGTGGTGTCCAGCGTGGTGTACGGCGGCTCGGGGAAGCTCTGCGCGGGGGCGCCCTCGACGCCGGAGAACACCATGTTCCACACGGCGTTGGTCCAGCCGCCGACCGAGCTGTCCCGGGTGTACCACTGCTGCTGCGAGTACGGGCCGACGGTGCCGTCGACGCGGCTGTCGGCGATGTAGCCGCCGCTCGCCCAGCCGTAGCCGGACGGGGCGAGGTTGAGGCCGCCGCGTACGTGCATCCGCCGGAACGGCGCGGCCTGCGCGACCGCCCACCGGTTGGTGCCGTTGACCGGGACGAGCGCCAGGTTCTCCGCCGAACGCCAGAAGTTCTGGGTGGCGTTGCCGTCGAACCAGCCGGCGTCGACCGTCACGTCACCGTTGATGGTGGTGTCGTCGGGGGAGAGGCCGAGCCCGGAGATGGAGGTGTAGAAGCCGATCTGGGCGTTGAGCCCGTGGTACGTGCCCGGCTTGAAGAGGAGTTGATAGCGGCCGGTGCCGAACTGGGCGCGCTCCTGCTGCCGGAAGACCTCGTCGAGGCGGGCCTGGATGCCGGGGGTGGACGGGTCGAAGACGATCACGTTGGGGCCGAGATCGCCGCCGGCCTTCAGCCGGCGCGGCTTCTTGCGCCGGGCCGCGGGCGCGGCGGAGGCCACCGAGGGCAGTCCGGCCAGAACGGGGGCGGCCGCGGCGGCGCCGAGAACGGCGCGGCGGCCGAGGACGGACGGTCGGGGGGACGACGGGGAGTCGGACGTCATGGGCGGCTCTCCTGGTTCGGGAAATGAACGGCGTGGGGTGCGGGGAGCGCTCTCTCGCCGCTGAATGGTTCATCCCTGGAACACATGAGTCAAGAGGTGCGGCGGGAGTTGGGTGACTCCGTCGAAACCCTTGACGTACCGCCGCCGCAGGGTTTAACTCACGTCCTAAATTAAGCCATGAGGCGTTGCTCCGGCGCGCCCTGTGCGCACCCCTTTTGCACTGCCTGTCTGCACTTCCCGGAAAGGGACACCAGGAGCCATGCGCAGAATCCGAGCCGCGGCCACAGGCGCCGTCATGCTGTCTCTCGCACTCGCCGCCTCGGCCTGCGGGGGCGGTTCGAGCAACGGGGGCGGGTCCAACGACTCGCCGAAGGAACTCACCTACTGGGCCTCCAACCAGGGCGCCAGCATCGAGGTCGACAAGAAGGTCCTCCAGCCCGAACTCGACAAGTTCGAGAAGCAGACCGGCATCAAGGTCAAGCTGGAGGTCGTGCCCTGGTCCGACCTGCTCAACCGCATCCTCACCGCCACCACCTCCGGCCAGGGCCCGGACGTGCTGAACATCGGCAACACCTGGTCCGCCTCGCTCCAGGCCACCGGCGGTCTCCTGCCCTGGGACAAGGCGCAGTTCGACAAGATCGGCGGCAAGGACCGCTTCGTCGACTCCGCGCTCGGCTCCACCGGCACCGAGGGCCAGGACCCGGCCGCCGTGCCGCTGTACTCCATGGCCTACGCCCTCTACTACAACAAGCAGAAGTTCGCCGAGGCCGGCATCGACGCCCCGCCCGCCACCTGGGACGAGCTGGTGGCCGCCGGCAAGAAGCTGTCCAAGGACGGCAACTGGGGCATCGCCATGGAGGGCTCCAACCCCTCCGAGAACATCCACCACGCCTACGTCTTCGCCAAGCAGCACGGCGCCGACTTCTTCACCCCCGACGGCAAGCCCGACTTCACCAACGACGGCGTCGTCACCGCGGTCAAGCAGTACGTCGACCTCATGGCCAAGGACAAGATCATCGCCCCGGGCAACGCCGAGTACGCCCAGAACCAGTCGGTCAGCGACTTCGCCAAGGGCAAGACCGGCATGCTGCTGTGGCAGTCCGCCTCCGCCAACCTCAAGTCCCAGGGCATGAGCGAGGACGCCTACGGCATCGCCCCCGTGCCCGTGCAGTCCGGCACCCCCGGCGCCGGCAAGCAGGTCAACTCCATGGTCGCCGGCATCAACCTCGCCGTCTTCAAGAACACCGACAACCTCGACGGCGCAACCGAGTTCGTGAAGTTCATGACCAGCGACGCCGAGCAGAAGATCCTCAACACCGCCTACAGCTCCATCCCGCCGGTCAAGGCCGCACAGCAGGACGCCGCCTTCAACACCCCCGCCAACGCCGTGCTGAAGGACACCCTCGCCAAGAGCGCCGTCGCCCTGCCGCAGGTGCCCGACGAGTCCCAGTTCGAGACCGCCGTCGGCACCGCCGTCAAGGAACTGTTCGCCGACGCCGCCGCCGGACGCCCGGTCACCACCGCATCGGTCAAGGCCGCGCTCACCAAGGCGCAGCAGCAGATGCCCACGAAGTGAGTCACCCCACCGCCATGACCGCCACCGCCCCCGCAGCGGAGGCCACCGTGCGGAAGAGCTCCCCCGGTGCGGCGCGCGGCCCCCGCCGCCGCACCGGGCGGATCCGCCGCATCGGACTGCCCTACCTGCTGCTTCTGCCCGCGCTGCTTCTCGAACTCCTCGTCCACCTGGTGCCGATGGTCATCGGTATCGTGATGAGCTTCAAGGAACTCACCCAGTTCTACATCCGCGACTGGGGCACCGCCCCCTGGGCCGGCTTCGACAACTACTCGGTGTCGGTGGACTTCGACGCCCCCGTCGGCAAGGCTCTGTTCCACTCCTTCCTCGTCACCGTCGCCTTCACCCTGCTGTCCGTCGGCCTGTGCTGGCTGATCGGCACCGCCGCCGCGGTGTTCATGCAGGACACCTTCCGCGGCCGCGGCCTGCTGCGCGCCCTGTTCCTGGTGCCGTACGCGCTGCCCGTCTACGCGGCCGTCATCACCTGGGTGTTCATGTTCCAGCACGACAACGGCCTGGTGAACCACGTCCTGCACGACCAGCTCGGTCTCACCGACAAGCCGTCGTTCTGGCTGATCGGCGACAACAGCTTCATCGCCCTGCTCACCGTGTCGGTGTGGAAGGGCTGGCCGTTCGCCTTCCTCATCGTCATGGCCGGCCTCCAGAACATCCCCCGCGAGCTGTACGAGGCCGCCGCCCTCGACGGCGCCGGCATGATCCAGCAGCTCCGCCGCATCACCCTGCCGTCGCTCCGCCCGGTCAACCAGGTGCTGATCCTCGTCCTGTTCCTGTGGACGTTCAACGACTTCAACACCCCGTACGTCCTGTTCGGCAAGAGCGCGCCCGAGGCCGCCGACCTGATCTCCGTGCACATCTACCAGGCGTCCTTCGTCACCTGGAACTTCGGCACGGGCTCCGCGATGTCGGTGCTGCTCCTGCTGTTCCTGCTCGTCGTCACCGGCGTCTACCTCGCCCTCACCTCACGCGGACGGAGGACCGCCTCATGAGCACGCCCCGGTCCCCGATGGCCCCGCCCCGCTCGTTCCTGTGGACGCGGCGCGTCTTCCTGACGCTCCTCACCGGGTTCGTGCTGATCCCGGTGTACGTCATGCTGTCCAGCTCGCTGAAGCCGCTCGCCGACGTCACCGGCACGTTCCGCTGGCTGCCGACCGAGCTGACGATCCGCCCGTACATCGACATCTGGTCCACCGTCCCGCTCGGCCGCTACTTCGTGAACTCGCTGATCGTGGCGGGCGCGGCCACCGTCTGCTCGGTCGTCATCGCCGTGTTCTCCGCGTACGCGGTCAGCCGCTACTCGTTCCGCGGCAAGCGTGTCTTCACGGTGACGGTCCTGTCGACGCAGATGTTCCCCGGCATCCTGTTCCTCCTGCCGCTGTTCCTCATCTACGTCAACATCGGCAACGCCACCGGCATCGCCCTGTTCGGCTCCCGCGGCGGCCTGATCCTCACCTATCTGACTTTCTCGCTGCCGTTCTCCATCTGGATGCTCATCGGCTACTTCGACTCCGTGCCGCGCGACCTGGACGAGGCGGCACTCGTCGACGGCTGCGGCCCGCTCGGCGCGCTGTTCCGCGTCGTCGTCCCGGCCGCCGTGCCCGGCATCGTCGCCGTCGCGGTCTACGCCTTCATGACCGCCTGGGGCGAAGTCCTCTTCGCGTCCGTGATGACCAACGACACCACCCGCACCCTGGCGGTCGGCCTCCAGGGCTACTCCACCCTCAACGACGTGTACTGGAACCAGATCATGGCCGCCTCCCTCGTGGTGAGCGTCCCCGTGGTCGCCGGGTTCCTGCTCCTCCAGCGCTACCTCGTCGCCGGCCTGACGGCAGGCGCCGTCAAGTGACCACCCCCCGCCCCGAAAGGACCTCCGTGACCATCGACTACGCCGCCCTCCCCGACGACTTCCTGTGGGGCACGGCCACCTCGGCCTACCAGATCGAGGGCGCCGTGGCGGAGGACGGCCGTTCTCCGTCGATCTGGGACACCTTCTCGCACACCCCCGGCCGGATCGACAACGACGACCACGGCGACGTCGCCTGCGACCACTACCACCGCTGGCGCGAGGACATCGGCCTGATGCGCCGCCTCGGCGCCAACGCCTACCGCCTGTCCGTCGCCTGGCCGCGGGTGATGCCCGGCGGCGACGGCCCGGTCAACGCCAAGGGCCTCGCCTTCTACGACCAGTTGGTCGACGGGCTCCTCGAGGTCGGCATCACCCCGTCGGTCACCCTCTACCACTGGGACCTGCCCCAGGCCCTCCAGGACCGCGGCGGCTGGCCCGAGCGCGACACCGCCGAACACTTCGCCGCGTACGCCTCCGCGGTCGCCGAACGCCTCGGCGACCGCGTCCACCACTGGGCCACCCTCAACGAGCCCTTGTGCTCGGCCTGGATCGGCCACCTCGAGGGCAAGATGGCGCCCGGCTGGACCGACCTCACGGCGGCCGTCCGCGCCTCCTACCACCTGCTCCTCGGCCACGGCCTTGCCGCCCGCGCCATCCGCGCCGCCGCCTCCGGCGCGCAGGTCGGCATCGTCAACAACCTCTCCACCATCCACCCGGCGAGCGACAGCCCTGAGGACCGCGCCGCCGCCCTCCGCATGGACGGCCACACCAACCGCTGGTGGCTCGACCCGGTCCACGGCCGGGGCTTCCCCGAGGACATGCGCGAGGTCTACGCCGTCGACCTCCCCGAACGGCCCGGCGACCTCGAGACCATCGCCGTCCCGCTCGACTGGATCGGCCTCAACTACTACTTCCCGCAGGTGGTCACCGCCGACCCCGACGGGCCCGCCCCCTACGCCGCCACCGTCCGCCGGGACGGCGTGCAGCGCACCGGCATGGACTGGGAGATCGACCCCAGCGGCATCGAGGACCTCCTGCTGCGCCTCACGGACGAGTACGGCGCCCGCAGGATCTACGTCACCGAGAACGGCTCCGCGTTCCCCGACGTGGTCCGCCCCGACGGCACCGTCGACGACCCCGAGCGCCAGGACTACCTCACCCGACACATCGCCGCCTGCGCCTCCGCCGCCCGCAAGGGCGCCCCGCTGGCCGGCTACTTCGCCTGGTCCCTGCTGGACAACTTCGAGTGGGCGTACGGCTACGACAAGCGCTTCG
Source organism: Streptomyces pseudogriseolus (assembly GCA_002154585.1). Classification (GTDB taxonomy): domain Bacteria; phylum Actinomycetota; class Actinomycetes; order Streptomycetales; family Streptomycetaceae; genus Streptomyces; species Streptomyces pseudogriseolus. Next base: position 50,149 of record MUNG01000041.1, read on the forward strand.
GCCTGGTCCACGTCGACTACGCCACCCAGACCCGCACGATCAAGGGCTCCGGCCACCGGTACGCGGACATCGTCCGGGGGCACGGGGAGCAGGTGCGGAAGGCGGCGTGAGCATGGCGGTGCCGGTGGGAGCGGGTACCGTTCGGCGCCGGTGGGCGCGGGGCCCTACCCGCGCCCGCCGACGGCCGTGGGTCAGGCGTCGCCGTTGAGCAGGGCGGCGGTGAGGACGTGACCGCCCACGCCCCAGCCGCCGTCGGCGACCTCGTCGACGAGCACCACGGTGGTGGCGCGGGCGCGCTCACCGTAGATCTCGGCGTACAGATCGGTGGTGCGCTCGACGATCTTCTTCTTGTCGTCGGCGCTGAGGGTGTCGGCGGGGACCTTGAAGTGGGCGAAAGGCATGGGGGTACTCCTTGGTGTCTCTGAGGGAGGCTGGGGACGCGGTACGGGCGTCGCACGGACGTGCGCCGGGGTGACCGGCGGGTCTCGGGCGACCGGCGGGTCTCGGGCGACCGGTGGGTCCTGGGCGGACCGCGGGTCCTGGGCGGACCGCGGGTCCCGGGGGGCCGGCACGGTGGCCGGCCGGGTGGTCACACCATTCCGCCGTTGGCCCGCAGGACCTGGCCGTTCACCCAGTGCCCCGCCGGGCTGGTGAGGAAGGCGGCGACCCGGGCGATGTCCTCCGGGGTGCCCAGCCGCTCCAGCGGCGGGGTCTTCGCGAGCCGGTCGATCTCCTCCGGCGTCTTGCCGTCGAGGAACAGGTCGGTGGCCGTGGGGCCGGGGGCGACGGTGTTCACCGTGATGTCCCGGCCGCGCAGCTCACGGGCGAGGATCAGGGTGATCGACTCGACGGCGGCCTTGCTCGCCACATACGCGCCGTAACCGGGGAACTGCGTCCCGACCACGGAGGTCGACACGCCCAGGAAGGAGCCGCCGGACCGCAGCCGCCGCGCGGCCTGCTGGGCCACCACGAAGGCACCGCGGATGTTGGTGCGGTGCATCGCGTCGAGGGCGGCCAGATCGAGGTCGGCGACGGGCGACAGGACCATGCGGCCGGCGGCGTTCACCACGACGTCCACGCCGCCGAACTCCTGCTCCGCCCGGTCGAACAGCGCGGCGACCGCGTGCTCGTCCGCCACGTCCGCCCGCACGGCGGTCGCCTTCCCGCCGTCCGCCGTGATCGCCTTCACGGTCTCCTCGGCCGAGGACGCGTCCCTTGTGTAGTTCACCACCACCGCGAGACCGTCGCGGGCGAGCTGGAGCGACACCGCGCGGCCGATGCCGCGCGAACCGCCGGTGACGAGGGCGACCCGTTCGGGAGCCGGGGTGTGAGGGCTGTCATGCGTAGTCATGCCTCCACGGTGCGCGGTCCCGGCCGGCGCAACCAGGGGACGCCATCCCCTGGGTCGGCGCCCCGGCCGGGCACACAATGGAGCACATGGGTTCAGCGAAGTACACCGAGCTCGGGGCGTTCCTCAGGTCGCGCCGGGACCGCATCCGCCCGGCCGACGTGGGTCTTCCCGCAGGGCCGCGGCGCCGGGTGCCCGGTCTGCGCCGGGAGGAGGTCGCGCAGCTAGCCGGGGCGTCGGTGGACTACTACAACGAACTCGAACGCGGAGCCGGCTCCCAGCCGTCGGATCAGATGATCGCAGCCCTGGCCCGGGCGCTGCGGCTGACCGCCGACGAGCGCGACTACCTCTACCGGCTGGCGGACCGCCCCGTGCCCGCCCCGGGCGGGGTGACCGCGCACGTCCACCCCGGCATGCTCGACCTGATCCAGCGGATGCCGTCCACACCCGCGCAGGTCATTACCGACCTCCACGTCACGCTCGTGCAGAACCGGCTCGCGGTGGCGCTCCTCGGCGACCAGTCGGGCTTCCGCGGACCGCGCGCGAGCTTCGTCCACCGGTGGTTCACCGAGCCCGAAGCGCGCCTGCTCTACCCGGAGGCCGACCATGCGACCCAGTCGCGGGCGTTCGTCGCCGACCTCCGCGCGGCCGCTGCCCGCAGGGACGCCAAGGACACCGAGGCCGCCTCGATGATCCGCACCCTGCTGCAGGCCTCCCCGGAGTTCGCCGCCCTCTGGGCCGAGCACGACGTGGCGTTCCGCCGCGACGACCGCAAGCGGATCCGGCACCCCGCCCTCGGGGTCGTGGAGGTCAACTGCCTGAACCTGTTCAGCGAGGACGGCCGGCAGCGCCTGCTGTGGTTCACCCCGGCCCTGGGCACCGACAGCGCGGACCTCCTCGACCTGCTCGCGGTCCTCGGCACGCAGGACGTGGTCGAGTCCGGGGCGTGAGCAGCCTTTGGCGACCGGGGGTGCTCCGGCAGGCACGGCCGTCGTGACCTGCGTCGGGCCCACGGCCCGACGGGCTTCCGCCGGTGTGGTCATCCAGGCTGCATCCACCGCTTCACTGCCGCCCGTTGTTCCGTCGGCCATCCCACGCCGGACATGTGCGGTCCCTTCTTCCTCGAGCCATGGCGGCCGGTCGGCTCCCTCCGTCTCACTTGTCGCGCGAGCGGATGGCCACTGCCACTCCGATCGAGACGACCACACCGACCACGGTCACCCAGACGGCCGGCTTCAGGCCTGCCACCATGCCGAAGGCACCGATGAGCACAAGGGCGATCCCAGCGACCAGGGCGATCCACAGTCCAGTAGCAGCCACCGCTCGTCCGGCCTCGTCGTCGTGGTCCACCACGTTTCCTCGATCGTCACCAGTGCCCACGTGCTTTCCTTCTGCCAAGCCTCCCCGTACGAGGACATCGCCGCTGATGGAGTGACACGTGCCCGCGGGTTCGCGGATGAAATCGGTGTCGCTGCCGTTACCCGTGAAGGGGACGTCGATGCCGGCCCCCCGGTCCAAGAGGGGCCGGCATCTGCCGTCACCTGTCGGCGAGCAACGGCTCCAGCGCCTCGGCCGTGGCCGGATGGCGAAGCGTCAGCGCTGCCCCCGCCACCGCGGTGTCGCCCGCCGCTGCCCAGCCACCGTCGCACCCGAGCAGCTCCGCCACCGCGTCGCACGTCGCCGGATGCGCCGACAGCAGAGGCGCGCCCGGCCGGGCGGGTGCGTCGTGCTGCTGCCAGCCGTCCTCGCAGCCCAGCAGCTCCGCCACCGCGTCGCACGTCGCCGGACGGGCTGCGAGCAGTGCGGCGCCCACCGGGGCCGTGGCCGTGCGCTGTGCCCGCGAGGCCGCGAAGGGGTCCTCCTGCGGCATCCGCCACGGCGGTATCCACGCGTCCAGGGCCGGCAGCCGGCCCGGGAAGATACGGCCCGCCTCGCGGATCAGCAACGGGGCGAGGTCGGCCGCGCCCTTGCGCAGCGTGGTGATCAGGAGCGGCAGCCACGGGAGCAGCACCGCGTCCGGCAGACGCCCGAACGCGTTCGACACCGCCTCCACCACCACGTCCGCCAGCCCCGGCACCGGCTCCAGCGCGTGCACGAAGCCGTTCAGATAGCGCGGGTAGGAGGGCACTACCAGGGGGTTGTCCAGCAACTCCGCGCACCGGGACCGCAGCTCCGCGCGCGACAGGGTGCCGAGCTGGACCTGTGCCGCCCACAGCAGCGCCGTCTTGGACGGGTCGTCCGGGTGCGACTGGGCGACCGCCAGCTCCAGCTGCGTACGGTCACAGCCCAGCGACAGGGCGAGGCTCTCCATGCTGAACAGGAAACCCAGCATCGCCGCGACCTGCCCCACCGTCGCGTCCTCGTCCCGGAACGCCGTCGGCAGCAGCGTGCAGTAGTGCGCGTACCCCGTCTTCACGAAGGACTCGATCCACGCCGGCAGCTCCGGCCGGCTCGTGCGGTAGTACGCCAGCAGTGCCCGGGCCCGGCGCAGCACCTCCGGCGCCCCGTCGACGCTGCGCTCCGCGGCCAGCACCTTCAGCGCGTGGGTGCCCAGCTCGTCCGCCAGGCGCCCGCTGCGCAGGTACAGCAAGGTGTCATCGATAGCTGCCAGCACCCCCGCCGTGGTCGCCCGCGGCCCGTACGCCTCGCGCCGCAGCCGCTGCTCCAGGACCTGCTCGAGGCTGACGCCCTCGTAGCCGAGCTCGATCAGCGCCCGCTGGTGGGTGCCGAGCGCCAGGTCCCAGGACTCCTGGATCGACCGCTCACCGAGCCGCCGCTCACCCATGATCGGGCGGGCCGCGGCCGCCGGCATCAGCCGCCGCAGCATCCACAGCACGTCCGAGCACGCCTCCAGCTCCGGCCGCCCGGCGATGTCCAGCAACGCCCGCTGCACACCGCGCTGTTGCAGCTTCATCCCGAGCGGCTCCAGCCGGTCGTACACGTCCCGGGCGAGCGGCGGCAGCGCCTCGTAGCCCACCTGCCCGATCCGGTCGCCGCCCATCATGATCTCGACGAGCCGGCGCACGTCCCTGCGCCCCGGCACGCTGTCCTTCTCGATGCAGGTGACCGCCGCGTCCTGGAAGTCGTACGGGGTCGGCTTCGCCCGGTCCCGCATCCCCGCGAGCAGGATCGACGTCTCGAACACGGCGATGGCGTCGGCGGTCGACGCGAGGTAGCCGTTGCGCCGGGCCGCCCGCACGATGTCCACGGACCAGCCCAGCAGTTCCGCCTCGTCCACGGAGTCCAGCACGGGCGGCTGATGCAGGAAGCCGGTCAGCCGGTCCGTGGCGGGTGCCTGGGCGGCGGATCCGGCGGGCAGCGCCTTCTTCGCGCGGGACTTCCGCGCGCCCGCCTGGCCCTCCAGCCGGTAGGGCCGCACCCGCGTCCGGGTCAGGCTCTTCTGCCACGTCGTCGCCGCGATCGACACCGACCCCGCCGCCAGCCCGAACTGCGCCTCGATCGCCGCGTGACTCGACGGGATCAGCCCGTACTGCCAGGTGGTCGCCGTACGCGGGGAGATCGTGAACGCGCCCGAGCGGCCGTGCACGCCGAACTCCTCCACCCGGCTGGCCGCGTGGAACGCCCCGCACACGTACAGGCAGTCCTCCGGGTCCGTGCCTGTCGCCTCCAGGTGCTCACGCATCCGGGTCCACATGTACCGCTCGCGGTCCTCGTCCACCCGGACCCGGGAGCCGTCGCCCGGCGCGAGCCGCCGGAACAGGCTGCCGATGAGGAACATGACCTGGCGGTAGGTGTCGTGGTCGCTGTCCCCGAGCGGCACCTCCACGTACTGGTGCCACCACTCCGACCAGTGCCGCACCTTGCCGTGGCGCAGCAGATGCTCCTCCAGTTCCGCGAAGCGCGGGCGCAGGTCGCCGATCTCGACACCGACCGCCTCACCGTGCAGCGCGGCCTCCTCGGACTTCGGCGCCTCCTCCGCCTCGGCCGGGGACCCGTCGGTCTCCGCGGCCTCCGAGGTGTTGGCCCGGTCCCACTGGAAGACGTGGTCGGAGGAGCGGTCGACCAGGACCAGCTCCACGCCCGGCGTGTCCAGGGCGTAGGCGATGGCCTGGTACTCGGCGGACGCCTCCGTGATCGGCGCGACGACCGACAGCGGCGCCCACTCCTGGGGGAAGCCGTCGATCTCGCCCGCGAACGCCTGCACCGCGACGGGGAGCCGGCAGTTGCGCAGCTCGGTCAGCAGCGGCGCCATGTCCTCGCACAGCTCCAGGTACACCACCTTGGGCTGCTTCTCCCGCAGCCGGCGTGCCATCGCCAGCGCGGAGGCGGGGGAGTGGTGGCAGACCGGGAAGATCTCCAGCGGCTCGCGCACCGCCCGGTCGACGTCGTCCACCATGCCCAGGAGGATGCCCTCCAGGGCGTCCGGCCCGCCCGCGAACTCGGACGCCGCCCCTTGCAGTTGCGTACGCAGCGCGGTGAACACACCGCTCTCCTGAGGCCCGCTCACGACAGGGTGGCGATCGCGTCGCGGCCGCCCTCGAGGAACTCGGGCCAGGCCCCGCCCTGCTCCTTGCTGCGCGGCTCGACGACCCCGTGCAGGTACTTGTTGAGTATCGCCAGGTCCTCCGGCTCGCGCCGGGTCAGCGAACCGACCAGCGAGGACGCCAGGGTGCGGGCGGTCACGGCGCGCTCACCGAAGAAGTTGCTGTGCAGCACGGCGTCCTCCAGCACACCGATCTGCTCGGCCGTCGACAGCGCGGACTCCAGCTTCTCGTCGTCGCTGCCGGCCGCCGCGGCGGAGGCCCGCAGGTCGGCGAAGCTCTGGAGCAGCACGTCGAGCAGCGTCGGCGGCACGTCCAGGTCGATCGCGTGCCGGCGCAGCAGCTCCTCCGTGCGGAAGCGGACGATCTCCGCCTCGCTCTTCTTGTTCGTCACCACCGGGATACGCACGAAGTTGAAGCGGCGCTTCAGCGCGGACGACAGGTCGTTGACGCCCCGGTCGCGGCTGTTGGCGGTGGCGATGATGGAGAAACCGGGCTTGGCGAACACGATGTTGTCGTCGCCGCCACCGCTTTCAAGCTCCGGAACGGAGATGTACTTCTCGGAGAGGATCGAGATCAGCGCGTCCTGCACGTCACTGGTGGACCGGGTCAGCTCCTCGAAGCGGCCGATGGAACCGGCCTCCATCGCCGTCATGATCGGCGAGGGGATCATCGACTCACGCGACTGGCCTTTGGCGATCACCATCGACACGTTCCACGAGTACTTGATGTGGTCCTCGGTGGTGCCGGCCGTGCCCTGCACCACCAGCGTGGAGTTGCGGCAGATCGCCGCCGACAGCAGCTCGGCGAGCCAGCTCTTGCCCGTGCCGGGATCACCGATGAGCAGCAGGCCGCGGTCGGAGGCGAGGGTGACGATCGACCGCTCCACGAAGCTGCGGTCGCCGAACCACTTCTGAGAGATCTCACGGTCCAGTCCGTCGGCCCGCTCCGAACCGAGGATGAACAACCGCACCATCTTGGGCGACAGGCGCCACGAGAACGGCTTGGGGTTGTCGTCGATCGACTCCAGCCAGTCGAGCTCCTCGGCGTACTTGATCTCGGCGGGGGCGCGCAGCAGTTCGGACATGAGGGATGAGCCTTTCGATATAAGGGTCGCGTGATCGCGAAAGTGACGGGGTGAGAAGAGGTCGGTAAGCCGTCGGGCCGACGGTCACGTCAGGAACGACTTGAGCTCGTGCACGAGCTTCTTGATGTGCCCGGATATCACCGGCGTGCCGAGGTCCTTGAACTTCTCCCGGAACCACGGGTTGACGCTGCCACGCCCTGAGCTGGTCACCGACCCCACCGGGATGAACTTCGCCCCGGAACGGTGAATGGCGGCCATGCTCTCGAACAGCTCGTCCGTGCGCCATTCGTAGAAGTCGGAGATCCACACCACGACGGTGTTGCGCGGCTCGGCGATCTTCGGCTGAGCCAGCGCCATGGCGACCGTGCCGTCCGTACCGCCGCCGAGCTGGGTGCGCAGCAGCGTCTCGAACGGGTCGTGCGCCCAGGGCGTCAGGTCCAGCGCCTGCGTGTCGTACGCGATCAGGTGCACGTCGACCTTCGGCAGGCCGGCGAAGATCGACGCCAGGATGGTGCAGTTGACCATCGAGTCGACCATGGACCCCGACTGGTCCACCACGACGATCAGCCGCTGCGGGGTCGTCTTGCGGCTGGTGTGCCGGTAGTAGAGCCGGTCGACGTAGAGCCGCTCGCCCTCCGGGTCCCAGTTGGTGAGGTTCTTCCAGATGGTGCGGTCCAGGTCGAGATTGCGGAAGACCCGCTTGGGCGGCACGGACCGGTCCAGCTCACCGACCGTCGCCTTCTCCACCTGCGTGCGCAGCACCTCGGTGACCTCGTCGACGTAACGCCTGATCAGCGCCTTCGCGTTGGCGAGGGCGACGCCGGACAGGTTGTTCTTGTCGCGCAGCAGCTGCTCGATGAGCGACATGCTCGGCGTCAGCCGCGAGGCGAGCGCGGGATCGGCGAGCACCTCGCGCAGATGCATCCGCTGGACGAGACCGGCCTCGACCGCGCCCAGCTCCGGACCGATCTCCGGGATCAGCCTGCTCAGGTCGGGCGTCGGCGAGCCGACACCGGTGCCCGTCGGGCTGACGCCTCCGCCGGCGCCGCTGCCTCGGCCCCGGCCGCCGCGCAGGTCACCGGGCCGGCAGCCCAGCGCCCGCTCCAGCCAGCCGGCGTCGGACTGCCAGCGGGCCAGCTGCTCGGCGGTGACCGTGCCGCTGCCGGTCGCGAAGACGTTGAGCAGCACCTTCGACGCCAGCGCCGCCCGCCGCACCTCGGCGGCCCGGTCACGCGCGCCGTCCGCGTCCGGCTCGGGCAGCATCAGACCGTCGAACTCGGCGGCCAGGTCCGGATGCCGCTGCACAACCGAGTCGACGGACGCGCCCGGGTCCAGCAGCGCCACCGGCAGACCGATGTCCTCGACGACCGCGACGCTCGCCGACTCCAGGGACGCCTGCTCCTCCGGGTCGAAGAGGCGGGCCAGGAGCCGCCAGTACAGGACCTGGCGCCGGTTCTCGTCCGGGTCGGGCGTGGGTGCTCCCTCACCGCCCGCGCCGACGCTGTTCACCTCGCTCATTTCCGCAGCAGCCTTCCCGCGCGCTCGCGCAGCACGGTGACGGCGTCGGTGGCCGCCTTCTCGGCCCGTACGCCCGCCTTGTCGGCGGTGCCTCCGGCCCAGGCGCCCGCGTGCACGGCGACGGGCTTCTTCCGCACCGTCCGCTCGACGGCCAGCGGCTGGAGCACGAACTCCCCGGCGTCCCAGCGCAGCAGGCCGAGACACGCCCCGGACGAGGCGACGGCCTCCGCGGTCAGCGGCCCGGCGGCCGGCACCCGCACGGCGTCGACGGCGAGACGCTCCCCGGCGACCCGGAAGGCGAGCCCGTCGTCCTCCTTCTCGACGGTGTACCCCTCGATCAGCACGGGCACGGCGATCCGCGCCGGATGCCGGTCGACCGGCGTCACGGGGGCGGCCGTCGCCGTGGGCAGCGCCACCCGCGCCGTGACGAAGGCGTCGGCGGGCTCACCGGGCGTGGCATGGGCGTCGTCCCAGAGCAGATCGCCCTCCGCGGTGACCGGCATGGCGTCGAGCTCCATGGCGCGTCCCTCGCTCACGGCGGCCAGCAGGGACATGTGCGGCCGTAGCAGCTGCCACAGCCCGGCCCCGACGACGGTGTCGGGCTTCGGCGCGGACACACCGGCCCGCACCAGCCGCGGCGTCGTGCCGTCCGCCGGCTCGAACACCGCGTGCACCTGCGCCTGCACGGCCGTGGCGTGCTCGTGCAGGTCGACACCGAGCGGCAGCAAACGGCCCGTGACCTCGGTGACGGCGGCCGTCCGGTCCGCGCCGGGCAGCGTCAGCAGCATAGCCCGCGACCACAGGTCCGCCCACCGGCGGACCGGGATCCGCTCCAGCGTGGCTCCGGGGCAGGACGCGGCGAGCTCCGCGGCGAACCCGTCGAGCAGCGTCGCGAGCCGCCGCAGCGCCGGCTCGGGCAGCATCGCCGTCACCACGGGAGCGGCGCCGCCGACCAGTTCGTGATCGATGCCCTGCCAGCCGGTCCTCGCCAGGTCGCACAGCCAGCCGCGCGCCGCCGCCAGCAGGTTCACCGGGTGCTCCGCGCCCGCTCCCGGGGCCGCCGTCTCCTCGGCACGCGGCCGCCCGACCGCCTCCTCGACCCGCGCGACGAGCGCGTCGTGCACGGAGCCCAGCAGCGCGGTGCGCGCGGCGGCGAGCACCAGGAAGTGGTCCTCGTCCGCGGCGCCCGCGGCGGTCTTCTCGGAGGCCTCGGCGGTGCGCCCGGCCAGCGGCGACCCGGCGACGGCGTCCGCGAGCCCGGCCAGACCGGCGGCCTGGGCCGGCTGCGGACGCAGCAGCCCGCCGACGAGCACCTGGTCGAATCCGTCGACGGCGGCCAGGGCCTCGTCCAGCCCGTCGACGGCGTCGGTCAGCAGGTCCGCCCGCATCACGCCACCGCCCCGGTCGTCGGGAACCAGTGCATCTCCGGCAGGGGAGCGGTGCTCGGCGCGAACTCCAGATAGGCCAGGTGGCGCAGGAACCGGCTGAACACCTGCGCCGCGGCCGACTTGTCGCCCTGAGCGGGGTGCGTGGACGTCATGGCGAACGTGAGAGTGTGCGCGTCGGCCCCCTCACCGGAGTCACCGGAGACGTCCACCTTCAGATACCGGGCGACGCGCTCCGCGCCGTACTGCAGCACGGCCTCGCCGATCAGCGCCCGTATGTGGTTGCAGAACGCGCCGCGCGCCCCGCCGCACGGCCGGTTGTTGTTGGTGCTGCACGAGAACGCGTACGTCCCCGCCTCCACCGACGACACGTACACCCGTCCGATGTCGGAGCCGCTGGACACGACCCCCTGCAACCGCCCGTCCGCCAGCTCCACGAACGGCACCTTGGCCAGCTTCCGCGGCCGCGCCGACGGCACCACCCGCACCGTGCTCGACCTCTCCCAGACCGACAACGCACCATCTCCCATGCATGCGAAAGGGGATGTCCTCGCCGGACCGGCGGGACGCGAAGAAATCTATCGACGGCCACTGACAACCGTGCGCGGCTGTGGACAAGTGCGGGGCTGTGGACGAACCCGAGGCTTCGGACGGTCCCGAGGGGGTTGGTGAACCCGAAGTTGCCGACGGACCCGAGGCTGTGGACGAACACGGGGCCGCGGACGGACCCGAAGCTGTGGACACATGCGGGAGACACCCCACCGCATGTAGTCCGACCGGCCGATCGTCCGGCCAACTGTTGCCCCGGCACTCCTCCTTGACGCGCGTTCCAACAGGTCGATACTTGTCCAGCGTGCGTTAAGTGACTGTTCGTGACGCCGTCAGCACAGGGCGAGAACGTGACGCATGTTCCCACCGAGGCTTCGCTCCAGGAGCGACGCGAGCAGGCTCGACGCGCGAGAGGGCGGTCAAGGATGACGAAGAAGAGACTGTGCTGGGCGGCTGCCGCTCTGGGAGTCGCCCTGGCGGCCACCGGACTCCCCGGTCAGGCGTTCGCCGAGCCCCGGCCCTCCAACGCCCGCACCACCCTTCCGTCGGGTTTCCTCGACCTCACCGCCGCCCGCGCCGCGCTGCCGCTGGGCCCCTCCGGCCTCGCCGAGACCCGCAGCACGCAGACCTTGCAGCCCGGCCTCACGCTCACCCGCATCGTGCGCGGCGCCGTGGACCAGAAGCACCGCTGGACCGTCGAGGCGTCCATCCCCGGCGGTGACACCTCACCCGACCCCGACGCACCGCCGACCGCCCTCAAGGACAAGGCGAGCGCCGACGAACTCGTCTCCGGCCTGCGCGGCGACGGCTTCGACGCGCGGGCCGAACGGGTGACGACGCCCCGCACGGCCGACTACGCGGGCGGCACGCTCGGCTGGCGCGTGCGCATCGGCAGCTTCACCTCCCAGTCCGCCGCGACGACCGAACGCACCCGGATGATCAACGCCGGCTACTCGGGCTCGGTCACCTACACCGGCTGGGACGGCGCGACGACGGACCGCGGCCCGTGGCGCCTCGACGTCCTCACCATCGACCCGCGCACCTTCCGCGGCGCCCTGGACGCCTCCTACGGCCCCGACATCGAGAACCGTGAGACCGTCAGCGCCCTCGCCACCGACGCCGGCGCCGTGGCCGCGGTCAACGCGGGCTTCTTCGTCCTCGACCCGCGCTCCGGCGCGCCCGGCGACCCGGCGGGCGTCGGCGTCTACGACGGACGTCTGCTGAGCGAGACGGTGGGCGGACGGCCCGGGTTCGTCGTCCAGGACGACGGCCGGCGGACCCAGGTCACCCGCCTCACCTGGGAGGGGACGGTCTCGGCGAACGGCACCTCCCTGCCGCTCAACGGCGTCAACCGCGTGCCGGGCCTGATCCGCAACTGCGGCGGCGGCGAGGGCGACAGCCCCACCTCCCTGCCCCTGCACGACGTGACGTGCACCAACCCCGACCAACTCGTGGCGTTCACCCCGGAGTACGGCGCGAGCACCCCGCAGGGCGAGGGCGTGGAAGCCGTCCTGGACAGCACCGGCCTCGTGGTGGAGCTGCGCACCGCCCGCGGCGGCACTCTCCCGCCCGGCGGCAGCTCGGTCCAGGCGACCGGCAGGCACGTGGCCGCGCTGACGGCCCTGGCCCGCCCCGGCGCGCGCCTGAGCGTCGAGACGACCCTCCGCGACGACCAGGGCGACCCCGTGACGCCCGGCCCCGGCACGGACATCGTCAACGCGGGCCCCGAACTGGTCCGCGACGGAAACGTCCACATCACCCCGGCCACCGACGGCATGGTGCACCCGGGCAACCCCAGCTGGTACTACGGCTGGGTCCACAAGCGCAATCCCCGCACCGTCGCCGGCACCGACGCGGCCGGGCGTACCGTCCTGATCACCGCCGACGGCCGCAGCACCAACTCCCTCGGGCTGAGCATCACCGAAAGCGCGAAGGTGGCCCGTTCCCTCGGCCTGCGGGACGCCGTCAACCTCGACGGCGGCGGATCGACGACGATGGTGGCCAACGGCCGGGTGATCAACGCCCCGTCCGACGCGGCGGGCGAACGGCCGGTCGGCGACGCGCTGCTGGTCCTGCCCCGGAAGGGCTGACACGCCGGCACACGGTCGGAGGTGTGCCGAAGTGAAGGGTGCTCGCGGTGCCGGCCTGGACAGCTCACTCGGCAGGGGTCCAGGCCGGCGGTCCAAGAACGGCCGACTCCTGGACTGTCGCGCATCGGCCTCTGTGGTGGATGCTGCCCGAGAGCAAGGTGAGTACGTTCTGCCGACCGTTGACGCTGCGACGAACCGCACTGCAGGGAGCCGCCGTGACCGCCGTTGTGACCTTCCGAGCCCGTGTCCGCCTCGTCCTGGCCGCCTTGATCCTCGCGCTCGTGCCGACCACACCGACCCTCGCCGCCTCCGCATCCGCCCCCGCCTCCGCCGACGTGATCGAGGAACGTGCCCCGGCACAGGGTGAGGCGGGGCGCCAGGGCGCCGAAGTCGTTGCGGTCACGCAGGTCGCGGAGCGCCAGGTGGACCTGTCGGTCCGCTCGACGGCGCTCGGCGGCCGCACCGTCAAGGTCCGCCTGCTGACCCCCGACGGCTGGAACCCCGCCGACAGACGCCAACACTGGCCCACCTTCTGGCTGCTGCACGGCTGCTGCGGCGACTACACGTCCTGGACGTCGATGACGGACGTCGCCGAGACCGACAGTCTGCGCGACGTGCTCGTGGTCATGCCGGAGGCGGGCTGGAACGGCTGGTACAGCGACTGGTGGAACTACGGCGAGGGCGGCGACCCCGCCTGGGAGACCTTCCACACGGTCGAACTGCGCCAGCTCCTCGAACGTGACTGGGGCGCCGGCCGGAACCGCGTCGTCGCCGGGCTGTCGATGGGCGGCCAGGGCGCCCTCCTCTACGCCGCCCGCCACCCCGGCATGTTCAAGGCGACCGCCGCCTACTCGGGCTCCGCGCACCCGCTCCTCAACGACGAGTCGGTCGACCGCATACTGGGCCTGTTCGCCGGACAGGGCAACGATCCCCTCCGGGTGTGGGGCGACCCGGTCGCCCAGCGCCGCGTCTGGCAGGCCCACGACCCGTTCCACCTGGCCAAGCGCCTCAAGTCGCTGCCCGTGTACCTGTCCTGCGGCGACGGCACGGCAGGCCCGCTGGACGCACCGGGCGCGTCGAGCGCCCTCGAGGCCGATTTCAACCGCCAGAACCACGCTCTCGCAGCCGAGTTGAAGCGCGTGGGCGCCAAGCACCTCACCACCCACTTCTACGGCGCCGGCACGCACACATGGCGCTACTGGGAACGCGAACTGCACGCCTCCCTGCCGATGCTGCTGGGCGCCCTGGGAGTGAAGGGCTGAGGCGGAACTCAGCCCAGCTCCACCAGATACGCGTCCAGCGCGGCGGCCCCGCGCAGCATCGCCCGGCCACGGTCGGACAGCCGGCCACGCCAGTCCCGTAGAGCGCCCTCGAGGGGTTCGAGGCCGCCGGCTGTCCGCACCTGGGTGATCAGCGGTGCGATCCGCTCGAGGAGGTAACCGCCGCGCCTGAGCTGATGCACCAGGTGCGCGTCCCGAACGTCGGACGGCTCGTACACGCGGTACCCGGTCACGGGGTCGCGCCGCGGACGTACGAGCCCGGCGGCCTCCCACTTCCGCAGGGTCGCCGGACGAACACCCAGCTCCTCGGCCAGCGGCCCGATGAACATCTGCCGGAAGCCGGCTGCATCGGCGCCCGCCGATTCGGCTGTGAGCCCGCGCAGGGCATCCTCCACGGCTCGCAGGGTGCGCCGGTCGTGCAGCAGCCGGGCGTGACTCTCGTCGACGAGCTGGAAGGCCTCGTCGACGGCGTCCCGGCTCACGGCCTGCATGACCGCCGTCGCCGTCGCATGCCCGTGCCCCGGCACGAGGGCGAGGAACGCGGCCAGCGCCCGCTCGTGCAGAGGGGTGTAGACGCGGTAGCCGGAGGCCGTTCGCTCGGCTGTCGGGAGGATGCCGGCCTCTTCGTAGTTCCTCACCGCCTGGGTGGACAGACCGTGCCGACGCGCCAGGTCCACCGGCCTCAGCTTGCCACCCGTTTGAAGGTTCTGGCTCACGGTCCCGACGATACAGCGAGACAACCACACCCGAACTTTCAATCGAAAGTTCAACGATACCGTTGAAGGCATGGAAACCGGCATCAAGGACTTCGCCCGTCCCGTCGAGGCGTCGGCGATCAAGGAACTGCTTCCGTCCCGCCCCCGCGTACTCGCCCTCGGCGAGCCCACACACGGCGAGGACACTCTCCTGGACCTGCGCAACACGCTCTTCCGGCAGCTGGTGGAACAGGAGAACTACCGGACGATCGCGCTGGAAACTGACTGCCTGAAAGCTTTGATCGTGGACGCGTACGTCACCTCGGGCGAGGGCGCACTCGACGACGTGATGCGGCGCGGCTTCAGTCACGACTGGGGCGGCTCGCAGGCCAATCGCGAACTGATCCGCTGGATACGCGAGTTCAACGCGGCGCGTCTGGCAGACGATCATGTCCGCTTCGCCGGTATGGACGGCCCCCTGGAGATCACAGGCGCCGAAAGCCCGCGCCAGGCCCTCACCGCGCTGCACGCCCACCTGGCCGCCCACGTCGACGCGGACCTGCTGCCCTGCACGGCGGACAGGCTCGACGAGCTGCTCGGCGCCGACGCGCCCTGGACCGACCCGGCGGCCATGACGGACCCGTCCCGGTCCATCGGCCGCACACAGCGAGCGCGCGAACTGCGCCTGCTCGCGGACGACATGGTGACCCTGCTGGAGACGCAGGCGCCGCACCTGGCCGCAGCGTCCTCACCGGCCGACCGGGACCGCGCGCGTCTGTACGGACGCACCGCCGTCGGCCTGCTGCGCTACCACTCCTGGATGGCGGACACGTCACCGGCCCGCATGGCCCGCCTGCTCGCCACGCGGGACGAGATGATGGCCGGCAACCTCCTCGCCCTCGCCGAACACGGCCCGGTGCTGGTCTTCGCCCACAACAGTCACCTGCAGCGGGACAAGAGCGCGATGCGCATGTGGGGTCACCCGAGGGTGGAGTGGTGGAGCGCCGGAGCCCTGGTGAGCACCCGCCTGGGCGATCAGTACGCCCACCTGGCGACCGCGCTCGGCACGCTGCGCCACCACGGCGTCGACACCCCGCCCGCGGACACGCTGGAGGGCATCCTGCACGCCGTGCCCGATTCCCAGTACGTCATCGACGCGGCCCGACTGGCCGCTGCGGCACGCGACACACACGCCGAGCCTCGCGTGTCCCCGTACTTCGGCTACGCCCCCCTCGACCCGTCCCACCTGCCCCGCATCGACGGGGTGGTGTACGTGAGGCACGTCCCGCGCGACTAGAGTCGCGGGGACGGCGCGTACGACGGTCTCGCCCCGTCCGGGAGGGGAGGCGACGAAACCGTTGTTCGCACTACCGGCACTCGGTGTGTCCCTGGTCTGTGCGGTCGCCGTACTCATCTCGGCGGCACGCGTCATCGCGATGGCACTGCCCGGCCGGCCCCAGCCCTGGGCCGAGCACCTGCTGCGCCGGACGGCGGCAGCGTTCGCCTGGGCCGCCGGTGCTGTCTACTCCATGGGACTGGCCGGTGTGCTGTGGTCGGAGGCGGAGGTGGGCGACGGCGCCGACTCGACCCCCGCACCGGCCTGCCGCATGGGCTTCGACCCGCAGACGATCGAGGGCCTCACCCACCACCGGGCCTCCTACCTGCCCCTCCGGTTCGACTGTGTACGGGCGGACGGCAGCGCCTACGCCAGCGATCCCGACCTGGTGTGGACGAACTGGACGTGGTCCGCACTCGCCCTGACCGCGGCCCTGCTCTTCATCGGGATGCACTACCGAGAGGAGCTGCGGGCCAGAAGGGCTCCGGTGCGCTGAAGGCACGCCTTCCCGTCACCGCCCCTGGCGTTCCTCCGCGGCTCAGGCCCGTAGGGTCGCGTCGCTGAACTCCAGGATCTCGTCGAGGCTCATGCCCCGCCGTTCGCCTTCCGCTCCGGACAGCACCCATTCGCCGTCCCAGGCGACCCGCCACACCTCACCGGTCCGGTTCTCCCACTCCACGAATCCGCCAGGAGCTCCCTCCAACTGCGGGATCTCCTGGCGCAGCATCCGGGGGTAGGTCAGCGCTCGTCCGGGGTTGGTGCTGCCGCCGCCCGTGCGAGGGTTGTCGAAGCTCATCTTCAGGAAGGGCACCGCTTCCCGGCCGATCTCGGCAGGGCTCAGCATCTTCTGGTACCGGGCCTGCGCTTCCTCCAGGGACTCCCGCCCGGACACCTCCGTCGCGAAGGCGGGGAACACGATGTACGTGACAGCGGTGAGGTCGGGGTTCTGCGCCTTGTGGTGGCCGTGCACCTCGGGAGCGGTGGCGGCCACCGCGTCGAAGGCGTAGCCGTTCGCCGTGAAACCTGGAACGGCTGCGATGGGCCGGTCGGTCCCGATGAGTGCCTGCTCGTGCTCCCGGGCGAAGGCCAGCACGGCCCGCGCCAGCTTCTCGTCGTGCCTGCCGCGCTGGTTGGTCTGCAGCAGACGCGTGCCCTCCTTGCTCAGAACGCCCGCGAAGTGGAGCACCGGGCCCAGGCTCCACCTCCAGGCCTGGTCGAGACCGTCGAGCGGGGCGGCGTTGGGGAAACCGGCGAGGGTGGTCTGGAGGTCCATGATTCCTTCCGAGGGTGACGTGATCGGCAAGACCGGGGCGACCCGGGCGTGGTCAGGAGCAGGAGTAGTTCGGCCCGGTCTCCTGGCTGTACCGCGCCTCCATCATCGCGCCCCCGCTCGAGTTCTTGGCCTTGTCCATGGCCTCCATGTTGGCCGGGTCGTTGTAGAAGTCGTTACGGGCGGCCCGGTCGGTGTTTCGCCCCTCACGGTTCCAGTGGTCCACGACCGCCTCCTTGTGTTCGTACGTCACCGTCTCGTGGAAGGGCTTGGAACCGGGGTTGCTCGGGTCCCAGATGATGTCACCGTTGGAGTCGAACCACGTCAGTTGGTCCCTCGGGATCTTGTTGCCGTGCTTGTCGAGAGGCCGCTGGCCCTGGTGTGCTCCCTCGAGGGTCCAGTTCTTCGTCATCTCGTCGTGAGTCGACTCCCTGTAGCTCGACGGGTACTCGCTCTTCCGGTTGTGCTTCGTCTCAGGAGCGTCGGGATCCCTTGCGTACCTGCCGTTGCCCGTATCGCGGTAGAGCCCCAGTGGGTCGATCCAGCGGTACGGGTTCGGCACATAGGCGGTGTCGTTGGGTGCGGGGAAGAGGCCGTACGGGTCAGGGGTCGCGTAGTGGCCGGTCTCGGGGTCGTAGTAGCGGTGGTGGTTGTAGTGCCAGCCGGTCTCCGCGTCGGCGTACTGGCCGGGGAAGCGCAGGGGACACTCGGTTCTCGATTCCGCGGTCGGTGTCGTCCCGGCGGGCAGCATCGAGCCCCACAGGGTGGTGCGTCGCTGCCACGCCAGCTCGCCGTCCTCGGCTATGAGCTCGGCCGGTGCGCCTGACAGGTCCGTGACCACCGCGTGGAAGCGGGTTCCGGCTCCCGCATCACCTGCCCGTCCGTCGACCTGCGTCAACGGCAGATGGGAACCGGGTGCGTAGTCCCACGTGGTGCTCTCCCCGCCCGACGTGATCTGCTCGGCGATGCGTGAACCGTCCCAGACGAAGAGGACCTCCTCCGCGACCGTTCCGTCATCCGTGTGACGTCGCTTGGCCACCCGGCGGCCCGACGGATCGTAGGAGTAGCGCCACCGGCTGCCGTCCGGGGTGACGGTCTCCACCAGTCTGTTCTGGCTGTCCCAGTGGAAGGTGCGCACACGCTTCTGGCCGCTGAGCAGGCGGCGCACGGTGCGGACGATCCGTCCCTCCCCGTCGCGCTGGTAGCGGGTCCTGCCGCACCGGTGCAGCAGGGTCCCTGTGAACTCCCGTCGTGCGTCCTCCGGAGGAATGGTCGGTGCGGTGGCCGCACTCACGTTGCCGAGCCCGTCGTAGGCGTATGTCTCGGTCCAGTCCCGTGCGTGGACGGCGGTGACCCGGCCTGCGGGGTCCAGGTCGAAACGTCGTGTGCCGGTGGTCAGTTCCGCCAGCTCGAGGAGGTGGCCGTCAGGCCGGTAGGAGTAGGTGCGGTGCTGGAGCAGTGCCGCCTCGGCGTCGTGCGGATCTCGGGACAGTGTTTGCGCCGTGAGCCGGTCGGCGTCGTCCCAGGCCTGTCCGAGGGTGACGCCGTGCGGCAGGGTCCGGGCCGTCTCCCGTCCTCCGGCGTCGAACCGGAAGTCCATCCGGTGGCCCGCGGCCTCCAGCCCCTCGGGCCGTCCGGCCGCGTCGTAGGACCAGGTGGAGACCACGCCGCTGGGAGTCCGCCTCTCGACGCGTCGGCCGAGCGCGTCGTAGCGGTAGGTCGTGACGTGCCCGTTGACGGCTTCGGCCAGCAGCCGCCCCATGACGTCGTAGCTGCTCTCCACCCGCACGTCCGGGCTCACCTGCTCGACCAGATTGCCCATCGTGTCGTACCGGAGCTCGGTGGTGTGCCCGTCGTGGCGCACCGACGTGGTCCGTCCCAGGGCGTCCCGTCCGAAGTCGATGACCTGACCGGCTCCGTTGGTCAGCGCCCGCAGACCACCGGCCGCGTCGACGTCATAGGTGACCGTGCGGCCGTTGAAGTCGGTATCGGCGACCACGCGGTTGGCCTCGTCGTACGTGTACGTCCAGCAGGCGCCCTCGGGATTCGTCACCCTGACGAGGTTGAGCTCGGTGTCGTAGTCGAAGGTGTACCGCGCGCCGTCGGCCCGGACCCTGGCGGCCGCCAGGTGGAAGTGCGTAGGGGTGTACTCGCTGACATGGCCCGCCTGGTCGGTGTACCGCACGAGGTTGCCCGCGGCGTCCCACTCGAACCGCTCGGCGGGCCCGTCCCCGGACCGGCGCCACGACAACCGGCCCTCAGGGGTCCATCCGATCCTGGTGGTACGGCCGAGCGGGTCGGTCACCGAGACGGTACGGCCGAAGGCGTCGTGTTCGACGGTGGTGACACCGCCGAGCGCGTCGGTCAGCTCGACCGGCAGCCCGACGGCGCTCCCCACGGCGGTCCGGCGATGGCCCAGGGCGTCCGTCACACCGGTGAGGAACCCGACGCTGTCGTAGGTGTAGCTGGTCTCCGAGCCCAGGGGATCGCGGGTGGCGATCCGATTGCCCCGTTCGTCGTAGGAGTGGTGCCACACGACACCGTCCGACTCCGTGACGGTGACCGGCAGGTGCCGGTCGTTGTAGGTGGCGGACAGGGCCGACCCGTCCGGGCGTACGACACGCGTCAGATTGCCGGCCTCGTCGTAGCTGTAGCGGTAGGTGTTCCCCAGCGCGTCCGACCGCTCCACGAGCCGGTCCTCGTCGTCCCATCGGTTGCGGGTCGTCCGGCCCGACGCGTCGGTCGTGGAGACGAGTTGCATCCGGGCGTTGTGCCGGTACGTCGTGGTGCGGCCGAGGGAGTCGGTGTAGCGCGTGCAGTGGTTCTCTGCGTCGTAGTCGATGACACAGGAGAGGATGCCGTCCACCCCGTCGCCCCGGACGACCCGGTCACGGTCGTCGTAGGTGAAGCGGAACCAGGAGCCGATGCGGTCGGTCCATGACGCGATCCGGCCGGCCAGGTCGTAACGGAACCTGTAGGGCGACCCGGTCGAGTCGTGCAGTTCGGCGAGGTCTCCGGCCTCGTCGTAGACGTACCGCAGGATGACCGCGCCCTCGGGGCCGGCCTGCGGGTCGCGCAGTCGCAGACCGACGATGCGGTTCCCCGCGGTGTCGACGTCGACGTGGTACCCCCCGGAGTGACGTACCGCGAGAGGGGTCCCGTCGGGAGCTCGGTCGAAGTCGACGCGGTTGCCGTTGCGATCGGATATCGCCGCCAGCGGCATGGTGAAGGCGGCCGTTCGACGGCCGCCCTTCGGCACCGGGGCGAAATGCCGTGACACACCCGTGCGAGGGTCTGTGACCCTCAACGCCCCCTCCCGGTCGTCGTCCCACGCGAGAGGCCAACGAGGTCCGGCCACCGGAAGGACGGGACGGTCCGTCCCAGGAACCGGGTAGCGGAGGATCATGCCGTCCTCGGTGGCGAAGAGGACGCCGTCGTCGTCGAGCTCCAGGCGCTCGTCGAAGGTGGAGGCCCACGTCTCGCCGAACCAGTTGCCCCAGTGGTACGTGGAGAGATGGGTCCGGCGAAGGATCACGGGCAGGACGCCTGGCAGGCCCACGTCGGTCTGCTCGATGAGCATCTCACCGGAGACCATGTCGATCGGGTCACCGTTCTTGCACCGCCCCTTGGCCGGCTTGCTCTTGGCGATCGCGTCGTCGCCGCCCTTGCGCAGACCCCGCCCCAAGGCCCGGGTCATGCCCTTGAGGCCGGTTTTGCCGAGCGCCTTCATGCCTTTGGCGAGTCCGCCGAGGGTGGTCAGTCCCTTCATGCCGGGTATGCAGTCCAGCGCCGCCAGCCCGACGTCCCACAGGGACGCCTGGCCTTTGGAGTATTTGTAGAGCGTGTCGGCGAGGACGACGAGCGCGGCGATGAGGACGATCGCGCCGAGGATCGGCCCGCCGATGATCATCGCGACGATGCCGACGACCGCGACCACGATCTTGCAGGCCGCGACGATGCTGTCCCAGTTGTCGGTGAACCAGTCGCCGATCTCCTCCCACCATGCCCGGTTCTGGATCCCCGCGTCGGAGGCCTCGTCGATCTTCGACTTCGCGTCCCGCGCCGCCTCCTCACGCATCTTCCGTGCGTCCGCGGCCATCTTCTTCGCCGCGTCCAGCGCGCTCTGCGCGGACGTCACGTCCGACTGCGCCTTCTCCTGCGCGCTCTTGGCGCTCCGCACGTCCCGCGTCGCGGCCCGCACCTTCGCCTCGTCGGGCTTGTCCGCGTCCGACCTCGCCCCCGTCGGATCGTCCTTGTACTTGTCGGCCTCCTTCGTCGCCCGCCCCACCCACGACTCCGCCGACGCCAGCTTCGACTGCGCGGAGGAGAGATCCGCCTGCGCCTCCCGCGCCTTCGCCAGCGCCTTGTCCGCCAGCGCCTGCGCCCGCTCCAGCTTCGGCCAGTAGTCCGCGAGCGCGTCCCCGCACATCGCGTACGACTTCTCCAGCTTCCTCAGGTTCTTGGGAACGCCGGAGAACTCCTCCTTGAACACCTTCGCCGACTTGCCCGCCCACTCCGCCAGCGTCCCCTCGCCGGCCATCCCCTTCACCAGACGCAACGCCTCGGAGACGTCGTCGGCGAAGTCGTGCAGGAACTTCGCAAGGCTGCGCACCCGCTCCGGGTCACCGGGCGTCGGGTCCTTGTCCAGGTCGAGAACATGCCAGTCCGTCGGCCGGTGACCCGCCATTCCGCAACCCCCGTCACGCGCACATCGCCAACGCCCGTAAGCACACGTGAACTTACACAGCATGACTGTGCGAGAAAAGTTCCTGCGAGTTTTCCGTATGGCGAGTGGACGGCGCACCCGCAGCGTCGTGCCCGCGATGCTGCCGGCGCCCGCGGGCGGGTTGTGAAAGCTCATCTCCAGGACGGTCCCGATCAGCGTCTTCTCGTGCCGGCGCGCGGACACGGGAACAGCTCGAGCGAGGTCCTCGTCGTGTCTGCCGCGTAGGTACGTCCGCGGCAGCCGGCGTCGAGCGGCGCGGGCTGCCGCGGACGTACCTA
>MUNG01000410.1 GCA_002154585.1 Streptomyces pseudogriseolus
GTCGAGACCGGTGACGCGCCGCTGGTGGGCGGCTGACGGCGCGTCACCGGTCTCGACCAATGGGCGCACACAGTGCGTCAACTCAACGTTTCCGCAGGCCACATGGGGTGCGCGCGCCGTTGACGGTCGCCGGTGCCGCTGATAGACACACTCATCACTCATCTGATCAACCCGTCCCACCCGTGCGATCGACGACACGAGGTCTGCGCCCATGGACACGAACGATCAGTACGACGGCCACCACCGCGCCCCCGACCGGGTCCGGCCCGTCTCCCGCCGGTTCCGGCTCGTCGCGGCGGCCGGCGCCGCCGCGCTCGCGCTCAGTGCCGGGCTCGCCACCCCCCTCTCCCCCGTCCCCACGCAGACCCACGCGGCCGACGGCGGCGACGACGACAAGACGGTGCTGACGGTCGCCGTGGCGCAGAGCGTCGACTCGCTCAGCCCCTTCCTCGCGGTGCGGCTGCTCAGCACGAGCATCCACCGGCTCACCTACGAGTACCTCACCAACTACGACCCCGAGGACAACCATGTCGTCCCGGGTCTGGCCACCTCGTGGAAGTCCTCCCCGGACAAGCTGACCTGGACGTACACGATCCGCTCGGACTCCACGTGGTCGGACGGCGAGCAGGCCACCGCCGAGGACGCGGCGTGGACGTTCAACACGATGATGACCGACGCGGGCGCGGCCACCGCCAACGGCAGTTTCGTCGGCAACTTCGACGAGGTGACCGCGCCGGACCCGACCACGCTGGTCGTCAAGCTGAAGAAGCCGCAGGCCACGATGACGGCGCTGGACGTGCCGATCGTCCCCAAGCATGTGTGGGAGAAGGTCGACGACTTCTCGAAGTTCAACAACGACAAGGACTTCCCGGTCGTCGGCAACGGGCCGTTCGTCCTCACCGACTACAAGCCCGACAGCTATGTGCGGCTGAAGGCCAACAAGGACTTCTGGCGCGGCGCGCCGAAGTTCGACGAGCTGGTCTTCCGCTACTACAAGGACCAGGACGCGGCGGTCTCGGCGCTGCGCAAGGGCGAGGTGTCGTTCGTCGCCGGGTCGCCGTCCCTCACCCCCGCCCAGGCGGCCTCGCTGAAGGGCGAGCGGAACATCCACGTCAACGACGCTCCCGGCCGCCGCTTCTACGCCCTGGCCACCAACCCGGGCGCCCGGGCGAAGAACGGCGAGACGATGGGTGACGGGCACCCCTCGCTGCTAGACCAGCGGGTGCGCAACGCGCTGTTCAAGGCGGTGGACCGCAAGGCGATCATCGACAAGGTGTTCCAGGGGCACGCCGTGGAGGGCGCCGGCTACATCCCGCCGCGCTTCTCGCAGTACTTCTGGAAGCCGTCGCCCGGCCAGGAGCTGACGTACGACCCGGAGGAGGCGGCCCGGATGCTCGACCGGGCCGGCCTGAAGAAGAACGCGGACGGCAGGCGCGTCGGCGAGGACGGTAAGCCGATCACCTACCGCGTGCTGTGCCACGCGACCGACCCGAACGACAAGGCGATCGGCCAGTACCTCCAGGAGTGGTGGGGCGAGCTGGGCATCGGGGTCACCCTCAACTGCCTGGACAACGTGACCGATCCCTGGCTGGCCGGTGAGTACGATCTCGCCTTCGACGGCTGGTCGGTCAACCCCGACCCGGACTTCGTGCTGTCGATCCACACCTGCGCCGCGCTTCCCGCGACGCCCGAGGAGACCGGCGCGACCGACAACTTCATCTGCGACAAGCGGTACGACGACCTGTACGCGCGGCAGTTGGCCGAGTACGACCCGGACAGGCGGGCCGCCCTCGTGAAGCAGATGGAGTCGCGGCTGTACGACCTCGGGTACATGAACGTCATGGCGTACCCGAACGCGGTGGAGGCCTACCGCACCGACCGGATCGCGTCGATCACCACCATGCCGGCGAAGGCGGGCAACATCTACGGGCAGGACGGCTACTGGAGCTGGTGGTCGGCCGTGCCGGCGGACTCCGGTGACTCCTCGGACGACTCCTCGTCGAACGGGGTGGTCGTCGGCATCGTGGCAGGGATGATCGTCCTCGCCGGTGTGGGCGCCTTCCTCGCGATGCGGCGCCGGGCGACGGCCGACGAGCGTGAGTAGCGTGCGGGGGTGCCGATGACCGCCGACGCGGCGTCCGCACCGGCCGGCACGGCGGACGCCACCGGGCCGGAGGCCTCCCGCGGGCCGCGCGCCCGCGGCGCCACCGCGTATCTCCGGTACGTGGCCGGCAAACTGGCGGGCGCGGCCGTGTCGCTGTTCGCCGTGCTCGTCACCAGCTTCTTCCTGTTCCGGCTGATCCCCGGCGACCCGGTGAAGTTCATGACCGGCGGACGGCAGGTGTCGGCCGAGCAACTGGCCAACTATCGCGAGCAGTTCGGGCTTGATCTGCCGCTGTGGCAGCAGTTCACCGACTCCTGCGGCAAGGCGCTCACCGGCGATCTGGGAACCTCGTACCAGTTCAACGCCCCGGTGAGCGACAAGATCACCGAGGCGCTGCCGAACACCCTGCTGCTCACCGGCACGGCCTTCGTGATCTACACCCTGCTGGGGATCGTCCTCGGCACACGGTCGGCGTGGCGGCACGGGCGGATCGGCGACCGGCTCAACACCGGGCTCGCGCTGACGCTGTACTCGGTGCCGTCGTTCTGGCTGGGGCTGCTGCTGATCGTCACGCTGTCGGTCGGAGCCGGGCCGCTGCCGGGGCTGTTCCCCACCGGGGGCATGGAGTCGGGCGGCGAGGAGGGTCTCGCGTACGTCCTGGACGTGGCCCACCATCTGGTGCTGCCGGTGGTGACGCTGGTGGCCGTCGAGTACGGGCAGACGCTGCTGGTGACCCGGTCGGCGCTGCTGGACGAGATGGGCAGCGACTATCTGACCACCGCCCGCGCCAAGGGCCTGCGCGACGACCTCGTACGGCGGCGTCACGCGGTGCCGAACGCGCTGCTGCCAACCGTGACGCTGATCCTCATCAATCTGGGCCGCACGGTGGCCGGGGTGATCCTGGTGGAGACGGTGTTCTCCTGGCCGGGCCTCGGCGGGCTGTTCTACCAGGCGCTGAGCGTGCCCGATCTGCCGCTGGTGCAGGGGCTGTTCTTCGTGTTCGCCGCCGCGGTGATCGTGATGAACACCGTGGCCGATCTGATCTATCCGCTGCTCGACCCCCGGGTGGGCCGATGACGACGACCGAGAACGGCACGAAGGGGCAAGGAAGCCGCGCGGGGCGGGTCCGCTCGCTCGCCCGGCGGCGGCGCCGGGCCTCGGCCGCGCGCTTCTGGCGGCAGTACCGCACGCACCGGGCCGGGCTGTTCGGCCTGGGCACGCTGCTGCTGTGCGCGCTGTCGGCGCTGGCCGCTCCGCTGCTGGCCGGCTCCGACGTGGACGACGTGACCGACGCGCCCGGCGGCCCCCTGGAGGACCCGAGCGCCCGATTCCCCTTCGGCACCGACCGGTTCGGGCGGAACCTGCTCGGCCTGGTCATCTGGGGCGCGCGGGTGTCGCTGCTGGTCGGGCTGCTCGCGGCCGTGCTGTCGGTGGCGATCGGGACGCTGATCGGGGTGACGGCGGGGCACTTCAAGGGCTGGTACGCCACGGTGATGATGCGGATCACCGACTGGTTCCTGGTGATGCCGACGCTGGTGCTGGCGATCGCGCTGGCCACCGTGATGCCGCGGTCGCTGCTCACCATCGTGGTGGCGATCGGGGTGACCACCTGGCCGACCACCGCACGGCTGGTGCGCGCGCAGACCCTGGCCGTGGAGACCCGGCCGTACATCGAGCGGGCGCGGGCGCTGGGCGGCGGCCACTGGCACATCATGTTCCGGCATGTGCTGCCGAACGTGATGCCGCTGGTGCTGGCGCAGACGACGCTGATCATCTCCTCGGCGATTCTCGCCGAGGCCACGCTCGCCTTCCTCGGGCTCGGCGACCCGACGGTCGTGTCCTGGGGCGCGCTGCTCCAGGACGCGCGGGAGGCGGGCGCGGTGAGCTCCGGGCACTGGTGGTACCTGGTGCCGCCGGGTGTCGCCGTCGCCGTGGTCGCGCTGGCGTTCACGCTGTGCGGGCGGGCCGTGGAACAGGTCCTCAACCCGAGGCTGGGGGTGTCCCGGTGAGGTTGCTCGAGGTGAGGGACCTGACGGTGACGTACGCGGGCGGCGCGGCGGCCGTGCGCGGCGTGGATCTGCGGCTGGACGCCGCGCGGAAGCTCGGGATCGCCGGGGAGTCGGGCTGCGGCAAGTCCACGCTCGCGCTGGCCCTGCTGCGGCTGCTCCCCGCGGCGACCAGGGTCGGCGGGGAGATCCTGCTGGACGGCGAGGACGTGCTCGCCATGAAGTGGGGCCGGGTGCGGGCGGTGCGCTGGGCCGGCGCCTCGATCGTCTTCCAGGGCGCGATGCACTCCCTCAACCCGGTGCACCGCGTCGGCGACCAGATCGCCGAGCCGATCCTGCTGCACGGCCGGGCGACGGCGGCCGGGGCGCGGAAGCGGGCCGGGGAGCTGCTGGAACAGGTCGGTCTTCCGGCGGCCCGCGCCTCGGCGTATCCGCACGAGCTGTCCGGCGGCCAGCGGCAGCGGGTGATGATCGCGATGGCGCTGGCCTGCGACCCGCGGCTGATCGTCGCGGACGAGCCGACCACCGCGCTGGACGTGATGGTCCAGGCGCAGATCCTGCGGCTGATCGAGCAGCTGGTCGCGGACCAGGACGTGGGGCTGATCATGATCAGTCACGATCTGGCGGTGCTCGCCGACACCTGCGACCGGCTGGCGGTGATGTACGCGGGGCGGGTGGTCGAGGAAGGGCCCGCCGCGCGGGTCCACGCGGACGCCCGGCACCCGTACGCGCGGGCCCTGTCGGCCGCCTTCCCGCGCATCGGCGACCCGTCCTCCCGCTTCGCGCCGCGCGGCCTGCCCGGCGATCCGCCGGACCCGTCGGCGCTGCCGGGCGGCTGCACGTTCCATCCGCGCTGTCCGGTGGCGCTGGACTCCTGCGCGGTCGAGGACCCGCCGTTGCGGGAGGTGGGCGCGGTCTTGCGGGACCAGCCGCCCCGCAAGACGGACGCGGCACGGCGGGACCAGCCGCCCCGCGAGACGGACGCGGCCTGGCGGGCGGCCTGTGTACGGGTCGGGCAGGGCGGCGCGGACGACACGGGCGGCGCGGACGACACGGACAGGGCCGAGGAGGCGGACGGGGCCGACGAGGCGGGGCCGGCCCGGCGGCCCGACGGCGTCCCCCGGCGGCCCGGTGAATTCACCCGTCCCGGTGAGGAAGCGAGGCCCGGCACCCCATGACCCTCTCCCCCGACGCCGGTACGACGCCCGCGCTGCTCGGCGCGCACGGCGTGCACGTCGCCTTCCCCGGACGGCACGGCGCACCCGACGCCCGGGCCG
>MUNG01000411.1:0-221 GCA_002154585.1 Streptomyces pseudogriseolus
GGTTCCGCCTCGACCGCCCGCCACCGCGCCCGCGCCCGCGCACGGAACCCATGTGTCTACACGGGGACCCGAACGGCCGACACAGTGTCGGGCCCGCCCGGCCCCCCGCCCCTGGTGGGATGACCCCGAGGCACCACACGAGCGAAGGAGTTCTCGGTCATGACGAAGATCGTCAACCACTGGATCGGCGGCAAGACCGCCGAAGGCGCCTCGGGAACCTA
>MUNG01000411.1:274-9618 GCA_002154585.1 Streptomyces pseudogriseolus
CGAGATCGCCGAGCTGATCACCGCCGAGCACGGCAAGGTGCACTCCGACGCGCTCGGGGAGGTCGCGCGCGGCCTGGAGATCGTCGACCTGGCCTGCGGCATCAACGTCCAGCTCAAGGGCGAGCTGTCCACCCAGGTGGCCAGCCGCGTGGACGTGGCGTCGATCCGCCAGCCGCTCGGCGTGGTCGCCGGCATCACCCCGTTCAACTTCCCGGCGATGGTGCCGATGTGGATGTTCCCGCTCGCCATCGCCTGCGGCAACACCTTCGTGCTGAAGCCGTCCGAGAAGGACCCGTCCGCCTCGGTCCGCCTCGCGGAACTCCTCGCGGAGGCCGGTCTCCCCGACGGCGTCTTCAACGTCGTCCACGGCGACAAGGTGGCCGTCGACCGCCTCCTGGAGCACCCGGACGTCAAGGCCGTGTCGTTCGTCGGCTCCACGCCCATCGCCCGCTACATCCACACCACCGCCTCCGCCAACGGCAAGCGCGTCCAGGCCCTCGGCGGCGCCAAGAACCACATGCTGGTGCTGCCCGACGCCGACCTCGACGCGGCCGCCGACGCCGCCGTGTCCGCCGCCTACGGATCGGCCGGCGAGCGCTGCATGGCGATCTCCGCGGTCGTCGCCGTCGGCGCGATCGGCGACGAGCTGGTGGAGAAGATCCGCGAGCGCGCCGAGAAGATCACCATCGGCCCCGGCGACGACCCGGCCTCCGAGATGGGCCCGCTGATCACCGCGACCCACCGCGACAAGGTCGCCTCCTACGTCGCGGGCGCGGCGGACGAGGGCGCCGAGGTCGTCCTGGACGGCACCGGGTACACCGTCGACGGCTTCGAGAACGGCCACTGGATCGGCATCTCCCTGCTCGACAAGGTGCCGACCACGGCGAAGGCCTACCAGGACGAGATCTTCGGCCCCGTCCTGTGCGTACTGCGCGCCGAGACGTACGAGGAGGCCCTCGACCTCATCAACAGCTCCCCCTTCGGCAACGGCACCGCCATCTTCACCCGGGACGGCGGCGCCGCCCGGCGGTTCCAGCTCGAGGTGGAGGCCGGCATGGTCGGCGTCAACGTCCCGATCCCGGTCCCCGTGGGCTACCACTCCTTCGGCGGCTGGAAGGACTCCCTCTTCGGCGACCACCACATCTACGGCAACGACGGCACGCACTTCTACACCCGCGGAAAGGTCGTCACGACCCGCTGGCCCGACCCGGCGGACGCCCCCTCCGGCGTCGACCTGGGCTTCCCCCGCAACCACTGACGCCCGCCGGATCCCCTGCGCCCCGCCTCAGCGTTCACCGAGGCGGGGCGCAGACGTGTCCGGCCGGTTTTCGTCGATATCTGCCGTAAACCCTCTTTGGTTCCCCCGTGGCACTCGATGCGCCGAAATGCGACCGCCATGTGATTCCCGGCGCCACCGCGACGGACATGGCCTCGCGGAGCGCGTTCCCAACCGCGTTCCCGACCCCGTTCCCCGCCGAGTGACACTCGCCCAAATGCCCTCTCGTACGGGCCGTCGGGGGCCATCTGCCCAGCAATTACTGGGCAGTTGACCTCGGTGTTCCGTGGTAGCGTACCTGTTCGGAGGGACAGTACGACCTGAAAGGGAAATCGTGAACACGGAGAAGATCGCCGCTCGCCGCCTCTCGCTGGAAGAGGTGACGAAGCTCGGCGTGAAGGACAGGATCTTCGTTTCCGCCGACACGGCGGAACTCAAACTTCCCGACTGCTACGTCCCTGCTTTTCTGACCAAGTCCGGTGAGCTTTTCGAGGGCGGTTCGGTCACGGCGAGGACCGTATTCCAGGAAGAGGTCACCTGCCTTCCCGACGACGAGAACGAAGCCGGGATCTACGTGGCCGACGAGAGCGGCCCGGTGACCATCGAGGTCCTCCAGTCCGCCGGTGTCGTGCTCGACCTGGCGCTTTTCGTCCCCGGCGGGGACAAGGGGTCCCTCACGGCCCTCTACGCCGCGGTCCGGCAGGCGTTCGGCGCCGACGTCGTGCAGATCTGGCGTCAGGGCCTCAAGGAGGTCCCCGACGTGAAGGTCGACATCTTCGAGGAGCAGATCCCCCGGGGCCGCAAGGCGAGCGACAGCCCCAAGCGTGACCGTCGCGCGATCGACACCTACCCCACCCGTGCGGACTTCATCGAGTTCTCCGCGGGATGGAAGCCGGTCGTCGAGATCCACAAGCCGATCGTCGACGACACCCCGACCATCTGAGACGGCGTCATACCTCCAGGGGCCGCCGCGTACCACGGACGCGGTACGCGGCGGTCCTCCCGTACACCGGCGGGAGGTGCCCGGATTCGGTCTCCGGTCGTCAGCCGGCCGACAGGGTGACCCCGTACGGTTGACGCATGGATCTTCGACTGCCCCGCCTCGGGCGGCCGCGGCCCCGGCGTGCCCTCGCCGCCGCGGCCGCCGTCGTCGTGCTCGCCGGGGCCGGCACCTGGACCGCCGTCGCCTCCGACGACGCGCCCGAGGTGCGCCGCGCCGACCGCGTCATGACCACGGACGACGGCGTGCGCATCGACACCTCCTTCTTCACCGCGGGACCCGAAGGCCGCCGCCCGGCCGTGCTGCTCGGCCACGGCTTCGGCGGCAGCAAGGACGAGGTCCGCGCGCAGGCCGAGGACCTCGCCCGCGACGGGTACGCGGTCCTCACCTGGTCCGCGCGCGGCTTCGGCCGGTCCACCGGGAAGATCGGGCTGAACGACCCCGAGGGCGAGGTCGCCGACGTCTCCCGGCTCGTCGACTGGCTGGCCACCCGCCCCGAGGTCCGCCTCGACAAGGACGGCGACCCCCGCGTGGGCATGGCCGGCAACTCCTACGGCGGGGCGATCGCCCTGCTCGGCGCGGGACACGACGACCGGATCGACGCGATCGCCCCGGCCATCACCTACTTCGACCTCGCCGAGGCGCTCTTCCCGAACGGCGTGTTCAAGAAGCTGTGGGCGGGCGCCTTCATCACCTCCGGCGGCGGCTGCGCCCGCTTCGAGCCCGAGCTGTGCGCCATGTACGAGCAGGTCGCCGAGTCGGGCGTGCCCGACGCACGGGCGCGCGCACTGCTCGAGAAGCGCTCCCCGGCCGCCGTCGCCGACCGCATCGACGTGCCCACCCTGCTGATGCAGGGTCAGACCGACTCCCTGTTCCCGCTCGGCCAGGCCGACGCCGCCGCGCGGGCCGTCCGCGCCAACGGCGCCCCCGTCGACGTCGACTGGCTGGCCGGCGGCCACGACGGCGGCGACCCCGAGACCGACCGCCTCCACGCCCGCGTCCGCGCCTGGTTCGACCGCTACCTCAAGGGCGACAAGAGCGCCGACACCGGCCCCGCCTTCCGCGTCACCCGCACCGGAGGCGTCGACTCCACCGACGGGCGGGCCCAGTTGCGCGGCGCGAGCGCCGACGCCTACCCAGGCCTGCGCGGCGGCACCCGCACCGTGGAGCTGACCGGCCGCGAGCAGCGCTTCGCCAACCCGGCCGGCGCCAGCCCGCCCGCCGTGTCGTCGCTGCCCGGCATCGGCGGCCTGGGCGGCCTCTCCCAGCTCTCCTCCCTCGGCATCGGCGTCTCCCTCGACTTCCCGGGCCAGCATGCCCGCTTCGAGTCCGCCCCCGTCACCCGCGACCTGCGCATCACCGGCTCCCCGGCCGTCACCGTGCGGGTCACCTCCACCAGCGACGACGCGGTCCTCTTCGCCAAGGTCTACGACGTCGGCCCCGACGGCCGCCAACAGGTGCTGCCCTCCCAGCTCGTCACCCCCGTCCGCGTCGAGGGCGCCCGCGCCGGCAAGGACGTGACGCTCACCCTCCCGGCCGTCGACCACGAGGTCCGCAAGGGCCACCGGCTGCGCCTGGTCCTCGCCTCCACCGACCTCGCCTACGCCTCCCCGGCCGCCCCCGCGACGTACACGGTGGCGCTGCGGAGCGACCTCACCGTGCCCACCGCGCCCGGCGTCACCACCGCCGCGGCCCCGCTGCCCGCCTGGGTGGTGTGGCTGCCCGTCGCCGGCGCCGTGCTCGCCCTCGCGCTGCTGCTCACCGGCCGCCGCCGCACCACCGCCCCGGCCCCCGACCCGGAGCTGGCCGACGTGCCCCTCCAGATCACCGGCCTGAGCAAGCGCTACGCCCGCTCCACCGACCGGTACGCCGTACGGGACCTGTCGTTCCGGGTGGAGAAGGGCCAGGTGCTCGGCCTGCTCGGACCCAACGGCGCCGGCAAGACCACCACCCTGCGCATGCTGATGGGGCTCATCAAGCCCGACGACGGCGAGATCCGCGTCTTCGGCCACGCCATCCGCCCCGGCGCGCCCGTGCTGTCCCGGGTCGGCGCCTTCGTCGAGGGCGCGGGCTTCCTGCCGCACCTGTCCGGCCGGGAGAACCTCGAGCTGTACTGGGCCGCCACCGGCCGCCCGCCCGAGGACGCCCACCTCGACGAGGCACTTCAGATCGCCGGTCTCGGCGACGCGCTCGCCCGTGCCGTGCGCACCTACTCGCAGGGCATGCGCCAGCGCCTCGCCATCGCCCAGGCCATGCTGGGCCTGCCCGACCTGCTGATCCTCGACGAACCCACCAACGGCCTCGACCCGCCGCAGATCCGCGAGATGCGCGAGGTGATGATCCGGTACGCGGCCGCCGGACGCACGGTGATCGTCTCCAGCCATCTGCTGGCGGAGGTCGAGCAGTCCTGCACCCACCTCGTCGTCATGGACCGCGGCCGCCTGGTGCAGGCCGGGCCGGTGCACGACATCATCGGCTCCGGCGACACCCTGCTCGTCGGCACCGTCACCCCCGTCGACGAGCCCCTCGCCGAGAAGGTCGCGGCCCTGCCCGGCGTGGAGACCGCCGTCCGCACCGACGAAGGGCTGCTGGTCCGGCTCGGCGCCGACGGCACCGCCCCCCGGCTGATCGCGGAACTGGTCCGGCTGGAGGTGCCCGTGACGTCCGTGGGCCCGCACCGCCGGCTCGAGGACGCCTTCCTCACCCTGATCGGAGGTTCCGCATGAGCGCGCTCACCGAGCGGGCCGAGGAGACCACGGCCCCCGCGCCGTCCGCCCCCGCCGGGACCGCCGCCGGATACCGCGCCGGCCGCACCCTGCCGCTGCGGGTCGAGCTGGTCCGCCAGCTCAAGCGGCGGCGCACCCTCCTGATGGGCGCGGTCCTCGCCCTGCTGCCGTTCGTGCTGGTCGTCGCCTTCGCGATCGGCGGCGAACCCGAGGGCGGCAACACCCGCATCAACCTGATGGACACCGCCACCGCGTCCGGCGCCAACTTCGCCGCCGTCGCCCTGTTCGTGTCGGCGGGCTTCCTGCTGGTCATCCCGGTCGCCCTGTTCTGCGGGGACACCGTCGCCTCCGAGGCCGGCTGGTCCTCCCTGCGCTACCTGCTCGCCGCGCCCGTGCCCCGCATGCGGCTGCTGTGGTCCAAGCTGATCGTCGGACTGGGGCTGAGTCTCGCCGCGATGGTGCTGCTGCCGGTGGTCGCGCTCGCCGTCGGCTCCGTCGCCTACGGCTGGGGCCCGCTGCACATCCCGACCGGCGGCACGCTCGACCCCGGCACCGCGGCCGGGCGGCTCGTGGTGATCGTCGCGTACCTGTTCGTGTCGCAACTGGTCACCGCGGGGCTCGCGTTCTGGCTGTCCACCCGCACCGACGCCCCGCTGGGCGCGGTCGGCGGCGCCGTCGGGCTGACCATCGTCGGCAACGTCCTGGACGCCGTCACCGCCCTCGGCGACTGGCGGCACTTCCTGCCCGCCCACTGGCAGTTCGCCTGGGCGGACGCGGTCCAGCCCACGCCGGAGTGGTCCGGCATGATCCAGGGCGCGTCGGTGTCCGTGACGTACGCGCTCGTGCTGTTCGCACTGGCGTTCCGCGGGTTCGCCCGCAAGGACGTGGTGTCCTGACCCCCGGGCCCGCGTGAGGGTCACGCGGGCCAACCGGGTGAACCTGCGCAACCGATTCCGTGCAGCAGGGTTGGAAAGGGAGACAGGCCACAGGGCAGCCGGGCCGTGACGCGCGGCCTCGGCCGCCTCTCTCCATGCCGGGGCCGGCCTCCCGATCTTCAAGCAGGAAGACAACCACATTGCGACAGACCCTGAGCAGGGGAGTGTTCGCGGCGGCCGCTGCCGCCACGGGCATTCTGTCCCTGTACGGAACCCCCGCCCTCGCCGACTCGTTCGCGGGGGGCGGTGCCGAGGATTCTCCCGGTGTGCTGTCCGGGAACAACGTGCAGGCGCCGGTCCACGTGCCGGTGAACGCGTGCGGCAACACGGTCACCGCCGTGGGCGCCCTCAACAGCGCGTCCGACAACACGTGCGTCAACGAGTCCGGCGGCCACGGCGAGAAGGCCGGCGGTCACGGTGAGAAGGCCGGCGGCGCGCACGCGGAGGGCGGCACCAAGGGCTCGCCCGGTGTGCTGTCCGGGAACACCGTGCAGGCGCCCGTCCACGCCCCCGTGAACGCGTGCGGCAACAACGTCACCCTCGGCGGCGGGCTCAACAGCGCCTCCGACAACACCTGCGTCAACGTCTCGGAGGGCGCGCACGGCGCGAAGTCCTCCTCGGACCGCTCGGCGCACTCCCACCACGCGTCCGACCCGGGCGCCTCGCACTCCGAGGACGGCGGGGCCCACGCGGTCGGCGCCGCCAAGGGCTCGCCCGGTGTGCTGTCCGGGAACCTCGTCCAGGCCCCGATCCACATCCCGGTGAACGCCTGCGGCAACAACGTGAACCTGCTCGGCCTGTTCAACGAGGCGAGCGGCAACACCTGCGTCAACGACTCCGGCCACCACGGTGAGAAGGAGCCGGAGAAGACGCCGGAGAAGGACAAGCCCGAGCCGCCCGTCAAGGTCAAGACGCCGCCCGCGCCCGTCGAGCCGCCGGCCGAGCACACCCCGGACGGCCCGCCGCACCTCGCGCAGACCGGCACCGACGGCCTGATGGCCGCCTCCGCCGCCGGCGCCGTGCTGCTCACCGGCGGGGCCATGCTGTACCGCCGCGGACGCGTCGGCGCCCGCCGCTGACGGCCCCGCGGACGCCGGGCCCACCCCTCCCGGCGTCCGCGCCCCCGGCACGAAGCGTCCCCCGGACCACCCGGTCCGGGGGACGCTTCGTCGTACCGCCCGTCAGCCGCGCACCGGAGCCGGCGCCCCGCCGCGGCCCGGACCCGCCGGCAGCGGCACGCTGCCGCGCACCGGGGCCGCCCGCAGCCGCCTGCGCACCCCCTGCACCAGCGTCGACGCCGTGAACGTCGCACCGTGCACGAACCGCATCGCCGGACCGAACCCGGACGCCGTCACCAGACCCGCCAGGAACAGGCCGGGGTAGGACGACTCGAAGCCCCGGTCCAGCACCGGCGACCCGTCGGGCAGCGCCGTCATCGCGCCCCGCAGCTCCGCCGACAGCATCCCCAGCCGGTCACGGTGCGCCTTGAACCCGGTGGCCGCGATGACGTGCTCCGTCTCCATCGCCCGCCGCGCGCCCGACCGGTCGGCCAGCTCGAGCCGCAGCCCGCCCGGCACCGCGGCCGCCGCCGTCACCTCGTGCCCCGGCATCAGGTCCACGGCACGCTCCACCCGCTCCCGCACCCACCAGGCGCCCGCCGGGCCCAGCGCGGTGGCCGCGATCCGCGTCCGGGTCGCCTCCGGCAGCCGCCGGAACAGCCCCGGCCGCTCCGAGTAGAACCAGTTCCGCCAGCCCGGCCCCAGACCGCTGTGGGGCGAACGCGCCGACTGCCACCAGGGGCGCTCCCACGGCGGCGGCACGTCGTTCCAGCGCAGCTGCTCCGCCCGCGCCAGCACCCGCACCCGCGTGCCCTGCTCGGCGAGCAGCGCCGCCGTCTCCAGCGCGGCCTGCCCACCGCCGATCACCGTGACGTCCTTGCCCTGGAAGGGGCCCAGGTCGCTGTGGTGGCTGCTGTGCGTCACCAGCGTCGGGTGCAGCCCGCGCAGCGCCGAAGGCACCTCGATGAACGGCATCACGCCCACCGCCAGCGCCACCGTCCGCGCGTGCAGCACCTCCCCGTCCTCGGCGACCGCGCTGAAGCCCTCGGGCCCCGACGACACCCGCGCGATCAGCCGCTCGTCCACCTCGGGCACGGCGTTGCGCGCGAACCACAGCCCGTACGAGGCGAAGTCCTCCACCGGGATCGGATGCGCGTGACGGGCGGTCAGGCCCCGCTCCGTGCAGTACGCGTCGAGCCGCCAGCGCCCCGCCGGGTCGGACAGGTTGGACGCCCACGGCTCCGACTTCAGGAACATCCCGGCCGGCATGTGGTCCCGCCAGGACGCCATGGGCCGGCCGAAGACACGCAGGTTCAGTCCGGCGGCCGCCGCGTGCGACGCGATCGACAGACCGTACGGACCCGCGCCCACCACCAGAAGGTCGTACATCATCAGCTGCTCGCTTTCTCGTTGTCGGTCGTCAGGGAGGGCGTGCGGGGCGCCGGGCGCTGGGCCGGGACCCCGTCCGCGGCGCTCAGCCGCCGGCGCAGCCGGCCGGACACATGGCGGGCCCACAGCGCCCACATCGCCCAGCCCGGGGCGCGGTCGTCGGCCGCCCACCAGGCCAGTTCGCGCCCGCCGGGCGCGGGCCGCAGCGCGGCGAGGGGCGCGTAGTTCTCCACCACGAACGCCCTGCCGGTCACCGGATCACCGTCCGGCAGCACACGCCCCGTCAGGTCCGCGTGCTGCGCCCGTACGACGTCCAGGCCCGCGCTGTCGGTGAACAGCCGGAACTGCGCGCCCGGGCGCGGGTTGAAGTCCAGGAGGTGGTAGCGGCCGGTGGTGCCGCAGCGGCGGAAGTCCAGGTCGAAGATGCCGCGGTAGCCCAGCTCGCCGGTGATCCGCTCGGCGAGCGCCGTCACCTCCGAGTTGGGCGTCCAGCGGCCCACCGCGGTCAGACCCGCGCCGCGCGGCCAGGACAGGTGCTTGCGGCCCGGCCCGCCCGCGCGCACCGCGCCCGCGCGGTCGGCGTAGCCGTGGAAGAACCAGTCCCGGTCCGTGCCGGGCGGCAGATACGCCTGGAGCAGCAGCGGGCAGCCCGCCTCCGCGGTGCGCGCGTGCAGGTCCCGCGCCTCGCGGGCGGAGTGCAGCACCTGGGTGCTGCGCAGCCCGGAGCCCGCCGGGAGCAGCCAGGGACGGCTCCACTTGGCGACCACGGGCAGCCCGAGCCGCAGCGCGTCCTCGCCGGCCCGCTGCGGGGTGTCGGGGACCTCCGTGCGCGGGTGCGGCACACCCACCGAGGCGCACACGGCGGCCAGCCGGGCCTTGTCCGCCACGCGTTCGGCGGACGCCGGCGGCGTCACGGGCAGTAGGTAGGAGGGCGCCAGCTCCTCGCGCAGCCGGGCCGCG
>MUNG01000411.1:9663-10258 GCA_002154585.1 Streptomyces pseudogriseolus
GCCCGGCCGAGCGACCGGACGGCGCCCAGGGTGCCGTGATGAAAGGGATTCCGGTCGATCCGCATCACGACCGCGGGAACCCGGGTGTCAAGCAAGGACACGCATTCTCACTTTCTTCTGGCGCCGTCTCACCCACACGGGCGAGAACGGCACTCGAAAGCCGCAGTGGCAGTGGCACTGTCGTATTTCGTATGGCTGACTTCATATGACTGTTCGTCAACAGCAAGGCATCAGGCAGCAGGCGGACGCGAGCGAGAAGAGGAGCAGCCAATGGCCCCACAGCACAGGCGGGTCCGGGCCCGCGCCCTGGCCGTNNTGGCCGTGGGCGCGGCGGCGGTCGCCGTGTCGGCCGCCCTGGCGGCGGGCCCCGCGGCCGGGGCGGCGCCCATGGACGGGACCGGGACCGCGCTGCCGGGCCCCACCGGGCGCCCCACACCGGCCGCCCAGCCCACGCCCGGCTCCGGAGCCCGGCCCGCGCCCGGCGCCGAGCCCGCCGCGTCGGCCTTCCCCACCCCCCACATCGACGGGCCCGCCGTGTCCGTGCCCGAGCTGCCCACCGCGCCGCAGCCGCGGCCACCGTCCGTGCCCGCCCCCC
>MUNG01000412.1 GCA_002154585.1 Streptomyces pseudogriseolus
CGGACGACGACCCGTCACGCCGCACCGCCGACCCCGACCGGCCGCACCCCCCGCCCGAGTACACCCAGGTCGTCCTCCCGGCGCGCCCCGACCCGGCGCAGGCCGTGCCCTGGGGGGTCAGGGTCGCCGCCGAGGCCGGCTGGCGCCTGCTGGTGCTCGCGGGCACCGTCTGGGTGCTGATGCGCATCATCAGCGCCGTCCAGCTGGTCGTGCTGGCGTTCGTCGCCTCGCTGCTCATCACCGCGCTGCTCCAGCCCACCGTCGCCCGGCTGCGGCGGCTCGGGGTGCCGCGCGGACCGGCCACCGTGCTGACCGCTCTGTTCGGCTTCGTCGTGATGGGACTCATCGGCTGGTTCGTGACCTGGCAGGTCATGGAGAACGTCGACACCCTCGCCGACCAGATCCAGGACGGCATCGACGAACTGCGCAACTGGCTGCTCAACAGCCCGTTCCACGTCACCGACAAGCAGATCAACGAGATCGCCAAGAACCTTCGCGAGGCGGTCGGCGCCAACACCGAGCAGATCACCTCGGCCGGCCTGGAAGGCGTGACGGNNGCCGGCGCCGGCCCGGTCGCGTGGCGCACGCTCACCGCGTACGTGCGGGGCACGGTGGTGGTGGCGCTGATCGACGCCATCTTCATCGGCCTCGGCATCTACTTCCTCGATGTGCCGCTGGCCGTGCCACTCGCCGTCTTCATCTTCCTGTTCTCGTTCATCCCGCTCGTCGGCGCGGTGGTGTCCGGCGCGCTCGCCGTGGTCGTCGGGCTCGTCACCCAGGGCGTGTTCACCGGTGTGATGGTGCTCGTGGTGGTGCTGGCCGTCCAGCAGATCGAGGGCCACATCCTCCAGCCGTTCATCCTCGGACGCGCGGTGCGGGTCCATCCGCTCGCGGTGGTGCTGGCCGTGGCCTCCGGCGGACTGGTGGCCGGCATCGGGGGCGCGGTGGTCGCGGTGCCGCTGGTCGCGGTCTCCAACACCGTCGTCGGCTACCTGCGGTCGTACTCCCACGAGGCGGCCCTCGCCCAGTCCCCGCGCCCCCGGGGCGCCACGGCCATGTCCGCCCCGGACGCCCCGGCTCCGGCGTCCCCGGCGCCGGAGCCGGAGCCGGAGAAGCGGCCGGGGGACACCGGCGAGGAGTAGACGGACGCCGCGAACCGCTGGAAAACGGTGACGGGCCCGGCCACCCCGGTGGGTGGACGGGCCCGTACGTGGCCGGGCGGGCGCGGAGTCACTCCGCGAGCGCCGCCTCCGCGTCGAGGGTCGCGGCGACGGCCTGCACCACCGCGGCGATCTTGAACGCCTCCTGGATCACGTCACGGTCCAC
>MUNG01000413.1 GCA_002154585.1 Streptomyces pseudogriseolus
GGAACGTGTGCGGGCAGGGTCAGTGCTTGAACGCGTCCTTCGTCTTTTCCTTGGCCTCGCGGGCGTCGCCCTTGCTCTTCGTGGCCTGGCCCTCCGCCTCCATGCGGTCGTTCCCTGTGGCGCGTCCCAGGGCCTCCTGGGTCTTGCCCTGCGCCTGCTCGGTCTTCGCCTTGGCCTTCTCACCGGCACTCACGGAACATGCCTCCCTGTAGCGTGCGGGCACTGCGTCGTGGCCCACGAGTGCCCCCACTGTCCCTTCACAAACAAGGCGGCGGGGAGGTGTGCGGCTGCGGGTCGAGGGCAAACGGTGCGGCAGGAGGTCGATAAATATGGTTCCCTTGCTGCTCGTTCTGCTTCTTGCCCTGATCCTTTTCGGCGCCGGCTTCGCCGTGAAGATCCTGTGGTGGATCGCCATCGCGGTCCTCGTGGTCTGGCTGCTCGGCTTCGTCATGCGCTCCACCAACGCGGGCGGTGGCCGCGGCCGCTGGTACCGCTGGTGACGCGCCGCGTCCCGACGCCGCACCACCCCCCGGGGGCCCGGTCACCACGGTGACCGGGCCCCCGGCCCGTGCGGCCGGCGCCCCCCTTCTGTCCGCGAACGTCCCCGGACATGTCCGTGATCCGTAACGGACGCATCCGGGGGCGTTCGTGTCCCGTCTCGTCCAGTGGTCCGACGAGTTCCCGATGTTCCGGGACTCGGGCGGGCGGCGACGAGCGACAGCGAGAAAGCGGGGCGGGACATGGCGCGGCACGGCGGTGGACGGAGCTGGTACGGCAAGGTGGTCGGGGCCGCGCTCGGGGTGACGATGCTCGCCGTCGGCGCCTCGGTCTACACCGCCCAGGCCGACGCCGTGAACGACGGCCCGGGGGCCGGCGCGTCCGCGAAGCCGGCCGCCGTGAAGCGGGTGTCCCCCGCCATCGCGCACGCCTCCGACGCGGGCCCGCGCGGCGTCAACATCACCATCGACGACGGCCCCGACCCGCGCTGGACGCCCCAGGTGCTGGACCTGCTGCGCGAGGAGGGCGTGAAGGCCACCTTCTGCCTGACCGGCGTCCAGGCGCAGGCCCACCCCGACCTGGTCAAGGAGATCGTCGCGGACGGGCACGTGCTGTGCGACCACTCCGTCTCCCACGACACCTCCATGGACCGCAAGTCCGAGGCGTACCAGTCGAAGGAGATCCTCGACGCCGAGCGCATGATCACCAAGGCGTCCGGCGGCGTCCGCCCCCTCTACTACCGGGCCCCCGGCGGGGCGTTCACCCCGCACAGCCGCGCGGTCGCCGCCTCCCGCGGCATGCGCCCGCTGGGCTGGAACGTGGAC
Source organism: Streptomyces pseudogriseolus (assembly GCA_002154585.1). Classification (GTDB taxonomy): domain Bacteria; phylum Actinomycetota; class Actinomycetes; order Streptomycetales; family Streptomycetaceae; genus Streptomyces; species Streptomyces pseudogriseolus. The sequence goes on from MUNG01000413.1 coordinate 1,323, forward strand.
ACCAAGGACTTCGAGCAGCCCGGCGCGGACGCCATCGTCGAGACCGTGCAGCGGGAGCTGTCCAACGGGCCGACGATCCTCTTCCACGACGCCGGCGGCGACCGCGCGCAGACCGTCGAGGCGCTGCGCCGCGTGCTGCCCTGGCTGAAGGAAGAAGGCTACTCCTTCGGCTTCCCGGTGCGCTGACCGTCCGCCCGGCGCGCCGACCGCCGCCCGCAACGCTCGCGTTTCCGGGCAGACCCGCCTGTTCAGGATGGACCGTCGCCAGGCAGACTCAGGGCCGTACACCCGTCGACGAAGGATGGCTCGTTCAATGATCACGCTGACCAAGGAAGACGGCCCCGCGGACCTGGACGGGGTCACGCACCTCTCCATCGGTGTCTCCTGGGACCCGACCGCAGGCGCCAGCGGCGGAGTGCTGGGCAAGCTGCGCCGCAAGACCGGTACGGACCTCGACCTGATCGCCATCGCCATGTCGGGCAGTGACCCGGTGCGCCTGGCGGGCCTGGACTCGCTGGACCCGATGGGCAACGGCTCCCTCCTCCACAGCGGCGACAACCAGACCGGCCACGGTGACGGGGACGACGAGACGGTGACCGTCGAGTTCTCCCGGCTGCCCGGCGCGATCACCGCGATCGTGTTCGTCGCGGCCGCCTACAAGAAGGGCAGTTCCTTCCAGAAGGCCCGCAACATCAGCTTCAAGGTGTACGACGCGACCGGCGGCAGCAGCCAGCAGGTCGCCGACATCTGGCCGAGCCTGCTCAGCCAGGACAACGGCTGCGCCGTGGCGAAGGCCGTGAAGGTGGGCAACAGCTGGAAGCTCGAGGTGATCAACGAGACCGGCAAGATCAAGCAGGGGGACGAGCACGCCCTGATGCGGTTCGCCGTCAGCAAGTAGGCAGGGTCGCCGGTCCAGCCAGAGGGCCCGGAGGGAAACGGCCGGCCACGACACCGGCTGGGTGTCGCGGCCGCCCTCCCCCGTCAGGGACGCCCGGGCATGCCGGGAAGCGAGGCGTAGACACGGCCCTCGGTGTCGCGCACGGTGACGGATCCCCAGTCGGCGGTGCCGGCGACGGCGTACCAGACGCCCCAGCCGGGCCGGCCGGGCAGCTCCAGCAGCTTGCCGCGCACCGGGCCGTCCTCCGTCGCGATCTCGACGTACGACGCCGTCCCCTCGCCGCCGTAGTAGAGGCCCGAGAACAGCATCCTCTCGCGCGTCCCCTCGGCCTGCACCGAGACGCCGGGCTCCGTCGTCTCGATGTTGCCGTCGGTCACACTGCGGAACTGCTCCTCGGGCATGTCCGGCGTCGTCCAGTGCTTGCCCTCCTCCGTCAGCCACAGCACGAACCCCGGCGCCGCCGTCACCCGCTCCTCCGGTGCGACNNGGTGAAGGGGAGGGCCGGGGTGAGGCGGACACGGTGGCGGCCGGGCGGGTGACCCGGTCGCCGTCGTCCGGGCCGTGCAGCGTGACGAAGGCCAGCGGCGCCAGCAGTACGGCCCAGCCCGCGCCCAGCACGGTCGTACGGCGTCTGCGGCGGAGCAGCC
>MUNG01000414.1 GCA_002154585.1 Streptomyces pseudogriseolus
GACCCCGACCACCACGCGCGCTACGCGCGCGTGGTGGTCGGGGTCGTCATACAGCAGCACGCGCCGCGCACGTTCTCCGGCGTGGGCAACCCGGGGCTGCGCATCCGCGAGGGCTACGACGTGCTGGCGGAGGACGACTTCGGGGGTGTGCCGGGGGCGACGGCGGCCACGGTCGCGGAGTTCGTCCGGGAGGGCTCGGGCCCCTGGGAGTTCGTGCCGGGCGTGCGGGGCTTCGGCGGCGACCCGGCGGACTTCACCCGCGAGATGGGCGCGGCCCGCCGCCCCTGACACCGTAAGAGGGCCCGCGGACAGGAGCAGGAACGCCCGAGGGCGGTGGCACCGGTTTCCCGGCGCCACCGCCCTCACCGTCTCACCGCCGGGCAGCGCCCGGACGGGTCGGCGTCAGCTGCAGCCGCTGGTCGAGCCGCAGCCCTCGCAGATGTAGCAGGAACCGGCACGCTGCATCTTCGTGCCGCAGGAGAAGCACAGCGGGGCGTCGGCCTGGATGCCCAGCTGCATCTCCACCAGCTCGGCGCTGGTGTGGGCCTGCTTCGGGGCGGGCTTGGCCGCCTCGGTCTCGGCCTTCGGCGCGGTGACCGCCTTCAGCTCCTGGGCGCGCGGGGCCGACTGGGCCAGACCCTCGACGTCGACCTCGTCGTCGGTCGGCTCGTAGGAGCCGGTCTCCAGGTGACGCTGGCGCTCCTCGGCGGAGTGGATGCCGAGCGCGGAGCGCGTCTCGAACGGCAGGAAGTCCAGCGCCAGGCGGCGGAAGATGTAGTCGACGATCGACTGCGCCATCCGCACGTCCGGGTCGTCCGTCATGCCGGCCGGCTCGAAGCGCATGTTGGTGAACTTCGAGACGTACGTCTCCAGCGGCACGCCGTACTGGAGGCCCACCGAGACGGCGATGGAGAAGGCGTCCATCATGCCGGCGAGCGTCGAGCCCTGCTTGGACATCTTCAGGAAGACCTCGCCGAGACCGTCGTCCGGGTAGGAGTTGGCGGTCATGTAGCCCTCGGCGCCGCCGACCGTGAAGGAGGTGGTGATGCCGGGGCGGCCCTTCGGGAGGCGCTTGCGGACCGGGCGGTACTCGACGACCTTCTCGACCGCGGCGCGGATCGTCTCCTCGGCCTTCTCCGTGACCTCGGCCTTCTCCTTCTCCTTGGTCTTGGCGGAGAGGGGCTGGCCGACCTTGCAGTTGTCGCGGTAGATGGCGAGCGCCTTGACGCCCAGCTTCCAGGCCTCGAAGTAGATCTCCTCGACCTCCTCGACGGTCGCCGTCTCCGGCATGTTGACCGTCTTGGAGATGGCGCCGGAGATCCAGGGCTGGATCGCGGCCATCATGCGGACGTGGCCCATCGGGGAGATGGCGCGCTCGCCCATGGCGCAGTCGAACACCTCGTAGTGCTCGTGCTTGAGGCCGGGGGCGTCGATCACGTTGCCGTTGTCGGCGATGTGGGCGACGATCGCCTCGATCTGCTCCTCCTGGTAGCCCAGGCGGCGCAGGGCCTGCGGGACGGTGCCGTTGACGATCTGCATCGAGCCGCCGCCGACCAGCTTCTTGAACTTGACCAGGGCGAGGTCGGGCTCGACGCCGGTGGTGTCGCAGGACATCGCCAGACCGATGGTGCCGGTCGGGGCGAGCACGGACGCCTGGGCGTTGCGGAAGCCGTTCTTCTCGCCGAGGCGCAGCACGTCCTGCCAGGCCTCGGTGGCGGCGGCCCACACCGGGGTGTCCAGGTCGTCCATGCGCACGGCGGTGCCGTTGGCGTCGGCGTGCTGCTTCATGACGCGCTTGTGGGCGTCGGCGTTGCGGGCGTAGCCGTCGTACGGGCCGACGATCGCGGCGAGCTCGGCGGAGCGGCGGTAGGCGGTGCCGGTCATCAGGGAGGTGATGGACCCGGCGAGGGCGCGGCCGCCGTCGGAGTCGTAGGCGTGGCCGGTGGCCATCAGCAGGGCGCCGAGGTTGGCGTAGCCGATGCCGAGCTGGCGGAAGGCGCGGGTGTTCTCGCCGATCTTCTGGGTCGGGAAGTCCGCGAAGCAGATCGAGATGTCCATCGCGGTGATGACCAGCTCGACGACCTTCTGGAACCGCTCGGCCTGGAACGACTGGTTGCCCTTGCCGTCGTCCGTGAGGAACTTCATCAGGTTCAGCGAGGCCAGGTTGCAGGACGTGTTGTCCAGGTGCATGTACTCGCTGCACGGGTTCGACGCGGTGATCCGGCCGGACTCGGGGCAGGTGTGCCAGTGGTTGATGACGCCGTCGTACTGGATGCCCGGGTCGGCGCAGGCCCACGCGGCCTCGGCGATCTTGCGGAAGAGCGCCTTGGCGTCGACCTCCTCGATGACCTCGCCGGTCATACGGGCACGCAGGCCGAACTTGCCGCCCTTCTCGACGGCCTCCATGAACTCGTCGTTGACGCGCACGGAGTTGTTGGCGTTCTGGTACTGGACGGACGTGATGTCGTCGCCGCCCAGGTCCATGTCGAAGCCCGCGTCGCGCAGGACGCGGATCTTCTCCTCCTCCTTCACCTTGGTCTCGATGAAGTCCTCGATGTCGGGGTGGTCGACGTCGAGCACGACCATCTTCGCCGCGCGGCGGGTGGCGCCGCCGGACTTGATGGTGCCGGCGGAGGCGTCGGCGCCGCGCATGAAGGAGACCGGTCCGGAGGCGTTGCCGCCGGAGGAGAGGAGCTCCTTGGAGGAGCGGATGCGGGAGAGGTTCAGGCCGGCGCCGGAGCCGCCCTTGAAGATCATGCCCTCTTCCTTGTACCAGTCGAGGATCGACTCCATGGAGTCGTCGACGGACAGGATGAAGCAGGCGCTGACCTGCTGCGGCTGGGGCGTGCCCACGTTGAACCACACGGGGCTGTTGAAGCTGAAGATCTGGTGCAGGAGGGCGTACGCCAGCTCGTGCTCGAAGATCTCGGCGTCGGCGGGCGAGGCGAAGTACTTGTTGTCCTCGCCGGCCTTCCGGTACGTCTTCACGATGCGGTCGATCAGCTGCTTGAGGCTGGTCTCGCGCTGCGGGGTGCCGACGGCACCGCGGAAGTACTTGCTGGTGACGATGTTGACCGCGTTCACCGACCAGAAGTCGGGGAACTCCACGCCGCGCTGCTCGAAGTTCACCGAGCCGTCGCGCCAGTTGGTCATGACGACGTCACGGCGCTCCCAGGCCACCTCGTCGTACGGGTGGACCCCCGGGGTGGTGTGGATGCGCTCGACGCGGAGTCCCTTGCCGGCCTTGCTCGCCTTGGCTCGGGAACTACGTGCCGGACCGCTCGCCGTCTCTGTCATGCCGCCTCCCTGATACGGGCGAAAACGCCCTGAAGTGCCCCGATGTTCCCGTGGGCACGGTGTTCTGTCTGATGCTGCGGGCACCCACTCGCCTGCCCGCAACAGGTCTTCTTCGTCGCCGCCGGCCGAACCGGTCCCCGGACCCTCGCGTCCGGGGCCGGACCGCCGTCAGCCGGCGGCGGGAGCGGGCGCGGGGACCTGCGTGGCCCCCTCCTGCCCGCTGTCGTCTTCCTGGCTCCCCGGGGCGGCCCCGTCGCCGCCCCCGTCGTCCGCGGCGGGCCGCTGCGCGCGCCTGAGTTCCGCGATCGCGGCCTCGAAGTCCTCCAGCGAGTCGAACGCCCGGTACACGGACGCGAACCGCAGGTAGGCGACGAGGTCGAGCTCCTGCAACGGGCCGAGTATGGCCAGCCCCACGTCGTGGGTGGTCAGCTCGGCGCTTCCGGTGGCCCGCACCGCTTCCTCGACCCGCTGGCCGAGCTGGGCGAGGGCGTCCTCGGTGACGGGCCGTCCCTGGCACGCCTTGCGCACACCGTTGATGATCTTGGTGCGGCTGAACGGCTCGGTGACTCCCGACCGCTTGACCACCATGAGCGAACACGTCTCCACGGTCGTGAAACGACGGGAGCAGTCCGGGCACTGGCGGCGCCGGCGGATCGACGTGCCGTCGTCGGTCGTACGGCTGTCGACGACACGGCTGTCGGGGTGCCTGCAGAAGGGGCAGTGCATGGATCCCAACCCTCCTCACAGCAGACTCAATGGCCTCGCCAGGCCTCAGGGGCCTCACGAAGCAGCACCAGCATAGGCGATCGTGGAGCCGTCGGAGACCGGGGGGACCACAACTTCTGGGCTGCTGTCGCAATCCAACCACTAGATGTGGGGATTGGCTCATACACGGAGGCCTGTACGCGTGTCGCGCGCGCCGGAGCGGGAAGACGACCCTGGCGGTTTGTCCGCGGGCGGGCGGGGCTCGGCCACGGGCGGGCCGGAGTGCGCCCGTGAGGGGCCGCGGGGCCCGCTTGCGTCACGCGTTCGGAGGCGGTGTTCCCATCTCCCGGAGGCCTTGCCCTGTACGGAGAAGGCGTGCCGGAGACGGGGAGGGGGCGTGCCACTCCGGGGAAGGGCGGGGCCGCCGCACACGCGCGGGGGCCCACGATGGCAGACTGAGTCCGCGCGCCGCCAGGCCGCCACCCCGGGAGACCTCGGCGGTGAAGAGTACAACAAATGGCCCGTTTGCCCGGCAGGAAGGGCGGCGACCAATACACCTCGGTGAAAGGACGCGAGCCACAATTCGCGATTTTTCACTCGAACGTGTGTTTGGCGCAACCTTTCGAAAGCATCTACCGTTGTGCTGCAGGGAGACCATCGAGAGGGGCCGACGTGACCACCACCGCAGACAGTGCCGCCATCACTGCCCAGGACCGCTCCCAGGGCCGCATCGAGCCGGTGCATGCGATGAACGAAACCGTGCATCCCGAGGCGCACAAGCGTTCCCTGCCGGGCCGACCTCCCGGCATCCGGGCGGACAGTTCCGGACTCACCGACCGCCAGCGCCGGGTCATCGAGGTGATCAGGGACTCGGTGCAGCGGCGCGGGTACCCGCCGTCGATGCGGGAGATCGGTCAGGCGGTCGGACTCTCCAGCACCTCCTCCGTCGCGCACCAGCTCATGGCGCTGGAGCGCAAGGGTTTCCTGCGCCGTGACCCGCACCGCCCGCGCGCGTACGAGGTGCGGGGGTCGGACCAGGCCGCGTCCGTGCAGCCGACGGACACCGCCGGCAAGCCCGCCGCGTCCTACGTGCCGCTGGTCGGCCGGATCGCCGCCGGTGGCCCGATCCTCGCGGAGGAGTCGGTCGAGGACGTCTTCCCGCTGCCCCGGCAGCTCGTCGGCGACGGTGAGCTGTTCGTGCTGAAGGTCGTGGGTGACTCCATGATCGAGGCCGCGATCTGCGACGGCGACTGGGTCACGGTCCGCCGCCAGCCGGTCGCCGAGAACGGCGACATCGTGGCGGCGATGCTCGACGGCGAGGCGACCGTGAAGCGGTTCAAGCGGGAGGACGGCCACGTGTGGCTGCTCCCGCACAACGCGGCCTACGAGCCGATCCCCGGAGACGACGCGACGATCCTCGGCAAGGTGGTGGCCGTCCTCCGCCGCGTCTGACCCCGACGGGACGCCGGACACCCCCCGGCCGCCCCCGTCCCCCTGACCGGACCCCGGAACCCCTGCGCCGGTTCCGGGGTCCTGCGCGTCTGGGGGCGCCTTGGAGGTGCTCTGGGCTATGGAGTGGGCGGGGTGCGTCCAGACGCCTCGGGACACGGCTCACGACGCGCCTGGACGCCGCCTCCGGTGCGGTGGCCGAGCGGGCGGCTCCAGACGCGCTCAGTCGGTCAGGCCGGGACTGCTGCGGCTCGGCTCCGTGGGGCCCTCCGAGGGACGTCCACCCCAGCCCTCCAGGGAGTGAGGCCCGCCCCCTCCTCGGAGGGCAGCGGGGCCTCAGGTCCCGCTTCTACTTCGCCGCCGCGTCGATCGCCGCCAGGGACTTGCGGACCTGGTTGCGGTCCGTCGTGTACCAGAAGTCCGGCATCGAGGCCTTCAGGTAGCTGCCGTAGCGGGCCGTCGCCAGGCGGGGGTCAAGGACCGCGACCACGCCGCGGTCGCCCGAGGCGCGGACCAGACGGCCCGCCCCCTGAGCCATCAGCAGCGCCGCGTGCGTCGCGGCGACCGCCATGAAGCCGTTGCCGCCGGCCTCCTCCACGGCCTTCTGGCGGGCGCTCATCAGGGGGTCGTCCGGACGCGGGAACGGGATCTTGTCCATCACCACCAGCTGACAGCTGGGCCCGGGCACGTCCACGCCCTGCCACAGCGACAGCGTGCCGAAGAGGCACGTCCGCGGGTCCGCCGCGAAGTTCTTGATCAGCTCGCCGAGCGTCTCCTCGCCCTGGAGGAGGATCGGGTACTCCGGGATCCGGGACCGCAGCTCCTCCGCCGCGAGCTGAGCCGCCCGCATCGACGAGAACAGCCCCAGCGTGCGGCCGCCGGCCGCCTGGATCAGTTCCGTCAGCTCGTCCAGCATGTCCGTGCGGTCCCCGTCCCTGGCCGGGCGGGCCAGGTGCTTGGCGACGTACAGGATGCCCTGCCTGGGGTAGTCGAACGGCGAGCCGACGTCCACGCCCTTCCACTGCGGGAGGTCGTCCCCCTCCGCGCCCTCGGGCCCGAGCCCCAGCGACGCCCCCACGCCGTTGAAGTCGCCGCCCAGCTTCAGCGTCGCGGAGGTCAGCACGACCGAGCGGTCGGTGAACAGCTTCTCCCGCAGCAGCCCGGAGACCGACATCGGCGCGACCCGCAGCGAGGCACCGAAGCGGTCATGCCGCTCGTACCAGACGACGTCCCACTCGGAGCCGTGGGTGATCCGCTCCGCCACGTCGTGGACGCTCTCCACCGAGGCCAGCGCCTGCTTGCGCACCGCGTCCTCGTCCTGGACCGACTTGTCGCGGGTGGCGCCGATCGCGGAGATCACCGTCCTGCACGCGTCCCGCAGCGCCATGAGCGCGTAGCCGAGGTCCTCCGGGATCTCCTCCAGCCGGCCGGGCAGGGCCAGCTCCATCAGCCGCTCGAAGCCCTCGGCGGCCGTCTGCAGCTGATCGGCCGCCTTCTCGTTCACCAGCTTCGCCGCGCGCCGCACCGCGCGGTTCACCTGCCCCGGGGTGAGCTCGCCGGTGGCCACCCCGGTCACCCGGGACACCAGCTCGTGCGCCTCGTCCACGATCAGCACCTCGTGCTGCGGCAGCACCGGCGCACCCTCGATCGCGTCGATGGCGAGCAGCGCGTGGTTCGTGACGATCACCTCGGCCAGCTTGGCGCGCTCGCGGGCCGCCTCGGCGAAGCACTCCGCGCCGTACGCGCACTTCGTCGCGCCCAGGCACTCCCGCGAGGACACCGACACCTGCGACCAGGCGCGGTCGGACACGCCCGGCGTGAGGTCGTCCCGGTCGCCGGTCTCCGTCTCGTCCGACCAGTCGCGCAGCCGCAGCAGGTCCTGGCCCAGCTTGCTGGTGGGCGCGGCCGCCTCGAACTGGTCGAAGAGGCCCTCCTCCTCGTCCTGCGGCACGCCCTCGTGCAGCCGGTGCAGGCACAGGTAGTTCGACCGGCCCTTGAGCATGGCGAACTCCGGGCGGCGGCGCAGCAGCGGATGCAGGGCCTCCACCGTGCGCGGCAGGTCCCGCTCCACCAGCTGCCGCTGGAGCGCCAAGGTGGCCGTCGCCACGACGACCCGCTCCCCGTGCGCGAGCGCGGGCACCAGGTAGCCCAGCGACTTGCCGGTGCCGGTGCCGGCCTGGACCAGCAGATGGGCGCCGTCGTCGATCGCCTCGGCGACGGCTTCGGCCATGGCCACCTGACCGGGGCGCTCCGTGCCGCCGACGGCGGTGACGGCAGCATGCAGGAGTTCGGGGAGTGAGGGCTTTGTCATAGCGCGACCACCCTACGGCCCCCCACCGACAATCGTGCGCGCACGCCGGGAGCCGACGAGGCACCCGGCGCCCGACGCCTGCGTCCCGCGCCTCACGCACGCCGCTCACGCCCCGCGTCCCACACCGGGCGCCCGGCGCCCGGTGTGGGACGCGG
>MUNG01000415.1 GCA_002154585.1 Streptomyces pseudogriseolus
GCGCGGGCGCCGGTGCACAGGCATAGCCTGAAGGTGTCCCTCCACGTGCGTCGACCAGAAGAAGGTGAGTGCGATGCGCGTGATGATCAAGGCGATGCTGGACACGGAGAAGGCGAACGAGGTCCTGCGCAGCGGGAAGATGCCCGCGCTGATGAAGGAGACCGTGGAGCGGCTGCACCCCGAGGCCGCCTACTTCGGACCGTTCGGCGGCCGGCGGACCTGTCTGATGGTCCTCGACCTCCAGGACAGCTCGCAGGTCGCGGCCACGGCCGACCCCCTCTTCTCGCAGTTCGACGCCGAGGTCGAGATGACCCCGGTGATGACCATGGAGGACCTGGAGAAGGGGCTCTCCCAGGTGCGGTGACGCTCAGCTGAAGACGATCATCGACCCTTGCGCCAGGCTCCGTGTCGCCGCCGCGTGCAGGCCGAGCCACACGTGGCGTTCGCGGGCGAAGGGGCTGGGGTCGTACGGCGCGGGGACGGCCGGTTCCTCCAGCTCGGTGGGGGCCTGCGGCGGCTCGGGCGGGGCCGGCGGGTTCGCCGGGTCGATGCCGATCGACGGGGCGACCAGCTCCAGTTCGCGCAGCAGCGCGTGCGAGGAGCCCAACGGGCCGCCGCCGGCGAGGAGTTCGTCGCTGGACAGCGGGCTCGGGAAGTCGACCGGGACGTACGCGCCCGCGTGGTCGTAGTGCCACACCAGGTGCGACTGCTGGGCCGTCGCCTCGAACATCTCCAGCAACTGCTCGTAGTCGCCGCCCAGTTCGTCCACCGGCGTGACCGGGAGGCCGCACACCTGGAGCAGGTACACGCGCCGCAGGAAGTGCAGGGCGTCGTAGTCGAACCCGGCGACCGGCGCGACGTCACCGGTCAGTCCCGGCATGTACTGGTACACCGGCACCGGCGGCAGTCCCGCGTCGGCGAGCACCGTGTTGTACTGCGCGAGTTCCTCGGCGAAGGGGTTGTCGGGCGTGTGGCACAACACGTCGACGAGCGGTACCAGCCACAGGTCACAGGCCAAAGGAGGACTCCTCGCATCGCGCGGTCGTCGGGTGGGACGTCCGGGTCCGGGAAGACGGTTCGGGACAGGGGTCAGGGAAGCGTATCGGCGTTCCGGGCGGGCGGATCCTGCTGTGCGGGCCGTCGTACAGGTCCCTTACCCGCCGGATCGGGCGTCAGCCCCTCGACGAGGGACAGGGAGTACGCGGTGTACGCGTCGAGGATGGCCCGCGCGGCGGCGGCGTCGCCCGCGGTGAGGGCGTCCACCAGCTCGGTGTGACGCGCCCAGAGCCGCCCCCGTGGGTCGGGCAGCCGGCGCAGGTGCTGCACCACGTACACCCACATCTGCACCCGCAGCCGGTGCAGGAAGTCCGTGAGGTACGGGTTGCCGAACGCGGACGCCAGCTCCTTCCAGAACCGCAGGTCGTAGCCGATCAGCACGGTGACCTCGCCGGCCTGGGCCGCGCGCCGGGCCTCCTCGCCGCGCCGGCGCACCCCGGCGAGATGGGCCGCCAGCCGGGGCTCGTCGGGCCGCAGATGCGGGGCGTCGCCGTGGGTGAGGGCGTGGAACATGCCCTCGGTGACCAGGCTGCGCGCCTCGATCATGCCGCGGAAGTCGTCGGCGGAGTACTCGTGCACCCGGAAGCCCCGGTGCTGGTCGGCGTCCAGCAGCCCCTGCGCCGACAGGTCGACCAGCGCCTCCCGCACGGGCGTCGCGGACACCCCGTACTGGTCGGCGATCTCCTTGACGGTGAACTCCTGCCCCGGCTGGAGCCGCCCGGCCAGCACCTCGTCGCGGAGCGCGTCGGCGATCTGCTGCCGCAGGGTGCTGCGGGTCACGGCGACGGTGCCGGGGCGGGACATGGTCGGGGCGTCTCCCTCATCGCGTTCGAGTGGCGTGCTCGCAAAGTCCACGGGCACGCCACCTTACGCGGTCCGGCGACGGCGCCGGATGTTCGAACGGGCGCGGGGCGGAGACCCGCCACGCGCCCGTCCCGGCCCGGTCGCCGGACCGGTCACCGGACCGGTGAGGACCGCCCCGCCCCGCCGGTCACCTCACGTACTCGTCGGCCACCGACAGAGCCGTGTCCAGGGCCGCCAGACCCTCCTTCAGCTCCGCCTCGCTCGTGTTGAGCGGCGGCACCACATGGGTGCGGTTCATGTTCACGAACGGCCAGATCCCGGCCTTCTTCGCGGCGGCGGCGAACGCGGCCATCGGGGCGTTCGCCTCCCCGGACGCGTTGTACGGCACCAGCGGCTCCCGGGTCTCCCGGTCACGCACCAGCTCCACCGCCCAGAACATGCCGGTGCCGCGCACCTCCCCCACGCTCGGGTGGCGTTCGGCCAGCTCCCGCAGCCCGGGTCCGACGACGGACGCGCCGAGGGCGGCCGCGTTCTCGACGACGCCCTCCTCCTCCATCACGTTGATCGTCGCGACGGCGGCGGCGCAGGCCAGCGGGTGCCCGGAGTAGGTCAGGCCGCCCGGGTAGGGGCGGGTGGCGAAGGTGGCGGCGATCTCCGCGGAGACGGCGACGCCGCCCAGCGGTACGTAGCCGGAGTTCACGCCCTTGGCGAAGGTCATCAGGTCCGGCACGACGTCGTACAGGTCGGCCGCGAACCAGGTGCCGGTCCGGCCGAATCCGGCCATCACCTCGTCGAGGACGAGGACGATCCCGTGCTTGTCGCACAGCTCGCGGACCCCGGCGAGGTAACCCGGCGGGGGAGGCATGATGCCGGCGGTGCCCGGAATCGTCTCCAGGACGACCGCGGCGATCGTCGAGGGCCCCTCGAAGGCGATCGTCGTCTCCAGGTGCTCCAGCGCCCGCGCGCACTCCTGCTCCTCGGTCTCGGCGTAGAAGCGCGAGCGGTACAGGAACGGCGCCCAGAAGTGCACGACCCCGGCCGTGCCGCTGTCGGAGGCCCAGCGGCGCGGGTCGCCGGTGACGTTCACGGCCTGCTGGGTGCCGCCGTGGTACGAGCGGTACGCGGAGAGCACCTTCGGGCGGCCGGTGTGCAGCCGGGCCATGCGCAGGGCGTGCTCCACGGCGTCGGCGCCGCCGTTGGTGAAGAAGATCTTGTCCAGGTCGCCGGGGGTGCGCCCGGCGATCAGCCGCGCCGCCTCCGAGCGCGCCTCGACGGCGAACGCGGGCGCGAACGTCGTCATCCGCGCCGCCTGCTCCTGGATCGCGGCGACGACCTTGGGGTGCTGGTAGCCGATGTTGGTGTAGACGAGGCCGCTGGTGAAGTCCAGGTAGCGGCGGCCGTCGTAGTCGCAGAAGTACGACCCCTCCGCCCCGGCGACGGCGAGCGGGTCGATGAGCTCCTGCGCGGACCAGGAGTGGAACACATGCGCACGGTCTGCGGCCTTCACGGCGGCGCCGGCCTCGGGATCGGGCTGAGGGGTCATGCGCCCGAGGGTAGGCGGGGCCGGCGGGCGGGCGACATCGGCGGCCTGTCTGCGGACGCGGGCTTTCCGCGACAAGGTGTCGACAAGGGGGATGGGCAGGACACTGTCATCATGACAAGATGCTGTCATCTGCTGGCGTACCCACCAGGGAGCGGTCATGACCCGCAAGCCCGTGCATCTCGCCCTCTACGACACCTTCGCCGACTGGGAGACCGGTCACGCCACCGCGCACCTCGCCCGCGCCGGCTATGCGGTCCGGACGGTCACCCCGGCGGGGGAGCGCGTCACCGGCATCGGCGGACTCCGCGTCCTGTCCGACCTCGCGCTCGCCGAGCTGCGGCCCGAGGACAGCGCGCTGCTGATCCTCCCCGGCGCCGACCGCTGGGACGAGGGCGACGACCTCGCCCCCTTCGCCCGTACCGCCCGCGCCTTCCTCGACGCCGGTGTGCCCGTCGCCGCGATCTGCGGCGCCACCGCCGGGCTGGCCAGGGAAGGGCTGCTCGACACCCGCGCGCACACCAGCGCCGCGCCCTTCTACCTCGCCGCGACCGGCTACGCCGGCGGCGACCGGTACGTCGAGGCCGACGCGGTCACCGACGGCGGTCTCGTCACCGCCGGGCCGACCGAGCCGGTCGCCTTCGCCCGCGAGATCTTCCGGCTGCTCGGCGTCCACGACGACACGGTGAACGACGCCTGGTACCGGCTGTTCCACGACTCGGACCCCGAGGCGTACGCCGTCTACGCGGAGGCCACGGCGCGGTGAGCCGGGAAGAACAGGACCTGCTCAGCCGGGGCGCGCTCGGCGTCTTCCGGCTGAACGGCCAGTTCCTCGCGGTCGCCGAGGAGCTGGCCCGGCCCGCCGGGCTCACCGCCGCCTGGTGGCAGGTGCTCGGCGCGGTCCTCGGCGAGCCGCTGCCGGTCTCCGGGATCGCCAGGGCCATGGGCATCACCCGGCAGAGCGTGCAACGCGTCGCCGACCTGCTGGTGGAGCGCTCACTCGCCGAGTACCGGCCCAACCCGGCCCACCGCCGCGCCAAACTCCTCGCGCCCACGGAGGCGGGCCGCGCGGCGATCAGCCGCATCGACCCCGGCCACGCGGTCTTCGCGGAGCGGCTGGCACGGGCGTACGGAGCGGCGTACGGGGAGGCGGAGCTCGCCCGCGCGGTGGAGGCGCTGGAACGCCTGTCCGCGGTGCTGGACACGCTCGGACCGCCTGTTACGGAACCGTAGACATCGCCCGGCGCACCGGGTACCGGGCCGCCACTATCCTCGATCCGTTGCTCACTGCGGGGGGAAGGCGGCGCAGCGATGGACCAGCTCGGAATCGGGGATCCGCAGACGATCGGCGGCTACCGCCTGCTCGCACGGCTGGGCGCCGGAGGCATGGGGCAGGTCTACCTCGCCCGCTCCGACCGGGGACGCACCGTCGCCGTGAAGCTGGTCCGCGAGGAGCTGGCCCGGCAGGAGGAGTTCCGCGCCCGCTTCCGCCAGGAGGTGAGCGCCGCCCGGCAGGTCGGCGGCCACTGGACCGCCCCCGTGCTGGACGCCGACACCGAGGCGGCCGTGCCCTGGGTGGCCACCGGGTACGTCGCCGGGCCCAGCCTCCAGCAGGTCGTCGGACACGACCACGGGGCGCTGCCCGAGCGCTCGGTGCGGATCCTCGCCGCCGGTCTCGCGCACGCCCTCAAGGACATCCACGCGGCCGGGATCATCCACCGCGACCTCAAGCCGTCCAACGTGCTCGTCACCATCGACGGGCCGCGCGTCATCGACTTCGGCATCGCCCGCGCGCTGGAGACCGTGACCGACGGCGGGCTCACCCGCACCGGCGCGCTCGTCGGCTCGCCCGGCTTCATGGCGCCCGAGCAGGTGCGCGGCGACCGCATCACGCCCGCGTGCGACGTGTTCTGCCTCGGCTCGGTGCTGGCCTACGCGGCGACCGGCGCGCTGCCGTTCGGCACCGCCAACAGCGGCGTGCACGCCCTGATGTTCCGCATCGCGCAGGAGGAGCCCGACCTGACGCAGGTGCCGGAGGGCCTCGCCGACCTGGTGCGGGAGTGTCTGCGCAAGGACCCGGCGGCGCGGCCCACGCTCGACGACGTGCTGGCCCGCACGGGCGCGGAGGACACGGTCGCCGACGGCCGCTCCCGCGACCCGTGGCTGCCCGGCGCGCTGGTCGCCCAACTGGGGCGGCACGCGGTACGGCTCCTCGACGCGGAGGACCCGCAGGCGGCGCCCCGGATCCCGGCGCCGCCTGCGGGTCCTCC
>MUNG01000416.1 GCA_002154585.1 Streptomyces pseudogriseolus
CCTTCCCCCACCGCGACCCCCCGCGGCAGCACCGGCTCCAACGCCATCCGGTCCAGCGCCTTCGCCTGCCCCGGCTCCCCACTCGCGTGCGACGCCAGCCACCAGTCCGGCGCCCGGAACGCCACCCGCTGCGCCACCAGCGCGCACGCCGCCGTCACCACCCCGTCCAGCAGCACCGGCAGCTTCCGCACCGCGCTCTGCAACAGGAACCCGGTCATCGCGGTGAGGTCCGCCCCGCCCACCGTCGCCAGCAGCTTCAGCTGGTCGCCCAGCACCGGCCGCGCCCGCCGCAGCGCGTCCCGGATCGCCGCGCACTTGCGCATCCACGCCAGGTCGTCGATCGCCAGTCCGCCGCGCCCGGTCACCACCGACGCGTCCGTCCCGCACAGCGCCGCGACCAGCACGCCCGCCGCGGTCGTGCCGCCGACGCTGACGTCGCCCAGCACCACCAGGTCCGTACCGGAGTCGGCCTCCTCGTCCGCGACGGCCATCCCCGCGCGGAACGCCGCCTCGGCCTCCTCCGCGGTCAGCGCGTCCTCGACGTCGATACGTCCGCTGCCGCGCCGCACCCGGTGGCGCACGACGTCCTCGGGCAGCGACGCCGGGTCGCAGTCCAGCGCCATGTCGACCACCCGCACCGGCACGCCCAGCCGGCGCGCCAGCACCGACACCGGCCGGCCGCCCTCCAGCACGTCCCGCACCAGCTCCACGGCGGTGCCCGCCGGACGCGCGGAGACCTCCAGCTCGGCGATCTTGTGATCGCCCGCGAACAGCACCACCCGCGGCCGCTCCACCGGCCGCACCGGCACCGAGGACTGCGCCGCGGCCAGCCACTCACCCAGGTCGTCCAGGCGGCCCAGGGACCCGGGCGGGACCACCAGGCGGGACCGGTGCTCCTCCGCGTCACGGCGTACCCCGCCGTCCGGACGCTCGATCAGATCGGTGAAGTCGTCGAGATTAAGCGAGCTCATTCGCCGAACAGTACCGGCCCCCGTCGAACACCCCGGAGCGCCGGTCGTCCCCGCGTTCGCGGCCTCACCCCCACCACGCCACCCCGGCCGTGATCCACCCCGCGAGGCCCTCCCGTACGTAACGTTTTGCTCGGGAATGCCGGAGATCCCTCCGTCCGTCCCCGACCGTCCCCGCACGTCGCGCCACCCGCGTGCCGTACGCCCTCACGCCGGGAGCCGCCCATGTCCGCCACCGCCCCCGACACCGCGTTCCCCGCCCCGCACGGCTCCGCCCGGGTGCACGAACCGCGCCGCCCGGACTGTCCCTGGTGCGGGTCCGCGCGGCTGCGCACCCGGCTGAGAACGGGGGACCTGCGCCGGCACCGGCCCGGGCTGTTCACCGTCGACGAGTGCCGGGACTGCGGCCACACCTTCCAGAACCCCCGGCTCACCCCCGAGGGCCTGGCCTTCTACCGGCGCGCGGTGCGCGGCGCCCCCCACGACCCCGCCACCGAACGCGTCCTCGCCCTGCACGCCGTACGGCACCGCCGCCGCGCCACGGCCCGCGCGATGCTGCCGTTCGGCGAACCGGAGAGCTGGCTGGACGTCGGCACGGGGCTCGCCCGCTTCCCGGACACGGCGCGGGAGTTCTTCCCGTACACCGCGTTCGACGGCACCGACCTCACCTCGCGCGTCGAGCGGGCCCGTGAGCTCGGCCGGGTCGAGGAGGCCCACGTGGGGCCGCTCACCGACCCCGGGGTGCTGGCCCGGCTGTCCGGCCGCTACGACGTGGTCAGCCTGCTGCACCACCTGGAGCGCACCACCGACCCGCGCGCCGAACTGCACGCCGCCCTCGACGCCCTGCGCCCCGGCGGCCACCTGCTCATCGAGACCCTCGACCCGCGCTGCGCGTACGCCGCCCTGTTCGGCCGCTGGTGGCTGCCCTACGACCAGCCCCGCCGGCTGCACCTGCTGCCCCGCCGCAACCTCCGCGAGGAACTCGAGGCGCGCGGCTGCGAGATCGTCACCGCGGGCCACCGCGCCGCCCACGTGCCGCACGACCTGGCCGGCCTCGCGGCCCTCGCCCTGTCCCACGCGCTCCCCGCCCCGGACACCCCCTGGCGAGCGATCCCGCCC
>MUNG01000417.1 GCA_002154585.1 Streptomyces pseudogriseolus
GGCCCGCCCCCGCGGCCGCGTCCGCACCCCCCTCCTGTACACGCTCGCCTCGCTCGGTCTGCTGGTGATGTCCGCGCCGTTCCTGTGGATGGCGCTGTCCGCCTTCAAGACCCGCCGGGACCTCACCGCGAGCCCGCCCGTGTGGATCCCCTCCGAGTGGACGCTGAGCAACTTCACCGCCCTGCTCGACCAGCTCGACATGCCGCGGTACTTCCTGAACAGCCTGATCGTGGCCGTGCTGGTCACCCTGTGCAACCTGCTGTTCTGCTCCATGCTCGGCTACGCGCTGGCCAAGCTGGAGTTCACCGGCCGGTCCAAGGTGTTCGGCGTCGTGCTGGCCGCCCTCATGGTCCCCGGCAACCTGCTGATCCTGCCGCTGTACGTGCTGATGACCAGGCTCGGGCTCATCGACACCTACGCCGGCCTCGTCCTGCCCTTCGCGGCCGGGGCGTTCGGCGTGTTCCTGATGCGGCAGTTCATGCAGTCCATCCCCGACGAACTGCTGGAGGCGGCCCGGATCGACGGCGCCGGCGAGTGGTACATCTTCTGGCGCATCGTGCTGCCGCTGGTGAAGCCCGCCCTCGCCACGCTGACGATCTTCACCTTCCTCGGCTCGTGGAACAACTTCGTCTGGCCGCTCATCGCGACCAACGACCCCGACAAGTACACCCTGCCGGTCGCCCTGGCCACCTTCGCCAACGATCCCAACCGGACCGTCGGCGGCGGCAACGGCATGCTGATGGCGGGCTCCCTGCTCGTCGTGCTGCCGGTCCTGTTCGTCTTCGTGGTTCTCCAGCGCCACTTCACCCAGGGCATCGCGACCGCCGGACTCAAGTGACCGGTCCCGCCGGCCCGTCGCACCGGCACCGCCCCACCCCCACCAGAGAGACAAGGACGATGACGCGTACCTCCCTGCCCTTCCCCGACGGCTTCCTGTGGGGGGCGTCCACCGCCGCCCACCAGATCGAGGGGAACAACGTCAACAGCGACTGGTGGCGGAAGGAACACGACCCGGCGGCGAACATCGCGGAACCCAGCCTGGACGCCTGCGACAGCTACCACCGCTGGGAGCAGGACATGGACCTGCTCGCCGAACTCGGCTTCACCGACTACCGGTTCAGCGTCGAGTGGGCCCGCGTCGAACCGGTGCCCGGCACCTTCAGCCGCGCCGAGATCGCGCACTACCGGCGCATGGTCGACGGCGCCCTCGCCCGCGGCCTGCGGCCCATGGTCACCCTGCACCACTTCACCGTGCCGCAGTGGTTCGAGGACCTCGGCGGCTGGACCGCCGACGGCGCGGCCGACCTGTTCGCCCGCTACGTCGAGCACTGCGCCCCGATCATCGGCGACGGCGTCCGGCACGTCTGCACCATCAACGAGCCCAACATGATCGCCGTCATGGCGGGCGCCGCCAAGGCCGGCGACCAGGGCTTCCCGCCCGCGGGACTGCCCACCCCCGACGAGGACACCACCCACGCCGTCATCGCCGCCCACCACGCCGCCGTCAAGGCCGTGCGCGCGATCGACCCGGACATCCAGGTCGGCTGGACCGTCGCCAACCAGGTGTACCAGGCGCTGCCCGGCGCCGAGGACGTCACCGCCGCCTACCGGTACCCCCGCGAGGACGTCTTCATCGAGGCCGCGCGTGGCGACGACTGGATCGGCGTGCAGTCCTACACCCGCACCAAGATCAGCACGGACGGTCCGGTCCCCGCCCCCGAGGACGCCGAGCGCACCCTCACCCGGTGGGAGTACTACCCGGCCGCCGTCGGCCACGCCCTGCGCCACACCGCCGACGTCGCCGGCCCCGGCATGCCGCTGATCGTCACCGAGAACGGCATCGCCACCGCCGACGACACCCGCCGCGTCGACTACTACACCGGCGCCCTGGAGGCCGTCTCCGCCGCCCTCGAGGACGGCGTGAACATCCACGGCTACCTGGCCTGGAGCGCCCTCGACAACTACGAGTGGGGCTCCTACGAGCCGACCTTCGGCCTCATCGCGGTCGACCCGGTCACCTTCGAGCGCACCGCCAAGCCCTCCGCCGTATGGCTCGGCGGCCTCGGCCGTACCCGGCAGCTGCCGCGCGCCCAGCGCTGACCTCCGGCGGCGCCGCAGCGCGCCGCCCTCCCTGACCCGGGAGCCGGCGGGCCCCTGACACCCACCGGCTCCCGCGCCCCCTCCGCACCACACCACACCCGCACCGCACGACGCCCCGGCGGCCGGCGCCGCACCGCCCGGCCGCACCCCGCCGTTCCCCGAAGGCAGGAGCCGCATGAACCGTCGTACGTTCCTCACCACCGCCACCCTCACCGCCGCGGCCTCCGCGACCGCCCACGCCCACGCCGGCGCCGCGCCCGCCGCCGCAGGAGCCCGCACCGGCGCCGGGCGCGCCCCGCTCCGCACCTGGTTCGAGGCAACCCACCGCTCCCTCGACGCCATGACCACCGACTTCGGCCTCACCACCGACAAGATGGACGTCAGCGGCACGGGCGCCCCCGTCCTGTCCGCGCAGACCTCGCCCACCAACATCGGCTGCGGCCTGTGGACCACCGTCGCCGCCGCCGGACTCGGAGTCATCGGCTCCGACACCCTCCACCGCCGCCTGTCCCGCACCGTCGCCGCCGTCGAACGGCTGGAGCGCGCCCACGGCTTCTGGTTCAACTGGTACGACGCGCACGACGGCTCGCTGCTGACGGCCTGGCCGGAGACCGGCGACCCGGTGCGGCCCTTCCTCTCCAGCGTCGACAACGCCTGGCTGGTCACCGGCCTGATGATCGCCGCCGACGCCGACCCGTCGCTGCGCCCCCGCGTCGCCCGGCTGCTGAAGGACGCCGACTGGTCGTACTTTTACACGCCCTACGACCCCGCCGACCCGGTCGCCGGACCCGGCCAGCTGCGCGGCGGCTACTGGCCCGACAAGCCCGGCAAGGGCGAGCCGACCGGCCACCACTACGGCGCCCTCAACACCGAGCCCCGCATGGCGAGCTACCTCGGCATCGCCGACGGCTCCCTGCCGCCGGAGCACTACTGGCACATCTTCCGCACCCTCCTGCCCGGCATGGGCCAGGAACAGGAACCCGAGGGCGCCTGGGTCACGGTCGACGGCGTCCGCGTGTGGCAGGGCCATTACACCCACCGGGGCCGCAAGCTCGTCCCCACCTGGGGCGGCTCCATGTTCGAGGCGCTGATGGTGCCGCTGTTCGTGCCCGAGCCCGAGTGGTCCCCGCGCTCCTGGGGCACCACGCACCACCGCTACGTACGCGGCCAGATCGACCACGGCCTGAAGGAGGCCGGATACGGCTACTGGGGCTTCTCGCCCGCCAACATCCCCGACGGCGGCTACAGCGAGTACGGCGTCGACGCCCTCGGCATGCAGGAGGAGGGCTACACCTCCAAGGGCGTGGTCACCCCGCACGCCTCCTTCCTCGCCCTGCCCTACGAGCCCGCCGCGGCCGTCGCCAACCTCACCGCGCTGGACCGGGACTTCGGCGCGTACGACGACCGCTACGGCTTCCGCGACTCGGTGGACACCGCGACTGGCCGGGTGAGCGACTTCGTCCTCGCCCTCGACCAGGGCATGGTCGCCGCCGCCCTCGCCCAGCAGTTGCGCCCCGGCCTGCTGCAACGGCCGTTCCGCACGGGCGGCTTCCGTTCCCGCGTCAGGCCGCTGCTGGCCAAGGAGCGCTTCAGCATCTGACGCCGAGCGTCACACGGCGGGGTCGTTCGGATGTGTTTCCAGCTCCGTGACGACCGCGGTCATCCACGGCCACAGGGGCAGGGTGCCGAGCACCTCCTCCCGCAGCGCCGCCTCGTCCGCGGCACGCCACAGGCCGATGCTCCGCCGCTCCCCGACGGGCCGCCACAGGCGCGCCAGATGTCCGGATGCCGCCAGCTCACGGGCGCGCACGGCCTCCCGGGCACGGACCCGGTCGACCTCGGCCGGGTCCGTGCCGTCCGGGACGGTGGTGGTCAGCTCCACCAGGAACTCCCGCATGTCGTTCTCCCTTCGGGACCGCATGCCGCTTCGTGACCCCTGTCAGGACTCCAGGGAGCTTCGGGACTACTGTCGACGCATGAGCGAAGCGTCCAAGCGTTCCGTCGTCGTCGAGCGGACCGGCGCCGGCCGGTTCACCGCCACCAACCCGCGCGGCGGGACACTGCGATTCGGCACGGACGGAGGTGACGCCTTCACCCCCGTCGAACTCCTGCTCGCCGCCATCGGCGGCTGCTCCGCCGCCGACGTCGACGTCGCCACCGGCCGGCACGCCGAGCCGACCGCGTTCACCGTCGAGGTGACCGGCGACAAGATCAGCGACGAGCAGGGCAACCGCATGACCGGCCTGCGGGTCACCTTCCACGTCGCCTTCCCGGACGAGGACGGCGCCGAGCGGGCCCGCGCCATCCTCCCGCGCGCGGTGAAGGCGTCCCACGACCGTCTCTGCACGGTCAGCCGCACCGTGGAGCTCGGCACGCCCGTCACCATTGAGATCGCGGAGGACTGAGCGCGCCGTCACGGGCGCCGCCCCGGTTCGGGCACCTGCGGGTGCGCGACGGCGGCCGGCCCGTACGGCGCCGGGGGAGCGGTGACGGGCAGGGCCGCCGCCGTGCCGTGCTCGGCGAGCGGCCCTACGGCCAGGCCGGCGGCGCGCACGCCCGCCACCAGGCCGGGCAGCGCGCTCAGCGTGGCCCGCCAGCATCCCGGCGCCGCCGTCCGGTCCGTGTCGTGCAGCAGCACCGTGCCGCCGCCGCGCAGGTCCGCCTCGACCGTGGCGCGTACCGACGCGGGTGTGGCCGTGGCCGTCCAGTCCCGGCCCCAGGCCGTCCACAGCACCGGCCGCAGCCCCGCCGCACGGGCGGCGGCCCAGCGGCCGGACGTCAGAATCCCGTATGGCGGCCGGTACCAGCGGGGCGTCACGCCCGTGACGTCCCGCACCGCCGCCACCGCGCGGCGCAGTGCGCGCACGTCCCGCGTCGGGGCCGGCAGCCACGGCCGGTCGTGGCTCCAGCCGTGCACGGCCACCTCGTGCCCCCGCCGCACCGTCTCCCGCACCACACCGGGATGCCGTACGACCGCGTCGCCGAGGACGAAGAACGTCGCCCGCACCCCGAGGCCGTCCAGCGCGTCGAGGAAACGGGGCGTCGACACCGGGTCGGGGCCGTCGTCGAAGGTCAGGGCGACATGACGGGGATGCCCGACACCGGCGAGACCGGGGATGAGACGTCCGCGGACCACCGGCAGCCAGGTGGCCGCGGGGCCCACGTGCGCCAGCGCGGCACCGGCGAGCGGCAGTCCGACGGCCGCGGCGGCCCGGGGGAGCGGTACGGGCATGGCGGTGACCTCCTGATCGCGCGGACGGCGGACCCCTGTCCGGCACGGCCCCGTGACCGCCCCGGACGCGCCCGGCTCACGGCGGGTGGGACACCTGCCGCCGCGCCTCCGAGCCGGGGTCGTCCCGCACCCGGGCCTGGTCCCAGCCGCCCCCCACCGACGGGGCGCGCGCCAGGCCGACGCTGCCCGCGCCCATCAGCGCGACGCCGATCAGCTCCGGCACCACCCGCGCGCCGAGATGGATCTGCTCCCCGAACAGCGCCCAGCCGAGCGCGACGCTGGTGAGCGCGTCCCCCAGGGTCAGGGCGGGCTGGGACGCGGCCAGCGTGCCCGCCCGGAACGCGGCCTGGAGCAGCAGGAACGCGATCACGCCCACCACGGCGGTGGCGTACAGCGGCCACGTCGACAGGACGGCGCCCGGGCCGTCCGGGATCAGACCCGTGACCTCCTTGAGCAGCGCGGCCGTCGCGGAGAACGACACGGCGGACGCCAGCCCCAGCAGCGCCGCGCGCGGCGCGCCCCGCACCGTGCGGGACACCGCCAGCAGCGCCAGCACCAGCGCCGTCAGGGCCGTCCCGGCCGACCACCAGTGCCCGGGCACGGCCGTGGACCGCCCGGACGTCGGCGACGCCGCGGTCAGGAAGAGCGACAGGCCCGCCGCGAGGGCGACGAAGGCCAGCCAGGTTCTCAGGTCCGGACGGCGGTGGAACACCAGGCTCCCCACCGCCAGGGTGAACAGCAGCTCGGCCGCCATCAGCGGCTGCACCAGCGCGAGACTCCCCACGCCCAGCGCCGCCGCCTGGAGCACCGTCGACAGGGCGAGCATCCCGGCGCCCGCGACCCAGTGGGGCCGCCGCAGCACGTGCCCCAGCCAGTGCAGCGCCTGCCTCAGCCCCGCGCCGCTCTCCGGCTCGTCGGCGGCGGCCCGCCGTTGCAGCACGGAGGCCGCGGCGTTCGCCAACGCCGCGAGAAGCGCCAGGACCACGGTCAGCACGCCGCGGCGCCGCTCATCCGAACGTGGCGGCCAGCCGCCGGTACAGCCCCGGCGCCGCGCCGCGCACCCTCGCCGGAACCCCCAGCCACCGGGGGACGTGCACCTCGTCCCGCCCCCGGACCACGGCACGCCACACGGCGTCGGCCACCCGCTCCGGCGGCACCGGCCGGGGCCGGGTCCGCGCGTAGGGCGTGCCGCGCCGCTCGAAGAACGGCGTGTCCACCGCCCCCGGCACGACGAGGCTCACGCCCAGGCCCGTGCCGCGCAGCTCGAAGCGCAGCGCGTCGGCGAACACCGCCACGGCCGCCTTCGACGCCGAGTAGGCCGCCTCGCCCCGCACCCCGACGTCCCCCGCCAGCGAGCCGACGAGCACCACCCGGCCGGACCCCGCCTCCAGCATGTGCGGGAGCACCTGACGCACCAGGCGCAGCGTGGTCAGCAGATTGACCTCCATCACCTCGTCGAAGGCGCGGCGCGTCATCGTGGCGAAGTCACCGGCCCAGCCCACCCCCGCGCACGCCACCAGCAGATCGAGGCGTCCCACCTCGTCCAGCGCGAACCGGGTCAGCCGCCGCTCGGCGGCCGGCCGGGTGAGATCCTCCGGGAACACCGCGGCCGGCGCGTGCGCGGCGGTCTCGGCCAGCCGCCGCGGGTCCCGGCCGTTCAGCACCAGGGTCCACCCCTCCGCGGACAGCCTGCGCGCCACCGCCGCGCCGATGCCGGAGGACGCGCCCGTCACCAGGGCCGTGCCCGGGCGCCGGGCCGTCGCGCCCGGAGGCTCACGGGCATCGTCGGGGAACAGCGCCGGTGTCCGGACGCCGGAGGCGCCGGGCGAGCCGACGCGGGAGGGTGCGTGGGGCATGGGCTGACCTCGGCTGCTGGGCGGACACCGGAAGCGGCCGGCTGGACCACTCCCGGCGCCCGGGAGGGGGTGAGCCCGGAGTATCCAGCTCAGGGACGCCCGAAACGCCCCCCCGGCGTTTCACCGGCGCGCCGGCGGTGACTCAGCAGACGTGCTCCCGTCCTCCCCGGCCCCGCAGCGGGGCGCCGCCCGTCAGGCCGGCGCCCGCCGCGTGCTGGTGCTCAGCGCGAGCATGGGCGCGGGCCACGACACGGTCGCCCGCGAACTCGTCCGCCGCGCCCGCGCCCAGGGCCACCAGGCGGAGTCCGTCGACCTGATGCGGCTGCTGCCGTACGGCACGGGCCCCGGGCTGCGCGCCTTCTACCGGACGTCCGTACGCCACGCTCCCTGGGTGTACGACGGTCTCTACCGGGCGTTCCTGCGCCCCGGCGACCACACCCGCCCCAGCGGCGTCCCGCTCGCCCGGCTCGCCGCCGACGGGCTGGAGCGGCTCGTCGCACGCACCGGCGCGGACGTGGTCGTGCCCGTCTTCCATCTGGCCGCGCAGCTCACCGGCCACCTCAGGGCATCGGGCCGGCTGCGCGTCCCCAGCACCGTGTTCGTCCTCGACTTCGCCGTGCACCGGCAGTGGCTCCACCCGGGCAACGACGTTTGCTTCTGCCTCACCGACCAGGCCGCGGACGACGTGCGCAGGGCCGTCCCCGGCACGCACGTCGAGACCACCGGCCCGGTCGTGTCACCCGAGTTCTTCACCCCCGCCCCCGGCGCCGACGGCTGGCGGAGGCGGTTCGAGCGGTACGCCCCCGGACGGCCGCCCGTGCTGCTGTCCGCGGGCGCGTGGGGAGCGGCGGCGGGGCTCGGCGAGACCGCCCGCCTGCTGGCCGGCGCCGGCTACCTCCCCGTGGTGCTGTGCGGACGCAACCAGGCCCTGCGGTCCCGCACCGCCCGCCTGCCGGGCGCGCTCGCCCTGGACTGGGTGACCGACATGCCGGGCCTGCTGAACGCGGTGTGCGCGCTGGTGGACAACGCGGCCGGCCAGACCGCCGTCCAGGCCCTCGCCGCGGGCCTCCCGGTGGCGGGCTACCGCCCACTGCCCGGCCACGGCGCGGACGGGGTCCGCCGGATGGCGGACCTGCGCCTCACCGAGTCCGCGGCCGACGGCCCCGCCCTGCTCGCGGTCCTGGACCGGCTCATGACGGAGGGCCCCGAAGAACGCCGCCGCAGGGCGGCACGGGGCCGCGCGATCTTCCACACCGACGTGTTGGAGCGGGCGGTCGCCCTGACGGGGAGGCCGACGGTTACATACGGGGGCGCGGACTGAGCGGACGCGCCTGGGCCGCTCGGCGCCCGGCGCGCGTTCGGGTGGCTCTGCCCGTGGCGCGCTTCCGTGTCGTTCCGGCCCGGTGCGCGACGGCGCCACCTCGCGCTGGCAGGCTCCGCGCCGAGCTCCGCCCCGCGTGACTCCGCGCCGGCCAGTCCTTGCGTGGCGCAGTGCGAGGCGCGTGCCCGCGAGGCCGCGGCGGCATGCTCCTGCGTCGCTGCACGGGCCCGGCGCCTTGCGCTGCGCGTGGTGCGCCTCCGCGTGGAGTCGCGCCCGGTCCGCTCCGGCGAGGCTCCGCTCCCGCGTGGCTCCACGCCGACCCTGCTCCCGGAACGCTCCGTGCCCGGCGCGCCCCCGGCGCTCCGCCCCGCCCCCGTCGCCGGCAGGCACC
>MUNG01000418.1 GCA_002154585.1 Streptomyces pseudogriseolus
CCCAGGGCGCGAACGCCCCCGGCCCGCTCGAACACCGCCCACATGCCCGACCCCCGGGTCCCTGACTCAGTTACGCCCACGCTGACACCGGCCGGGTAGGCCGAGGGCCGGCCGGGCCGGCTCCCGCCCCGGCCGGCGGCGGTCCGCGGGCCCCGTCGCCGACTGCACCGCCCGCCGCCCACCGAGAGGTCCCCGGCCCGGGTGCCTGCGACACCGCCCGCGGAGGCGCCGGGCCGGGTGGGTCGAGCGTTCGCGGGCGCTGCAATCCCTGCCTGGCGCGGGCGAGAGGCATGCCTGGCCCACGGGCGCCTCTTGGCGGAGGACAGGTGTCGTCGGGAGGCCCGAGTGGCCCGCCGGGCCACCAGTCGGCGGTTGCGGCTCCGGCGCGGGGCGACGGACGTGCCGTGCCCTGAAGCGCCCTCCTTGCAGTTGGTGAGCTGAGCGGGCCGCCAGGGCGTCTGGCGGCCCGCTCAGCTCGAACACCGCCCGGATGCGTCCGCAGGCACCGGATTGGAAGTCGGCCGGGTGGGCCCAGCGGCCGGATACGGGGGTGTTCACGTGCCCCGTGTGGGAGGGGGCCCGCGGGATTCCAGGACGGCTTCCGCAGTGGCGGAGGTCAGGTGCCGCAGTTGACCTCGTCGCCGCGGACGACTCCGAACTCTCCCTGGCCCGGGTCCTTCGGGCGGACCTTGCGGACCTTTTCGAAGTTTGTGCCCGCGATGACCTTCAGGGTGGGGCCCTGGCCCTTCACGGGGCGGAGTTCGCTGCCGGGGAGGGCCGCCGCGAGGGACTTCGCGGAGCGGTCCCAGCGGGGGTCGTAGGTGACGACCGTGCGCCGGTGGTCCTGGCGGTCGGCGTTGACGGGGGCCTGGGTGGTGGCGAAGCCGGTCGCCGCCAGGGCCGCGTCCACGCGGCGGCCCAGGCCGGGCGTGCGGGTGCCGTTCTCGACCTGCACACGGATCTGCTTCGGGTCGACCGGCACCCGCAGCGCCGCGTCGGCGGAGGGCCGCGTGGACAGCGGCTCGTCGCGGCGCAGCGCGTCGAAGAGGCGCTCGGACTTGTCCGGGTCCCACTTCAGCGTCGAGCCGATCCCCTTCACCACGTGCCCCGGTGTCACCACGGGCACGGTGGTGAACTCCGACGACGACGGCGAGAAGTTCCGCATGGCCCGGCCCAGGTCGAGCAGCTCGCCGGTGCCGAACCCCTCGTCCGCGCGGACCGAGCCGAGCACCGCGCGGGTGACGTCCCGGAACCGCATCGGGTTCAGCAGGATCCCGGACGAGGTGGCCCGCTCCACCAGCGCCGCCAGGAAGTGCTGCTGCCGCCGCATCCGGCTGAGGTCGGACCCCCCGTCGACGTACCGGGCGCGGACGTACTGGAGGGCCTCGCCGCCCTTGAGGGTGTGCCGGCCCGGGGGCAGGTCGAGCCCGCTGTGGCTGTCCTTCAGCCGCTGGTCGGTGCAGATCTCCACACCCCCGACCACGTCGACGGTCTTCATGAAGCTGGCGAAGTCGACCTCCAGGTAGTGGTCGATCTTCACCCGGGTCATCTTCTCCACCGTCCGCACGGTGAGCTGCGGCCCGCCCTCCGCGTAGGCCGCGTTCAGCTTCAGCGGGTGTCCCTTGTGCCGCTGCCCGCTGACCCGGTCGGTGTGCGGGGGCGTCTCGGCGTAGGAGTCGCGGGGCAGGCTGACGACGCTGGCGCGGTCCCGGTCCTCCGAGATGTGCACGATCATGATCGTGTCCGTGCAGTGGCAGGGCGCCCCGCCGAGCCGGTACCGCTGCCGTTCCTCCTCGCCGATGCTGTCCCGCCCGTCCGTGCCGACCAGCAGGATGTTCATGCCGTGCCCGGCCCGGGGCCGGTTCTTCATGTCGCGGAACGGGTCGACCCGTGCGATGTCGTCGTCGAGCCCGCTGAGCACGGCGTGCCCGATCCCGGCGGAGGCGAGCACCACGACCGACAGCGCGGTGACCGTGCGCATGATCCACCGCGGCCGGCGGCGCGGCGGCGCGGGCGGGCGCGGGCCCGGGCGGGACGGCCGCGCCGGGCGCCGGTCGGGGGTACGGG
>MUNG01000419.1 GCA_002154585.1 Streptomyces pseudogriseolus
CCGGCCACGGCGCCGCCTGCAACGGCGTGCGACAGTTCCCGGCACTCCGGTGGCCGTCGGGGGGTGTGGCGCGGGCCCGCTGGGGGGTGCCGCCTGCGCCCACCCGTGCCGCCCCTAGCCGCCGACTGCCCGCAGTCGGCGGGGGTGCGCCCCGTCAGGGGCGCGGGGAACTGCGCGACCGGCCACGGCGCCGCCTGCACCCGGCGTGCGACAGTTCCCGGCACTCCGGTGGCCGTCGGGGGGTGTGGCGCGGACCCGCCGGGGGGTGCCGCCTGCGCCCACCCGTGCCGCCCCTAGCGGCACGACTGCCCGCAGTCGGCGGGGGTGCGCCCCTTCAGGGGCGCGGGGAACTGCGCGATCTGCCCTGGACCACCCGCACCCGGCCCGCGAACCGCTCAGGCGCCCAGTGCCTGCCCCAGCGCCCGCAGGAACCCCTCCGTCGTCCCCCTGTCCCGTACCGCCAGCCGGAGCCACTCCTCGTTCAGACCCGGAAACGTGTCCCCGCGGCGAACCGCGTACCCCAAGGCACGCAAGCGCCGCCGCACCGCTGCCGCGTCCGGCACGCGTACCAGGACGAAGGGGGCCTCCGCGGGGGACACCGCCCGCAGGCCGTGGGACGCGAAGTCCCGCAACCCCGCGAGCAGGAACGCGCGGTCCGCCGCGACCCCCCGCGCCGCCTCCTCCGCCTCCGCCAGCGCCGCAGGCGCCACGCAGGCCTCCGCCGCCGCCAGCGCCGGCGTGGACACCGGCCACAGCGGCTGCGCCCGCTCCAGCAGGGCGACGGTCTCCGGGTCCGCGAGGACGTACCCGACGCGCAGGCCCGCCAGGCCCCACGTCTTGGTGAGGCTGCGCAGCACCACCAGGCCCGGCACGTCCGTGCGCCCGGCCAGCGCCTCGCGCTCGCCGGGTACCGCGTCCATGAACGCCTCGTCCACCATCAGCGTCCGCCCCGGACGGGCCAGCCGGACGAGCGTGTCCGCCGGGTGCAGCACCGACGTCGGGTTGGTCGGGTTGCCGATCACCACCAGGTCCGCGTCCTCCGGGACCGCCGCGGGGTCGAGACGGAAGCCGTCGGTCTCCCGCAGCAGCACCCGGTCCACCGTGTGCCCGGCGTTCCGCAGCGCGGCCTCCGGCTCGGTGAACTGCGGGTGCACCACCACCGGCCGTGACACCTTCAGCGCCCGCGCCAGCAGCACGAACGCCTCCGCCGCGCCCGCCGTCAGCAGCACCCGCTCCACGGGCAGCCCGTGTCGCGCCGCCACCGCGGCCCGCGCGGCCCGCCCGTCCGGGTAGGCGGCCAGCCCCGCCAGCGACGCCGCGACGCGCTCCCGCAGCCACCCCGGAGGCGTGTCCGCGCGGACGTTGACCGCGAGATCGACCAGCGCGCGGCCGTCGTCACGGACCTCGGCGTCCCCGTGGTGCCGCAGATCGTGCCCGGACCCCGGCTCAGTGGGCATGACTGTGGGAGTGCGCGTGCCCGTGCCCGTGCCCGTGGTGGTGCCCGTCGTCGTCCGGATGGAAGTGCGGCTGCTGCGGCAGCCCCACCTTGTCCTCGAAGCCGGGCAGCGCGATCCGGTACACGCAGGAGTCGCAGTTCATCCGCAGATCGCCCTTCACGGCCTCCTCGTACCGCTCCAGCACGAGGTCCAGCAGCTCCGGCTCGGGGCCGATGACGTCCGCCGAGCGCACCTCGGTGTCCGGGTGCGCCGTCGCCCACTCCTCGGTCTGCGTCCGTACCCGGTCCGGCAGGATGCCGGTGAACAGGAAGTACGGCAGGACCACGATCCGCCGCGCCCCCAGCCGCGCGCACCGGTCAAGCCCGCTCGGCACGTCCGGCGCCGCCAGCGACACGAACGCCGTCTCCACGCCCGCGTAGCCGCGCCCTTCCCACAGCAGCCGGGCCGCCTTGAACACCTCGGCGTTGGCGTCCGGGTCCGTCGACCCGCGCCCCACCAGCAGCACCGTCATCTCGGCGGGGTCCCAGGACGGGTCCACCGCCTCCGCGAGCCGCCGCTCCAGCACCCGCAGCAGCGACGGGTGCGGCCCCAGCGGACGGCCGTAGGTGTACGTCAGACCGGGGTGGCGCTCCTTCTCCCGGGCCAGCGCGGCCGGGATGTCGCCCTTGGCGTGCCCGGCGGACACCAGCATCAGCGGCACGGCCGCGAACCGCCGCACCCCCCGCTCCACCAGTTCGGCGACGGCCTCGCCCAGCGGCGGCGGGGACAGTTCGATGAAGCCGCCCGCGACGGGCAGGTCGGGCCGGCGGCGGCCCAGCTCCCGCACGAAGGCGCGGAACGCCTCCGCTCCGGCGTCGTCGCGGGTGCCGTGGCCGGCGATGAGCAGGGCGGGCGGGGTGGTCACAGGGTCTCCTCGGTCGAAACGGGGTGATACAGCAGGGCGTTGAGCGCGGCGGCGGCGACCGCCGACCCGCCCTTCTCGGACACGTTGCTCACGGCGGGCAGTCCGCTCTCCCGCAGCGCCGCCTTGGACTCGGCGGCGCCGACGAACCCGACAGGCAGGCCGATGACGAGCGCGGGGGAGGCGTCCAGGGTCAGCAGCTCCTCCAGCGCGGTGGGCGCGCAGCCGATCACCCACAGGGCGCCGGGCCCGACCTCCTCGTAGGCCAGCCGCACGGCGTGCGCGGACCGGGTGAGTCCCGGCCCGGACCGCGCCTCGCGCAGCCGGCACACGGTCTCGCGGCGGGTGATGCCGGCCGCGACCATCTCCACGTCCGCGACGACGGGCGCGCCCGCGTGCAGCGCGGCGTGCGCCCGCACCAGGTCGTCCTCGTCCATGACGAGGTCGGTGGCGTACTCCAGGTCGGCCGCGGAGTGGATGACCCGCTCCACGACCGCGCGGGTCAGCGGCGGGAAGCCGGAGGTGTCGAGGCGGGCGCGCAGCCGCCGGAAGGACTCCTGCTCGATGGGGTGGATCACGCGGTTCACCGGGTTTCCTCCTGCCAGCGGTAGCCGCGCGGGGTGACCATGCGCCCCGCGATGTCCCGGGTCGCCGTGTTGCCCACGGTCACGACCGTCATCATGTCGACCGTCGCCGGGTCCAGCGCGGCCAGCGTGGTCAGCCGCACCGACTCGTCCGCGCGGGACGCGTTCCGTACGACACCCACGGGTGTGGCGGGCGCCCGGTGTCCGGCGAGCACGGCGAGCGCCTTCGGCAGCTGCCAGTCCCGGCCCCGGCTGCGCGGGTTGTAGAACGTCACCACCAGGTCCGCCTCGGCCGCCGCCCGCACCCGCCGCTCGATGACCTCCCACGGCGTGTGCAGGTCGGACAGGCTGATCGACACGTGGTCGTGGCCCAGCGGCGCGCCGAGCAGCGCGCCCGCCGCGAGCGCCGCCGTCACCCCGGGCACGCCCACCACGTCGATGTCGTCGGACGCCTCCGCGAGCGCCGGCGACGCCATCGCGTACACCCCGGCGTCGCCGCTGCCGATCAGCGCGACCGCCTGCCCGCGCCGGGCCTCCTCGACGGCCGTGCGCGCCCGTTCCTCCTCCGCGCCGAGCCCCGACTCCAGCACGCGCGTGCCGGGCCGCAGCAGGTCGCGGATCTGGTCGACGTACTGGTCGAGGCCCACCAGCACGGACGCGCGCCGCAGTTCGTCCCGCGCCCGCGGGGTGAGCAGGTCCCGCGCGCCGGGCCCGAGCCCGACCACCGCGAGCCGCCCCCGCCCCGGACGCCGTACGACCGCACAGGTCGCCATGGCGGGGTAGCCGGCCGACTTCCGCTTGGGCACGAGGAGTTCGCCCCCGCCGACGAGCGCGGCGGCCTCCGCGACGGACGGGGTGCCCACGGCGGCGAGCGGCGCGTCCGACGGGTTCGGCACCTCCACCCGCGCCAGCTCCCCGGCCGGGTGCGTCACCAGCGGCACCCCGAGCCGCCGGGCGGCCTCCACGAGCCCCGGCTCCCCGGCCTTGGCGTCGACGGTGGCCAGTTCGGCCACGGACGCCGCCGACAGCCCCGCCTCCCGCAGCGCGTCCCCGACCAGCCCGAGCACCTCCTCGACGGGGGCGCCCTTCGACGCGCCGACCCCGACGACGAGCGTCGGCGGCCGCAACACCGCCTCCCCGTCGCCCGGTTCGACCAGCCGGTCCGTCACGCGCACCGTGTACGCGCCCTCGGCGGCGACCGGCAGCGGCGGCAGCGGCCACGTCACCTCGGCGCGCAGCGCCACCGCCTCCCCGTCCAGCAGCGCCCGCGACACGGCCGCCACATCGCCCTCCACCGGCAGGCCCAGCGTGTCGAGCCCGGGCAGCCCCACCGCGTCCGTCGCGGTGGTCACCACCGGCTCCGCGCCCAGCACCTCGCCGACCTCGCGGGCCAGCTCGTTCGCGCCGCCGCCGTGCCCGCCGAGCAGCGACACCGCGAACCGCCCGGCCTCGTCCACGCACACCACGCCCGGGTCGTCCGTCTTGCCGTGCAGCAGCGGCGCCACCAGCCGTACCACGGCCCCGGTGGCGAGGAAACACACCAGCCGGTCGCACTCGGCGAACGCGGTCCGTACCGCGTCCGCCACCGGACCGTCGTACACGCGCGTGCGGTCCGGCCAGGCGGCGGCCAGCCGGTCCCGCGCCGCCGCTCCCGCCGCCGTGGCGGAGATGAGGCCGATCACTCGCAGACTCCTTCACTGTGCGCCGGGGGCCGGACGCCCCACAGCAGGAAAACCGGATTGGTGGCCGCCAGCCGGGTCACGTCCCCCGGCAGCGGCGCCAGCCGCGACGACTGCACCAGCACGCCGTCGCAGGCCAGACCCGCGTCGGTCAGCGCCGCCCGCGCGGCCGGCACCCGGTCGAGCGCGGCCATCGCGACGACGACCGTCCGCCGCGCCCGCCGCGCGCACGCGGCGACGACCGCCGGCAGCTCCCGGCCCCCGCCGCCGACGAACACGGCGTCCGGGTCGTCGCCCAGCGCGTCCAGCGCGCCCGGCGCCTCGCCGTGCACCACCCGCACGCCGACCCCGTGCGCGTCCGCGTTGGCGCGCACCCGCTCCACACCGTCCGCGTCACGCTCCACGGCGACGACGGCCGCGCCGAGCCGCGCGCACTCCACGGCGACCGAGCCCGACCCCGCGCCGACGTCCCACACCAGGTCGCCGGGGCGCGGCCCCAGCCGGGCCAGCGCCAGCGCCCGCACCTCGAACTTGGTGATCATCGAGTCCCGGTGCGTGAACTCCGCCTCCGGCAGTGCCCAGCCGGCCGGACGCCCCGGCAGGCTTCGAAGTCCCTGTGGCCCCGCGACCGTACGCACCGGCCCCAGCGCCCGCGCCTCGTCCAGGCACAGCACCACGCTCACCGCAGGACCCCAGTCCCGGCCGGCCGCCTCCTCGGGCGTCACCCGCTCCACCGACTCCCCGGCCGACCCCAGCGCGGACGCGACGACCAGCACCCGCCGCTCACCGCGCAGCGCCGCCCCCAGCTCGGCCGGGCCCGCGCCCGGCCCGGTCAGCACGGCGACCTTCGGATGCGCCCGGCACACGTTCACGGCCGTACGCGGATCCCGCCCGTGCGCGCTCACCACCACCGCGTCGTCCCACGGCAGCCCGGCCCGCGCGAACGCGGCGGCGACGGACGACACCCCCGGCCGCACGTCCAACAGCCCGGGACCGAACCGTTCGGCCAGCGCCCGCACGATCCCGAAGAACCCGGGATCGCCCGACGCCAGCACCACGACCGGCCGCTCCTCGGCCACATACGCGGCGACCGTGTCGAGGGCGGGCGCCAGCGGCCCCAGCACCACCCGCTCGGCCCCCTCCGGCACCTCCACGGCGTCCAGATGGCGCCGCCCGCCGACGACGAGCGCGGCCTTGTCGAGCTCCGGGACGCCGGCCGGCCCGCCCGTGCCCGTCCCCACCACGGTGATCATGTGCTCGCCCCCCGCTCCCGCAGCTCCCTGCGCGCCCGCGGGTCGGCCTTGCGGAAGCCGTGGAAGTGCCCCGGGTGGTACAGGTGCGAGCGGGTGCCGTGCGCGTCGAGCGCCGGACCGACCAGGAACAGCGTGTGCTTCCACAGCTTGTGCTCCTTGACGGTCTCCTCCAGCGTGCCGATCGTGCACCGCACCACCAGTTCCTCCGGCCACGTCGCCTGGTACGCCACCACGACCGGCGTCGACGTCGGATAGCCGCCCTCCAGCAGCTCCCGCACCAGCTGCCCGCTGCGCGCAGCCGACAGGAACACCGCCATCGTGGTGCCGTGCCGCGCGAACTCCCGGACCTCCTCGCCCGGCGGCATCGGCGTCTTGCCGCCGCCCAGCCGGGTCAGGATCACCGACTGCGCCACCTCCGGGATCGTCAGCTCCCGCCCCGCGAGCGCCGCCACCGCCGAGAACGACGACACACCCGGCACGATCTCCGTGGCGATGCCCAGCTCCGCGCACCGGTCGACCTGTTCCTGGGTGCCGCCCCACAGCGCCGGGTCACCCGAGTGGATCCGCGCGACCCTCAGCCCCTCGTCACGGGCCCGCGCGTAGACGGCCACCACGTCCTCCAGCGACATCGCCGCCGAGTCGAGGATCTCCGCGTCCTCGCGCGCGTGCTCCAGGATCTCCGCCTGGACCAGGCTGGCGGCCCAGATCACCACGTTCGCCTCGGCGATGGCCCGCGCGCCGCGGAACGTCAGCAGATCGGCGGCGCCGGGACCGGCCCCGACGAAGGTCACCTTGCCGGTGGGGGCGTCGGTCATGGAAACAGGTCCTTCCCTGTGTGCGGTTCGGAAGTCGAAGGGGGCCGAGCGGCTGTCACGCGTGCGCGAGCGCCCGCCGATCGGATACGAAGAGCACATGGCGGTCCTCGTCGCGCTGGGCGCGTTCCTGATGACGCTGGCCGGCGGCTGGTCGGCACACCGTGTGACCGACCGCCGTCACCTCGTGCTGGGCCTGGCCGGCGGACTGATGCTCGGCGTCGTCGGCCTGGAACTCCTCCCGGAGTCCCTGGAGGCCGCCGGCACCGAGGTGCACGGCGTACCGGCGGCGCTGCTCCTCTTCGTCGCCGGCTTCCTGCTGGCCCACCTGGTGGAACGCCTGCTCGCCCACCGGCAGGCCGCGCACGGGGCGGCCGAGAACCACGGCCGCACCCCCGAGGTGGGCCTCACGGCCGCCGCGGCGATGGTCGGCCACAGCGCGATGGACGGCGTGGCGATCGGCGCCGCCTTCCAGGTCGGCGGTGGCATGGGCGCCGCCGTCGCGGTCG
Source organism: Streptomyces pseudogriseolus (assembly GCA_002154585.1). Taxonomy (GTDB): domain Bacteria; phylum Actinomycetota; class Actinomycetes; order Streptomycetales; family Streptomycetaceae; genus Streptomyces; species Streptomyces pseudogriseolus. The sequence continues at coordinate 7,196 of MUNG01000419.1, forward strand.
CCGTCACCGCCCACGACTTCGCGGACGGCTTCAACACGTACACGCTCGCCCACGCCTACGGCAACGCCCGCCGCCGCGCGCTCGCGATGCTGTGGGCGGACGCCGTGGCGCCGGTCGCCGGCGCCGCCTCCACCCTGTTCTTCACGATCCCCGAGCCGCTGCTCGGCGGCTACCTCGGCCTGTTCGGCGGCGCGCTGCTGTACCTCGCGGCGGCCGAGATCCTGCCCGAGGCCCACCACGCCCACCCGGCCCGCTCCACCCTGGTGTGCACGGCCGCCGGGGTGCTGTTCATCTGGCTGGTCGTGGGCGCCGCCCACTGACCGCCCGCCGGTCCGCCTCACAGCTTCCCGCCCCGCCCGCCTCCGCGCCGGGGCGGCGCGATCAGCGTCGACAAATACGGCAACGGCTCCCCGTCCATCTCCGCCGCGGGCCGCACCGACTCCTCCGGCAGCCCCAGCGCGGACCCCCACACCGCGTCGTCGAGCCGCCCGGTCTCCCGCAGCGCGTCGGCGACCTCGCCGGCCTGCCGCCCGAACTTGTACGCCACGACCGTGCCCGGCCCGGCGAGGGCCTCCTTGAGCACGGCCGCCCCGGCGGTGACCGGCACCAGCGTCAACGGCTCGGTCCCCTCCGTCAGCACGGCTCCCGACCTGGCCGCGAGATCCTGCATGGCGGTGATCCCCGGCACCGTCTCCACGACCACGCCCGGCACGAGTTCACCGACGGTCAGCGCGAGATACGTGAACGTCGAATAGACGTTGGGATCGCCGATGGTCGCGAACGCCACGGTGCCGCCCTCCCGCAGCATCCCGGCGACCCGCTCGCCGGCCGCGTCCCAGGCCGCCTCCCGCCGCGCCCGGTCGGTCCGCTCGTTCAGCGCGAACACCACCCGGACCACCTTCTCGGCGGGCACGTAGTGCAGCACGGTCGCCTCGGCCCGGCCCCGCTCACCCGTGTCCATCACGGGGACGACGACGACATCGGCGGCCCGCAGCGCGTTGACCCCCTTGACGGTCACCAGCTCCGGGTCCCCGGGCCCCACGCCCACCCCGATCAGCCTGCTGCTCATGACGTCCGGCACCTCTCCACGAACCGACGGGCGACACCGGGCGCCGACGCCCAGTGCGTGTGCAGATAACTGGCGTGCACGCCGCCTTCGACGAACCCCTCGACCCGCCGCTCGGGCGTACGCAGCCCCCACGCGGGCGAGCCCCCGGCCCCCGGCTCGACAACGGTCCGGTGGAACTCGTGCCCCCGCATCCGCGTCCCGGCCGGCGCCAGCACGCTGTCACCGACGGCCACGGCATCCCGGTACCCGAGCGTCAGCCGCTCCGACATCCGCGCGGAGGCGTCCAGCACCCCGCACATCGGCATCCCGTCCAACTCCCGGCACAGATACAGCAGCCCGGCACACTCGGCCGCGACGGGAGCCCCGCTGAGGGCGAGTTCGGCAACGGCCTTGCGCAGCGACTCGTTGGCGGACAGCTCGGAGGCATACACCTCGGGAAACCCCCCACCGATGACCAGCCCGGCAGTCCCCTCGGGCAACTCCTCGTCCCGCAACGGATCAAAGGTGACGACCTCGGCCCCGGCGGCGGTGAGCAACTCACCATGCTCGGCATAGGAAAACGTGAACGCAGCCCCACCGGCGAGTGCAACAACCAGCCCGTCTGGGGGTACCCCCTCCGGGGGAGTTCGAGGACGAGGCCCGAAGGGCCGATGGGGGTCCGGGGGCAACGCCCCCGGGGTCGATGGGGGTCCCCCCGCTCG
>MUNG01000042.1 GCA_002154585.1 Streptomyces pseudogriseolus
GCGGTGGCGACGATCCGGCCGTCGCGGCGCAGCGCCCCGGCCTCGAGGAGCGCGTCGGTGGTGCGCAGCACGCTGCCCAGGTTCACGTCCAGTACCGGACTCCAGCGGTCCTTGGGCATGTTGACGAGGCGGCGGTCGCGGGTGATGCCCGCGTTGTGGACGAGTACGTCCAGTCCGCCGGGGAGCGCGTCGGCGGCGGTCATGTCGAGCAGCAGCACGCTGCCACCGATGCGTTCGGCGACCCGGCGGGCGTCCTGTTCGGCCTGCGGCACGTCGAGGACGACCACGTCGGCGCCGTCGCGGGCCAGGGTCGCGGCGACGGCCTCGCCGATGCCGCGCGCGGCGCCGGTGACCAGGGCGGTGCGGCCGGTCAGGGGGCGGTCGGCGTCCTCGGGGGCGGGGCTCGCCTGGTCGCCGACGGCGATGACCTGGCCGCTGACGTAGGCGGACTTGGGGGAGAGCAGGAAGCGCAGGGTGGACTCGGCGGCGGGGGCGTCGGTGAGGCGGACCAGGTTGACGGTCCTGCCGCCGCCGGTCTCCTTGCCGAGGGAGCGGGTGAAGCCCTCCAGCGCCTGCTGGGCGGCGGCCTGGTGGTGGTCGCCGGGGTCGAGCGGGGCGCCGAGCACGACGATCCGGCCGCTCTCGGCGACGGACCGGACGACGGGGTGCAGGGCGGCGTGCACCCCGTCGAGGTCCTCGACGGTGCGTACGCCGGTGGCGTCCAGGACCACGGCGGCGGGCCTCCCCGCGGTCTCGTCGGCGGGGAGTCCGGTGCGGGCCAGGACGGGGGCGAGGGCGAGGCGGGAGGCGCCCGCGGTGAGATGGAGCAGCCCGCCGTCCAGCGCCGGCCGCTCCGGTGACCAGCGGCGCAGCGGGGCGGGCCGGGGCAGGCCCAGGCGGCGCGTGAGGAAGCGGCCCGGCGCGGTGCCGGTGAAGCGCAGATAGCGGTCGGCCATCGGGGACTCCCAGGGATGCGTGCGAAGGGCTCGCCCATTGCTTACTCTGGAGTAAGGTTACCGGAGGTAATCCTATGTCACGGTTGAGGAGCAGGTCGAGATGAGCACCCTGAAGCCGGCCACCGTGCGGCGCGTCGCGGTCATCGGCGGCAGCCGCGTCCCGTTCGCCCGCTCCGACGGGCCCTACGCCACCGCCTCCAACCAGGAGATGCTCACCGCCGCCCTGGACGGCCTCGTCGACCGGTACGACCTCCAGCAGCCCGGCGCGGTGGACGAGTTCGTCGCCGGTGCGGTCCTCAAGCACAGCCGCGACTTCAACCTCGCCCGCGAGACCGTCCTCGGCTCCCGCCTCGACCCCCGCACCCCCGCCTACGACATTCAGCAGGCCTGCGGCACCGGACTCCAGGCGGTCGTCGCCGCCGCCAACAAGATCGCCCTCGGCCAGACCGACGCCGCGGTCGCCGGCGGCTCCGACACCGCGAGCGACGCGCCCCTCGGCGTCAACGACGACCTGCGCAAGGTGCTGCTGGAGGCGCGCCGCGCCAAGACCCTCGGCGCCCGCCTCAAGGCGCTCGCCAAGGTGCGCCCCGGCCACCTCGTCCCCGACATCCCGCGCAACGCCGAGCCGCGCACCGGGCTGTCCATGGGCGAGCACGCCGCCGTCACGGCCCGCGCCTGGGGCGTCACCCGCGAGGCCCAGGACGAACTCGCCGCCGCCAGCCACCAGAAGCTCGCCGCCGCCTACGAGCGGGGCTTCTTCCAGGACCTGGTGGTGCCCTTCCGCGGCCTGGCCCGCGACCAGAACCTGCGCCCCGGCTCGACGGTCGCCAAACTCGCGACGCTCAAGCCGGTGTTCGGCCTCGACGGACCCGAACCCACCATGACGGCGGGCAACTCCACCCCGCTCACCGACGGCGCCGCCGTCGTGCTGCTGGCGAGCGAGGAGTGGGCCGAGCGGCGCGGCCTGGAACCGCTGGCCTACCTCACCGCCTACGAGACCGCCGCCGTCGACTTCGTGCACGGCGACGTCGCCGACGGCGAGGACGGCCTGCTGATGGCGCCCGCGTACGCGGTGCCGCGCATGCTGGAGCGGGCCGGGCTGGGCCTGGACGACTTCGACCTGGTCGAGGTGCACGAGGCGTTCGCCTCCCAGGTGCTGGCCACCCTGGCCGCCTGGGAGAAGCGCGGTCTGCCGCCCGTCGACCGGGCGCGGCTGAACGTGGCAGGGTCCTCCCTCGCCACCGGCCACCCCTTCGCCGCCACCGGCGCCCGCATCGTGGCGACCCTCGCCAAGCTGCTCGCCGAGCGGGACGCCCCCGGCCGCGGGCTGATCTCGATCTGCGCGGCCGGCGGACAGGGCGTCACGGCCGTCCTGGAGCGGCCCTGAGCAGCGCGGGGCCGGGACCCGCACGGCCCCCGTGCGGGTCCGGGGGTCCCGGGCGGATTCCGGGCGGGTTCCGGGATGAGCCTCGAACGGGTTCCGTACAGGCCCCGAGTCGAGGCTCGAACGGGTGCCGTACGAGCGTCGGGCCGAGCGTCGTTCGGGTCCCGTACGAGACCCGGGAGGTGCCCCGGACGGTCCCGGAGGTGCCCCGGACGTGCTCGAACAGGCCCTGTACGGACCGAGCCGAGCCACGAACGGGTCCTGTACGGGTCATACCTGAGTGACCCTCACGTAACCCCCGACACTGCACACCCTTGATCCCGCTCCACCTCCGAACCGGCACGAACCCCTCACGCCGGAGCCGTACGATCCCCGCACCGACCGGTGGCGTCCCGAGCCGTGGACGCCTCCGGTGAACGCCTCGGCGTGCGAGGCACGTACGTCGTGGCACCCCGCAGTTCGCCTGCACGCCCCAGGAGCCGCTCGTGACCACCCCGCACCACGCCACCGCTCTCGACGCCGACGTCCACGGGGCGCCCGTCCTCGTCCCGCCGGCCACCCGCCGGCTGGACGGGGCCGTCCGGGAGGCGTCCGTGCCGCCGTTCGCGCAGCCGGTGCGGCACGGCTCGCTCGCCGACCTGCCGTTCGAGAACGCGAACGCGGCGCCCGGCGACGTCGTCCTCAGCCGGAAGGGCGGGGACGGCTCCTGGCGGGACGTCACGGCGGAACGATTCGCCGCCGAGGTCCTCGCCGCCGCGAAGGGACTCGTCGCCGAGGGCCTCACCCCCGGCGACCGCGTCGCGATCATGGCCCGCACCGTCTACGAGTGGACCGTCCTCGACTTCGCCGCCTGGGCCGCCGGCCTGGTCACCGTCCCCGTCTATCCCACCTCGTCCGCCTACCAGGCCCGCTGGATCCTCCAGGACTCCGGCGCCGTCGCCCTGATCACCGAGACGGCCGGCCAGGCCGCCGCCATCGGCCCGGAACTGCCGCACCTGCCCGACCTGCGGCACGTGTGGGTCATGGAGAAGGGGCACGTCGACGCCCTCGCGGACGCCGGCGCCCACATACCCGACCACGAGATCGAGGTGCGCCGGGGCATGCTCGGCCCCGACACCCTCGCCACCCTCGTCTACACCTCCGGCACCACCGGCCGGCCCAAGGGCTGCGCCCTCACCCACGGCAACTTCTTCGCCGAGGTGGACAACGCCGTCGAGCTGCTCTACCCCGTCTTCCGGGACCGCACCAACGACGAGGCGTCGGTCCTGCTCTTCCTTCCGATGTCCCATGTCTTCGGCCGCATGGTCGCCATCGCCTGCGTGCGCGCCCGGGTGCGCCTCGGGCACGCGCCCAGTCTGGCCGCCGAGGACCTGCTGCCCGACCTGGCGAGCTTCCGGCCCACCTGCCTGCTCACCATCCCGTACATGCTGGAGAAGGTGTTCAACACCGCCCGCGCCAAGGCCGAGGCGGGCGGCCGGCAGTCCACCTTCGACCGTGCGGCGTCGGTGGCCCGCCGCTACGGCGAGGCCCTGGAGGCCCGGCAGACCGGCGCCGGCAGCGGCCCCTCCCGCTCCCTGAAGACGGCCCGCGCCTTCTACGACCCGCTCGTGTACCGAAGAATCCGCAACGCCATGGGCGGCAGGGTCCGCTACGCCATCTGCGGCGGCTCCCCGCTGGGCCGCCCCCTCGCCGCCTTCTACGCCGGAGTCGGCATCGAGATCTTCGAGGGTTACGGCCTCACCGAGACCACCGGCGCCTCGACCGTGACACCCCCGCTGAAGCCCCGCCTGGGCACCGTCGGCTGGCCCCTGCCCGGCACCAAGATCCGTATCGCCGCGGACGGCGAGGTGCTGATCGCGGGCGAGCACGTGCTGCGCGGCTACTGGGACCCGCAGGCGGGCGGGGTCGTGCCCGCCACCCGGGACGGCTGGCTCGCCACCGGCGACCTCGGCGAACTGGACGACGAGGGCTATCTGACCATCACCGGCCGCAAGAAGGAGCTGATCATCACCGCGGGCGGCAAGAGCGTCGCCCCGGCCCCGCTGGAGAACTGGCTCCGCGCCCACCCCCTGATCTCCCAGGTGATGATCATCGGCGACCACCGCCCCTACGTGACCGCCCTGATCACCCTCGACCCCGACGGCATCACCCACTGGCGCCGGATGAACGGCAAGCACCCCGTCCCCGCGAAGCTCCTCGTCGACGACGAGGAGCTGCGGGCGATCCTCCAGCGCGCCCTCGACGAGGCCAACAAGATGCTGTCCCGCCCCGAGTCGATCCGGCGTTTCGCCGTGCTCCCGGAGGACTTCACGGAGGAGGCCGGCCATCTCACGCCGTCGATGAAGCTCCGCCGCGAGGCGATCCTGCGGGACTTCGCGGACGACGTGGAGGCGCTGTACGAGAGGTGACCCGGGGTCAGGAGGGGCGCTCGCCCGGCGCGCGGGCCATGAGGAACGACTGCGGGGTGGTCTCGCCCTGCCGCGTGTCGGCCTCCCGGACCGTGCGCTGCACCAGGGTGAAACCGGCCGCCTCCAGCAGCTCCGTGATCCGCTCCGGCCGCATCCGCCGGAAGTCCAGCGTCACCGGGTGGCCCCAGGGGTGCTCGTGCCGCCGGGGCTCGTCGCCCGTCTGGAAGGCCAGCAGGAGCAGCCCCCCGGGCGCGAGCACCCGCCGGAACTCGGCGTACACGGCGGGCAGCTCCTCCGGCGGCGTGTGGATCGTGGAGTACCAGGAGACGAGGCCGGCGAGGGAGCCGTCGGGGAGGTCCAGGGCGAGCATCGAGCCCTGCTCGAACCGCAGCCCCGGGTTCTCCCGGCGGGCGATCGCCAGCATCGACGCGGACAGGTCGACACCGTGGACGTCCAGACCGAGCGAGGCGAGATACCCGGTCACCCGGCCAGGACCGCACCCCACGTCCGCCACCGGCGCGCCCGCTCCGACCAGCTCGGCGAACCCGGCCATCACCGCCCGGTCCAGCGGCATGGCGGCGAGGGAGTCCCGGAACATCGCGGCGTAGTCCTCGGCGATCGCGTCGTAGAAGACGCGGGTCGTACGGACGTGCTCCGGGAAAGCGCGGGTCGTACGGACGTGCTCCGGCTGGTCGGCGTGCGCGGGTCGGCTCGTGGTCATGGCAGGGACGCTAGCGGCGGCCACTGACAACGCCTCAGGACGCCGGACCGGAGGCCGAGTCTCCCTACGGCACCCTGGCGGCCCGCAGCACCGCCGTCGCCGCCGCGGCGCCGAGCACCACCACCACGAACGGCGCCCGGCGCCACGCCAGCACTCCGCCCACGGCGACCCCGGCGGGCCGCGCCCACCCGGCGAACTCCCCGCCCTCGGTCAGCGCCCCCGTCGCCATCAGCGCCACCAGCAGCACCACGGCCCCGGCCGACAGCAGCACCCGCACCCGGTCCGGCAGCTCCACCCGCCCGTGCAGCACCGGCCCCACCAGCCGGAAGGCGTACGTCCCCACGGCCAGCGCGAGCACCATCACCGCCGTCCCGCTCACGACTGGGGCTCCTTCCGCTCCCCGGGCGCCCGTCCGTGCAGCGCCAGACCGGCGAGCGCGGCCAGCACCGGCACGCCCGCCGGTACGGCGGGGGTGAGCGCCAGGGCGAGCGCGGCGCCGGCGAGGGCGGCCCGGCGGACACCGGCGTCCTCGCGCAGGGCGGGCAGCACCAGGGCGGCCAGGACGGCGGGGAAGGCGGCGTCCAGGCCGTAGCGGGCGGTGTCGCCCAGCGCGCCGCCGGCCAGCGCGCCCGCCGCCACGCAGGCGTTCCACACGGCGAACAGCCCTACCCCCGAGACCCAGAAGGCGGCACGCCGCCGGGCCGGGTCCCGCTGGGCGAGGGTGAACGCCACGGTCTCGTCGGTCACCAGATGCGCGCCGACCAGGCGGGCGAGCCGGCTCCGTCCGATGTGCTCGGCGACCGCCAGACTGAACGCGGCCGTGCGGGTGTTGAGCAGCAGCCCCGTGGCCGCCGCCGCGACCGGGCCGCCGCCCGCGAGCAGCACGCCCACCGCGCTGAACTGGGCGGAGCCCGCGTACACCACCAGCGACATCACCACCGGCACCCATACGGGCAGGCCCCCGGCGACCGCGATCGCCCCGAACGACACGCCGACGACGCCTCCCGCGAGGCAGACCAGGGCCACGTCCCGGAGCAGACCGGGGTCGGGACGGCCGGGCCGGGACCAGGGTGTTCGCTGTACCGAACGCATGTTTTCTACAATGGACAGACGGATACGTGTTCGTCAAGGCGAACGAATGGAAGTCTGGAGCGAACGACATGACCGACGGCGCGCCGTCCCGCCTGCCCCTCGACTGGATCGCCGCGGCCCTGCGCCGCGAACGCACCCGCGCCGGGCTCTCCCTCTCCGAGCTGGCCAAACGCGCCGGGATCGCCAAGTCCACGCTGTCCCAGCTGGAGGCCGCCGGCGGCAATCCGAGCATGGAGACGCTGTGGGCGCTGGCGGTGGCGCTCGGTGTGCCGTTCAGCGCGCTGGTGGAGCCGCCGGCGCCCCGGGTCCAGGTGATCAGGGCGGGGGAGGGGCCGACCGTGCGCTCGGACCGGTCCAGCTATGTCGCCACCCTGCTGTCGGCGAGTCCCCCCGGCGCGCGGCGCGACCTGTACGCGGTGGACCTGGAGCCGGGGACGGTGCGGGCCTCCGACCCGCACATGCCGGGGACGGTGGAGCACGTCGTGGTGAGCGCGGGGCGGGTGTCGGCGGGTCCCGAGGGCGAGGAGCTGGAACTGGGCGTCGGAGACTACATGGCGTATCGCGGGGATGTGCCGCACCGTTATGAGGCGCTGGAGCCCGGCACGAGATTCGTGCTGATCATGCAGCACGTGTGAGGGGTCCTCCCGTACGGCTGCCGGGGGATTCCGTACGGGGCCGGGGAGCCGTTCGGTGGGAATTCACCGGAATTTCTCCGGGGGCGGGACGGGCCGGCCCTCCGGAGAAACCGGGAAAAAGGCAGGAGCCCCGTTCGCCTCGCGGCGTGGGGCTCCTTGGGTACTGCTAGTCGTTCCCGGATCGGAGGATCAGGGTCAGGCCGGGGTGACGTTCTCCGCCTGCGGGCCCTTCGGGCCCTGCGTGACGTCGAAGGTGACCTGCTGGTTCTCCTCGAGGGACCGGAAGCCGGTCGCGTTGATCGCGGAGTAGTGGACGAAGACGTCGGGGCCGCCGCCCTCCTGGGCGATGAATCCGAAGCCCTTTTCGGCGTTGAACCACTTCACGGTTCCGGTAGCCATAAGCCCTCCTTGGGCTCAAAGGGTTGCCCTGCTCCAGAACCAGCAAGTGTGAAGAAAATCCGCACAACTGCATCCGTCTGAGAACGACGAGAGCCCGCGGTCACATGCTCCGCAGGCTCTGTACTGCAAGGGAAACCAAACTGCAACTTGCGACGAGCCTAGCACGCGGACGCCGGATCGCAATAGAGGTCAAGATCACGTCACCCGAATGTTTGAACACCTCGTCCGTCACACCCGCGAACGCCCCGCCGGGGGCGACCGCCGGGCCGCACGGCGCTGGGTCTAGCCTCACGATGTGGACAATCCTCGCACCCGGCCGCGCGTCGGCCACATCCAGTTCCTGAACTGCCTGCCCCTGTACTGGGGGCTCGCGAGAACGGGCACGCTCCTCGACTTCGAGCTCACGAAGGACACCCCCGAGAAGCTCAGCGAGCAGCTGGTGCAGGGCGACCTCGACATCGGGCCCATCACCCTGGTCGAGTACCTCAAGCACGCGGACGAGCTCGTCGCCTTCCCCGACATCGCCGTCGGCTGCGACGGCCCGGTGATGTCCTGCGTGATCGTCTCGCAGGTCCCGCTGGACCGGCTCGACGGGGCCCGGGTCGCCCTCGGGTCGACCTCCCGCACCTCCGTACGGCTGGCCCAGCTCCTCCTCGCCGAGCGGTACGGCGTCCGGCCCGACTACTACACCTGCCCGCCCGACCTGAGCCTGATGATGCAGGAGGCGGAGGCGGCCGTCCTCATCGGCGACGCGGCCCTGCGCGCCAACATGGTCGACGGCCCGCGCTTCGGCCTCGAGGTGCACGACCTGGGCGCGCTGTGGAAGGAGTGGACGGGCCTGCCGTTCGTCTTCGCCGTCTGGGCGGCCCGCAAGGAGTACGCGGAACGCGAGCCCGCGCTCACCCGCAAGGTGCACGAGGCCTTCCTCGCCTCCCGCAACCTCTCCCTGGACGAGGTCGACAAGGTGGCCGAGCAGGCGGCCCGCTGGGAGGCCTTCGACGAGAAGACCCTGGCCCAGTACTTCACCACCCTCGACTTCCGATTCGGCCCCCCGCAGCTGGCGGCGGTCGCGGAGTTCGCCCGCAGGGTGGGGCCCACGACAGGGTTCCCGGCGGACGTCAGGGTGGAACTGCTGCGCCCCTGAGGCGGCGGACGCCCGCCCACGGCCGATCCGGGTCCCCCGCCCGGATCGGCCACTACGCTGGCTGGGCACCAAGGCGTACGGGCGTGACGGGGGAGGGGTGGCGCCATGCGGCCGCTCGATGCTGACGAACCCACGGTCGTGGGGCCCTACCGGCTGCTCGGACGGCTCGGCTCGGGCGGCATGGGCCGGGTCTACCTGGGCCGCAGCGCCGGGGGCCGGACGGTCGCGGTGAAGATCGTGCACCCCCACTTCGCGCTCGACGAGGAGTTCCGCGCCCGGTTCCGGCGCGAGGTCGACGCCGCCCGCCGGGTCGGCGGCGCCTGGACCGCCCCCGTGCTGGACGCCGACCCCGACGCCCGCGTCCCCTGGGTCGCCACCGCCTACGCGGCCGGCCCTTCCCTCACGGCCGCCGTCACCGAACGGGGCCCCCTGCCCGAGCACACCGTCCGCACGCTCGGCGCGGGGCTCGCCGAAGCCCTGACGGCGGTGCACGGCCTGGGCCTGGTGCACCGGGACGTCAAGCCGTCCAACGTGCTCCTCACCCTCGACGGTCCCCTGCTGATCGACTTCGGCATCGCCCGTGCCACGGACGGCACCGCGTCCCTGACCTCCACCGGCGTCTCGATCGGCTCACCCGGCTACATGTCCCCCGAGCAGATCCTCGGCAAGGGCGTCACCGGCGCGGCGGACGTCTTCTCCCTCGGCGCGGTCCTCGCCTACGCGGCGACCGGCGCG
>MUNG01000420.1 GCA_002154585.1 Streptomyces pseudogriseolus
GACCGGACGACACGATGACCGACGACCGATGACCGATGACCGATGACCGATGGCCGATGACCGATGGCCGAGGCCCGCCCACCGGACACCCACCCACCCCGGCCCACGACATCGCGCAGCTCCCACTCCCGCCGACGGAGGCAGCATGGCAGGCACGACACCTCAGCACACGGACGCGGAAGGCGTGGACGGGGGAGTGGGCCTGACCGCCCTCCTGGTCGCCGCGTCACGGGCCGTCGAGACCCACCGCCACGACAGCCTGGCCCAGGACGCCTACGCCGAGCACTTCGTGCGGGCGGCCCCCGCCTGCACGCACTGGCCGGTGCGCATCGAGGAGGTTGTGGACGGGGACGACAACCCGCTGTGGGGGAGGTTCGCCCGCTACTTCGGCCTGAGGACGAGGGTGCTCGACGACTTCGTCCTCCGGTCGACCGCTGCGGGCGCCCGCCAAGTGGTCCTGCTGGGGGCGGGGTTGGACACCCGCGCCTTCCGCCTGGACCTGCCGTCCGACTGCGTCGTCTTCGAGATCGACAGGGCGGGCGTGCTGGCGTTCAAGGAACAGGTACTCACGGGCCTGTCGGCCGCTGCCGAGGTGAAGCGCGTCCCCGTGCCGGTCGACCTGCGTGACGACTGGGCCGGCGCGCTCACCGCCGTGGGTTTCGACACCGCCGCACCCAGCGTCTGGCTGGCCGAGGGACTCCTCTTCTACCTGCCGGGTCCCGCCGAGACGTACCTCGTCGACACGGTGGACCGGCTGACCGCCGCGGGCAGTGCCTTGGCCTTCGAGGCCAAGCTGGAGAAGGATCTCCTGGCCTACCGTGACAGCCCGATCTACACGGCGACGCGCCGGCTGATCGGCATCGACCTGCTCGACCTCTTCGACAAGGGACCACGCCCCGACTCCGCGGGCGCCCTGACGGCCAGGGGCTGGTCGACCTCGATGCACTCACCCTTCGAGTTCACCAGGAGGCACGGGCGCGGCCCTCTCCCCGAGCCTGACGACGCGCTGGAGGGGAACCGCTGGGTGTTCGCGCGCAAGCTCGCCCCCTGACGCCCGGGTCCGACGACGCGGGCGTCCGGCCAGGGGCCGCACCTGCCGGTCGGCGGTACGGCCCCAGGCGAGCCGGGTCAGACGGCGTGGGCCGTCACCAGCCGGTCGCCGGCGATCCCGGCCTTGTCCGGCGCGTAGTAGTCCTTGATGCCGACGGCCCACGTCTCCACGGTGATGCGGTCGTCGGCGTCCGGACCGAAGGCGTCGAAGAGGGCGTGGATGTTCGCCTCCTCGAAGCCGATCGCCCTCATCAGCGACACGAACAGGGAGCGCTCGATCAATCCGTCCCCGTCGGGGTCGCCGAGTGCGGAGAGGGCCTCGGCGAACTCGGCGACCGTGGGGCCGAAACGCTTGGGGTCCAGCACGAAGGGACGGAACTCGTCCAGGGAGATGACACCGTCGCCGTTGGCGTCCAGTTCCGCGGCCAGCGTCGTCCAGTAGCGGCGGAACGCGGCTGTGATGGCGTCCTTGGCGCCGTCGTCCGAAGCGGCCGCCGCTTCCAGAACGCGGCCTGTCATCAGGTCGAAGTCGCCGGAGTCGAGGACTCCGTTGCCGTTGGCGTCGAAGAGGGAGAAGACCAGCTCGGCCCGCTTGGCGGCCTCATCTCGCATGTACGTCACCTGTCTTCCGCGACCCGACGTTTTCGGGCCTGCATCCGTGCTCCATGGAACCGCCGGACGGAGCCGCGGGATCCCGGTCTTCGGTTTTGGTGCCTGGGTAACTGCTGAATGAGCGGGTGTGACACGTCCGATGCCACGCCTGTGAAGACCGGGGTGTTCCGGCCGATCCCGTTGATCGGCTCATATGACGTGACGCTGCGGCGGTCCGTATGCCGTAGGGACGGCTCCTGCTCCCCGTGCCGTTGCCACGTCGGACCCGAAACAGCACCTGTGCGGCGTTCACCCGGATGGCCTGCTGTGATGGCGGCGCTTGCACCGTCCGGCGACGGTGGGTGGGGCTCCGCCGTACACGTAGAGGAGCCCTTCCGGCCGATCCCGAGGGAGCTTTGCCATGTCTGACCGCAACACCGTCATCCGCAGCCTGCACGATGTCGGTCTGGCCGCCTGGTTCGGGGGCTCGCTGATGGGAGCTGTGGGCCTCAACGGCGCGGCTCAGGACGAAGGAAGCACGGAGACGAGCCGAGACCGGATCTCCTCCTCGGGCTGGGCCAAATGGACGCCGGTCAACGCCGCCGCGATCGGAGCCCACCTGTTCGGCGGTGGCGGGCTGCTCGCTGTCAACGCCCACCGCGTAGCCACCCAGCAGGGCGTGGGCGCCTCCACCGCGGCCAAGACCGTCGTCACCGCCGCGGCCCTGGCTGCCACCGCCTACGCCCGCGTCCTGGGCAAGAAGGTCGAGCTGGCCTCCTCCACCGACCCCGCCGACGCCGAACAGGCCGAGAAGCACCCGATCGACCTCGACAAGGCACGGCAGCAGCTGACTGCCGTCCAGTGGGCGGTGCCGGCCCTGACCGGATGCCTGGTCGTGCTCAACGCCCTGCACGGCGAACAGCAGCGCCCGATGGAGCAGATCCCCGGCATGTGGGAGCGGGCCCGTTCCATGACCCACCTGATGCAGTAGCGCACGCAGGAGAGGCCGACAGGCCCGCAGCGGCGGGACCGGACCACCTGGTCGAAGCAGAGCACCACCTTGGCCGGCGTGCGTACGGGCTGGTTCCCCGAACCCTGGCCGGCCAAGGCGGTGACCGTACCGAGTCAATGACGTGTAGGGGATCATCAATGTCTCACCACCTCGACACCCCCAGGCTGCACAGAACGGCCAGCTTTTCATCGACGACCTCTACGTCTTCCCCGGCGAGGGCAGCACGGTCTTCGTCATGGACGTCAACTCCGACATCACCGGATCCCACGCCGAACCGGGCTTCCACCACGAGGCGCGCTACGAGATCAAGGTGCACTTCGACGGTGCCGACCAGGAGACGGTGACCTATCGCTTCTCTTTCGGCGTGCCCGAGGCCTCCGGCCGGCAGCCCCTGCGTCTCCACACCCTCACCGGCAGCGACGCGCGCGAGGACTCCGCCGAGGGCGTCCTGGTGCTGGAGGGCCGCACCGGCGAAACAGCCACCGCCGCAGGAGTCCGAGCCTGGGCAGCGCGTCCAGGAAGCCTTCTACGTCGACCTGGACTTGCTCGCCGTCGTCAACGGCGCCGTGGGGAAAGGCACCGCGGTACACCTGACCTCCTGGAATCCTCGGGACGCACGGAACTCCTTCGCCGGGACCACGGTGGAAGCGATCGTCCTCGAAGTCCCCCATGGCCGCGACGAGTTGCGGCCCGGCGCGCGAACCGGTGTGTGGTGCGCGACCAAGCTGGCGACCGACGCCGGCGGCTGGCGACAGATCAACCGCGCGGGCAATCCCATGATGTGGCCGATCTTCTGGCCCGACGACACGGACTTCTCGGACCCCGCCAACACCCGCCACCCCTCCGAGGACGTCGCCGCCTTCGGAGGGACGATCGCCGACCGGGTGGCCAAGGTGGTCGCGGCCACCGGCACCTCGGCCGACCCGGCGGGCTACGGACGAACCGTCGCCGGACAACTCCTCCCCGACGTCCTGCCCTACGTGATCGGCACCCCCGCGTCCTTCGGCTTCGCCACTCGCAACGGCCGCACCCGCGCGGACAATGCGCCCGAGGCGATGATGTCTCTGGTCACCAAAATGGCCGTACCCAGTGGCCTCACCCCGGCGACCACCGAGGCGCAGCACACCGACCAATTTGCCTACGTCGTACCGGTGTGAGCGGACGGGGAACGGAGTGCCGTTCCCCGTCCGCCCGGTTTCCCCTTTCCGCGCACGTGACCTATTGACGTATCGACCGGCGGACCGAAGAATTCACGCCACTGCCTGACAACGTTGTCCGACCGAGAGGTGCCGCACGTGCTGCCGAGATCCCCCGTGGACCGTCGCCGTTTCATCCAACTCCTCGGCGCCACGAGCGCGCTGGCCGCCCTGCCTCTCACCCTTGGCAGCGGCACGGCTCAAGCCCACGGACAACACCGGAACGACACGGCAGCCGACCCGGTGGCGGACATCTATCACCGCGTCCTGCTGAACCACACGCGGTGGACGGAAACCCAGTGGGACGCGGCCCGCGGCTACTACACGGACAAGGATTTCGGCTTCGCCGTCGTGCTCGGCCACGCGGTCCTGCTCACCCGCGGCAGCTACGACGAGGCCCGGGCGGGGACGGAGAAGCAGGTCCTCAAGGCCCGGACGATCGCGACGATCAAGCACTTCGCGGCGTCCAACAGACTGACGGGCGGCACCCAGTGGGGCCGGAGACTGTTCTTCGACACCACGTTCCAGCTGTACTTCGTCCTCGCCGCACGACTGCTGTGGGACGACCTCGACGAGACCACGCGCTCCCGTGTCGACACCATCGCCCGTGAACAGGCCGCCTACAGCACCGCGCTGGGCACCGGGAACGACCCGTCCTCGGGCAGCTGGACCCCTCGGGGCCTGCTCGGCGGCCACGAAGGAGACACCAAGCTCGAAGAGATGGGTGTCTACGCACAGTCCCTGGTGCCGGGGCTGGCCTGGGCCGTGGACGACCCACGGCACGGTGACTGGGCCGCGTCCTTCGGTGCGTGGTCGCGCAACGAGGCCGGAATGCCCCAGGCGGACCTGGCGAATCCGGCGCGCGTGGACGGGGCTCCCGTCTCGGACAACACCGCCCGCAACCTGTACGACACCTTCATCGTCGAGAACCACGGCTCGTTCGGCCCTCACTACCAGGAGGAACTGTGGCGCACATCGGGCCGTAACGCCGCCCACTTCATCGCCGCGGGCCGGCCGCTGCCCCAGGTGCTCACCAACCAGCCGAACGCCGATCAGCTGTGGAGCACCCTCCTCGGCGTGATGAGCGACGCCGGTGAGCCGCTGATGCCGATGGTCAACGACCGGGAGCACCTCTACGGCCGTGACGTCATCCCGCTCGCGTTCCTCGCCCAGGTGGTGGGGAACAGGGCTGCCGCCCGGGCGGAAGTCGCCCTTGCGGAGCGACTGGAGGCGTACCAGAGTTACCCGCCGGAATTCCGGATAGCGAAGTTCTCGGGCGAACCGAAGTACGAGCCGGAGGCCCGCGCGGAAGTCGCCATCAGCTACCTCCTGCACCTGTGGGCGAACGAACAGGGCCGTACGGTCCGCCCCCTCTCCGCGGAGGAACTGTTCGAGCATGCCGCGGGGGTCACCGACTTCGGCCCCGGACCCGGCCTGGTGTCGCACCAGACACCCGGGGCGTGGGCGGGTGCCGTGACCAAGCCCGGCTTCGTGAAGTTCGCCTGGCAACCCGGCCACGACGACTGGCTCTTCAAGCTCAGCGGGGCCACGCCGATGTTCCTGCCGACGACATCCCTCAAGGTGACGCAGCGCCGGGTGCGGACCTACCGCGGGGTCCGGGACGGATTCGACGGCAGCGCCACGATGCTCCAGGTGGGGTCCGGGTACGCCGGATTCACCACGCTTCCCACCGGTGCCGTCGTGTACGCGACGTCGGGCGTCGCCGCGGGGGAGGGGCACCTGGAGATCCACAATCTGACGATGCCGGGCGTGCCGGGCCTGACCGGGACGCGGACCTACCGTTTCGCCGAGGGAAGCGCCACCGTGGCCTCGGCCGACTCCCGGCCGGCCACGCCGGCCGCGCGCGTCGACGAAGTGACCTTCGCGCGCACCGAGGTGCGGCATCTGCGCATGCTCGGTGTGCGACCCGACCCGGCGTACGGATACTCGCTCTTCGCGTTCGAAGCGCGTGACGGCGCGGAAGGCGCCGATCTGGCCCGGACCGGTACGGCCACCGCCTCCTCCTACGACACCGGCAAGGAGCCGGCGCTGGCGGTGGACGGCAGCACGGCCACCCGGTGGGCGGTGTCCCGGGGCGACCGGCCCCGCGCGGACAGCTGGCTGGCTGTCGACCTCGGAACTCCGCACGCGGTGGACCGGGTCACTCTGCGCTGGGAGGCCGCCGCGGGGCGCGCCTACACGGTGCAGGGGTCGGCGGACGGCCTCCACTGGGAGGACCTCGCCTCCTGGCCGGTACCCGACGCCACCAGCCGGGGCGGATGGCTGGACGTCGACGGCCGCGCGGGCCTGGTGGTACGCGGGGCCGCCTCCGGCCTGACGGTCCACCAGGACGAGATCATCCTGGCCGACGGCCCGGCCGCACCCCTCCTGGTCGAGGGACTCCCCGGCGCCTCGCCCCGCAGCCTGCGCGAGCGGGCCGCGGCCCCCGAGCCACGAGCGGACGCCGAAGCCGTCCGCGCCGCCCTCACCGACGATCACCTCAGCCTGTTCAACCTGTCGGACGAGCCCGTCACGACGCGCGTCGACGTACCGCAGGCCGGGCCTGTGAGGCTGCTGTTCGAGGGACTCCAGACCCTCACCGACGGCGGCACCGCCTACGACGCCGAACTCGCCGCGGCGGAAGCCCGGCTGCTGCCGCCACGGCTGACGGTACGCCCGCTCGACAGCCGTCCTCTGCCGGCGGGTCTGCGGGCACGCGTGGTCGACGGCGCGACCGTCGAACTCACGGGACCCGCCTGCCGCGTGGAGGTGACCGCCCAAGGACGCAGTGAGGTGGGGGCGGTCAGAGCGGGCCGCACCACGACGGTCACCGTGAAGCGGGCCACCGCCTACCCTCTGCGAGATCTGGCACTGGGGTGCACGGTGTTCCCGACCAGCCCGTTGCCGCCGGGCATGTCGGACCCGTCCGCCGCCGTCGACGGCGACCCGGCCACGGCGTGGACGCCCGGTCCGAACGGCCGCCTGGTCGTCGACCTCGGCGCCCGGCTCCGTGTCCGCGACATCCGCACGGAATGGACGAACGGCCATGTACCGGGACTGCGCGTCGAGTTCAGCGGTGACGGCCTCACCTACACCCCGGCCGGTCAGCTCGCGGGCCGTGGCCGCGACCGGCACCTCAGCACGGACATCACCGCCCGCTACGTGGCCCTGGCGACCGACGCGGGACACGAGGGCGGCGGCCGCCTGATCCACCTGTCCCTGCAGTGACGCCAGCCTGCCCCAGCCCGATGGTTCACCCCCGACGCCGTGCAGCCCTCCCTCCCGGCCGACA
>MUNG01000421.1 GCA_002154585.1 Streptomyces pseudogriseolus
CGCGCCATCGTGGCGCTGGCCGCGGCGCGCACGCTGCACCGGGAGGACGCCGAGGCCAGCGCCACG
Source organism: Streptomyces pseudogriseolus (assembly GCA_002154585.1). Classification (GTDB taxonomy): domain Bacteria; phylum Actinomycetota; class Actinomycetes; order Streptomycetales; family Streptomycetaceae; genus Streptomyces; species Streptomyces pseudogriseolus. The sequence continues at coordinate 67 of MUNG01000421.1, forward strand.
ATGGCGCGGCACGGGCTGGCGCTGCTGGACGAGCTGCTGCCGGGCGGCGGGCACCGGATCCTCACGCACTGCAACACCGGTTCGCTGGTGTCGGGCGGCGAGGGGACGGCGTTCGCGGTGGCCCTGGCGGCGCACCGGGCGGGGCGGCTGCGGCGCCTGTGGGTGGACGAAACGCGTCCGTTGCTGCAAGGTGCTCGCCTGACGGCGTACGAGGCGGCCCGCAGCGGCATGGCGTACACCCTGCTCACCGACAACGCGGCGGGATCGCTGTTCGCGGCGGGCGAGGTGGACGCGGTGCTGATCGGCGCGGACCGCATCGCCGCCGACGGTTCGGTGGCGAACAAGGTGGGGAGCTATCCGCTCGCGGTGCTCGCGCGGTACCACCATGTGCCGTTCATCGTGGTCGCCCCGGTGACGACGGTGGACCCCCGGACGCCGGACGGGGCGTCCATCGAGGTGGAGCAGCGTCCCGGCCACGAGGTGACGGAGATCACGGCGCCGCAGGTGCCGGTGGCCGGAGCGGAGGCGGGAGGCGGGATTCCGGTGGCCCCGTTGGGGACGACCGCGTACAACCCGGCGTTCGACGTGACACCGCCGGAGCTGGTGACGGCCGTCGTCACCGAAGAGGGCGTCGTTTCGCCCGTGACCACCGAGGCTCTGGCCGCCCTGTGTGCCAGGTCACGCCAGGTAACGATTAGCTAATGGGATGATGTCGTTTATGAAGGGACGAGTCCTTGTCGTCGACGACGACAGCGCACTGGCCGAGATGCTCGGCATCGTGCTGCGCGGTGAAGGTTTTGAGCCGTCTTTCGTAGCCGACGGCGACAAGGCGCTGGCCGCCTTCCGTGAGACCAAGCCGGATCTGGTCCTGCTGGACCTGATGCTCCCCGGCCGTGACGGCATCGAGGTCTGCCGCCTGATCAGGGCGGAGTCCGGGGTGCCGATCGTGATGCTCACGGCGAAGAGCGACACCGTCGACGTGGTGGTGGGCCTGGAGTCCGGGGCCGACGACTACATCGTCAAGCCGTTCAAGCCGAAGGAGCTCGTCGCCCGGATCCGGGCGCGGCTGCGCAGGTCCGAGGAGCCGGCTCCGGAGCAGCTCGCCATCGGCGACCTGGTGATCGACGTGGCCGGTCACTCCGTGAAGCGGGACGGGCAGTCCATCGCCCTCACCCCGCTGGAGTTCGACCTGCTGGTCGCCCTCGCCCGCAAGCCGTGGCAGGTGTTCACGCGTGAGGTGCTCCTCGAGCAGGTGTGGGGCTACCGCCACGCGGCTGACACCCGCCTGGTCAACGTCCATGTGCAGCGGCTGCGCTCCAAGGTCGAGAAGGATCCGGAGAAGCCCGAGATCGTGGTGACCGTCCGTGGCGTCGGATACAAGGCAGGACCGAGCTGACATGTCCGGTGACAGTGCCGCTTCGGCGCCCGGCCGGTCCGGGGGCCGTCCGGGGCGGCCTGTCGGCCGGAGGGCGGCCGCCACCCGCTGGCGCCACCTCTTCGACGGCGATCTGCTCCAGGGCGGCGTCCAGGGCAGCCCGGTCGTCCGGCTCGTCATGCGCTGGGTGCGGCGCCCGCTGCTGCCCGTCATGCGGCTGTGGCGGCGCAACATCCAGCTCAAGGTCGTCGTCACGACGCTGCTGATGTCGCTGGGCGTCGTCCTGCTGCTCGGCTTCGTCGTCATCGGGCAGGTGCGCAACGGCCTGCTGGACGCCAAGGTGAACGCGTCGCAGAGCCAGGCCACGGGCGGTTTCGCCGTGGCCAAGCAGCAGGCCGAACAGGCCGTGAGCGTCACCGGCGAGGAGGGCACCGCACCCGACGGACGCCCCTCGCAGAGCGTCATCCAGTGGATGAGCGACCTCGTCGCCTCGCTGTCCAGCGGCGGCCAGGGCGCCTTCGACGTGGTGACCCTGCCCTCCGGCGGCGACAGCGGCAGCGGGCGCGGACCGCGCGCCTCCGGCGAGGTCAACCCGACCGCCAGCGTCCCCGCGGCGCTGCGCGAGCGGATCGACACCAGCACGTCGGCCGCGCAGAGCTACACGCGCATCGTCTACGCCACCGACAAGGAGTCCCAGCCGGCCCTCGTCATCGGCAAGCAGGTCAACGACCCCAACGGCGACCCGTACCAGCTGTACTACCTCTTCCCGCTCACCCAGGAGGAGAAGTCGCTGAGCCTGGTCAAGGGCACCCTGGCGACCGCCGGGCTGTTCGTGGTCGTCCTGCTCGGGGCCATCGCCTGGCTCGTGGTGCGGCAGGTGGTCACGCCGGTCCGGATGGCCGCCGGAATCGCCGAACGGCTGTCCGCGGGGCGCCTCCAGGAACGCATGAAGGTCACCGGCGAGGACGACATCGCCCGCCTCGGCGAGGCCTTCAACAAGATGGCGCAGAACCTCCAGCTCAAGATCAGCCAGCTCGAGGACCTGTCCCGGATGCAGCGCCGGTTCGTCTCGGACGTGTCGCACGAGCTGCGCACCCCGCTGACCACCGTGCGGATGGCCGCGGACGTCATCCACGAGGCGCGCGAGGACTTCGACCCGGTGACCGCGCGCTCCGCCGAACTGCTCGCCGACCAGCTCGACCGGTTCGAGTCGCTGCTCGCCGACCTGCTGGAGATCAGCCGCTTCGACGCGGGCGCGGCCGCCCTGGAGGCGGAGCCGATCGACCTGCGCGAGGTGGTGCGGCGCGTGGTCAGCGGCGCGGAGCCGCTCGCCGAGCGCAAGGGCACCACCATCAAGATCGTCGGGGACCAGCAGCCCGTGGTCGCCGAGGCCGATGCGAGGCGCGTGGAGCGGGTGCTGCGCAACCTGGTCGTCAACGCCGTCGAGCACGGCGAGGGCAGGGACGTCGTCGTCAAGCTGGCCGCGGCGGGCGGCGCCGTGGCGGTCGCGGTGCGCGACTACGGCGTCGGGCTCAAGCCCGGCGAGGCCACGCGTGTGTTCAGCCGCTTCTGGCGGGCCGACCCGGCCCGCGCGCGCACCACCGGCGGTACGGGCCTGGGGCTGTCCATCGCCCTGGAGGACGCCCGGCTGCACGGCGGCTGGCTCCAGGCGTGGGGCGAGCCCGGCGGCGGCTCGCAGTTCCGGCTGACTCTGCCCAGGACGGCGGACGAGCCGCTGCGCGGGTCCCCGATACCGCTGGAGCCCCGGGACTCGCGGCGCAACCGCGGCCTCGACGACGCGGGGCTGCCCCGCGGCGGGGACGGCGAGAAGCGCGCCACGGTGCCGGTACGGCAGCCGGGCGCCGACGAGACGGCGCAGTCCGCCCGCGACCCGCTGGGCCGCAGGCCCGCCGCCTCCGCGCCCACGGCCGACCCCACCGCCCTGCCCGGCAACGGCGCGCGCGTGGTGGCCCGCTCGGGCAGCACACGGATGGCGTCGGGCGCGGCGCCCGGCGGGAACGGCGGGACGGACGTGAGCCCCTCCGGGGACGCGGACGCGCGCGCGGACCGGCCGGCGGCCGGCGAGGACGGGGACGGGGACGGTGCACCGCGCGGTGCGGAGAAGGACGGGGAGGCCACGCGTGGGCGGTGAGCGTGTGAGGCGCGGGCGGGGGACACCGGCCAGGACGACGGCGTACGCCGCCTGCGCTGCGGTGCTGCTGGGCGGGTGCGCCTCGATGCCGGACAGCGGCGACCTGCGCGGGGTGGAGTCCACACCGCGCAAGGACACCCAGGTGCGGGTGTACGCCATGCCGCCGAGCGAGGACGCCACCCCCACCCAGATCGTCCAGGGCTTTCTGGAGGCGCTGACCAGCGACGACGCCGACTACAAGACCGCGCGGCAGTACCTGACCCCGGAGGCGTCGAAGTACTGGCGGCCGGAGCAGTCCACCACCGTGCTCTCCGACGGGCCCGGCGCCCGGGCCGACCGGGAGATCCGGGAGGACAGCACCGCCCTGACGTACACGCTGACCGGCACCAGGTTCGCGACGGTGGACGCGCAGCAGGCGTACGCGCCCTCCTCCGGCCACTACAGCGAGCTGGTGCGGCTGGTGAAGGACGACAAGAGCGGCCAGTGGCGCATCGACGCGGTGCCGCAGGGCGTCGTCATGGGAAAGTCGGACTTCCAGCGCAACTACACGTCGTTCAACAAGTACTACTTCGCCTCGAACGTGAACGTGAACGGGTCGTCGCTGCCGATGGCGGTCGCCGACCCCGTGTACGTGCGCCGGCACGTCGACCCCACGACGCGGCTGGTGCGCTCGCTGATCTCCGGGCCGACCAGCTGGCTCGACCCCGTCGTCCGGTCGAGCTTCCCGACCGGCACCCAGCTGCGCAAGAGCGCCGGCCCGCTCACCCCGGACGACCGGGGGATACTCACCGTGCCGCTCAACGACCGGGCCTCCGACGTCGGCACCGGCCGCTGCGAGGAGATGGCCGCCCAGCTGCTGTTCACCCTGCGCGGCCTCAGCCCCGCGGTGGAGGAGGTCGAACTGCGGGCCGACGGCGGGCAGTTGTGCTCGCTCACCCAGGACGGCGCCGAGACCGTGGCCACCCGGGGCGCGCTCAACCAGCCGGACTACCTGTACTTCCTCGACGAGGAGCAGAAGCTCGTCCGGATCGCCTCCGGCAGCTCCGGCGGGGACGCCGAACCGGTGCCCGGCGCGCTGGGACAGGGCGAGCAGCGGCTGCGGTCGGTGGCGGTCGCGCGGGACGAGCGCACGGCGGCCGGCGTCGGGGTGAACGGCCAGTCGCTGTTCGTCTCCGCGCTGGCGCAGGGCGCCACTCTCGGCGACCCGGTGCTGCGCAGCCAGGGCGCGACCGAGCAGGACCGGCTGACCCCGCCGAGCTGGGACGCGCAGGGCGGGCTGTGGGTCGCCGACCGCAACCCCGCCCGCCCCGGCCTCTACCTGCTGGAGCAGGGCGCCGGCCACCCGATCCAGGTGCGCACGCCGGGTCTCGAGGGCCGCATCCAGGCGGTCCGGGTGGCCGCCGACGGGGTGCGCATCGCCCTCGTCGTGGAGAAGGGCGACCAGCGGTCGCTGCTCATCGGGCGCATCGAGCGCAGCGGCCCGGACGAGGCCGGGACGGGCGAACGGCCCACGGTCACCGTGGTGGAGCTGCGGTCGGCGACGCCCGAACTGGAGCAGGTCACCGCCATGTCGTGGGCCGGGGACAGCAGGCTCGTGGTCGTCGGCCGCGAGCACGGCGGCGTGGAGCAGATGAAGTACGTCGAGGTCGACGGCTCCACCCCGGACGTGCCGCCGCCCGCCGCGCTGACCGGCGTGAAGGCGCTCACCGCCGCCGGCGACGAGACCGCGCCGCTGGTGGCCTACTCGGTGGACGGCATCGTCCGGCTGCCGTCGGGGGCGCAGTGGCAGAAGGTGACGGGGGGAACGGCGCCGGTCTATCCGGGGTGAGGGGAGACCCCCCCGCTCGCGCTCGCACGGCCGTTTTCCGCTCCGGTGTTCGAGCGGTTCCGGGGCTGCTCACAAGGTTGTCCACAGGGGTGGCCGGGTGGCCGGGGCGTTGGCACAGTGAGCCCATGCGGAGCTGGTGGCGGGACCTGACCGACCTGGTGCTCCCGGCCGAGTGCGGCGGGTGCGGCAGGCCCCGCGCCGTGCTCTGCGCCCGGTGCCGTGCGGCGCTGAGCGGTCGGGCGCCGTGCCGGGTGCGGCCGGAGCCCGAGCCCCCGGGACTGCCTCCCGTGCACGCGGCCGCCCCTTACGACGGCGAGGTGCGCGCCGCACTGCTCGCCCACAAGGAGCGCGGCGCCCTGGCCCTCGCCCGGCCGCTGGGGGAGGCCCTGGCCGGCGCGGTACGGGCAGGACTGCGGACCCCGACGGCGCGCGGGAGGTCCGGGTGCGGTGACGACTCGGGCCCGGCGTCGAGCGGCCCGGTGCTGCTCGTCCCCGTGCCGTCCGCCCGGCGGGCCGTGCGGGCGCGCGGGCACGACCCGACGCGGCGGATCGCGTACGCGGCGGCGGGTGAGCTGCGGCGGACAGGGGTACCCGCCGCAGTACTCGCCGCGCTGCGGCAACGGCGGCCGGTGGCCGACCAGTCGGGACTCGGCTCGAGGCAGCGGCTGGCCAATGTCGCGGGCGCCCTCGGGGTGGCGCCGGGCTGTGTCCGGCTGCTGCGCCGGGGCCGGGTCGTGCTGGTCGACGACCTCATGACGACCGGGGCGACCCTCGCCGAGGCGGCGCGCGCGGTACGGGCCGCGCACGGGCCGCCACCAGGGCCGTCCGGCCCGGAAACGGAATCTGTCGAAAGGGGCCGGCCGGCATCGAGCAAATCGCGGCCCGCGTTCGTGTACCTGGGTGAGACAGGGGAAGGGTCAGGACAACGGCGGACACCGCCGCCGGCAAGGAGCGGAGCGGACCGGCAGTACGGCCGGCCGTCGAAGGAGGCGGACGAGGAATTCGCCGGCGGGGCGCCGGGCGTGGTGTGCGCGGCCGTCGTGGCGGCGTCACCGAATGCGTTCGGAATACACCGAAACTGACTGAGAACTTACGTCGTTGCAGGTAATAAGAGGGTTAATTCCCCTGAATGGAGGTACGTCGCGGTAGAGGGTGACGCCATCCGTCCGTGCGAGATATGTTCGGTTGTGAGGGAAAGCCGCAGGCCACACCCCTCTGGTTGGAATGCGGTGGTGCGGGCTTTTCGACATCACCCGTGCCGGTGGACTGGAGATCTCGCTCGTGGGGGAGGAGGTGGACGTCACCGAGTCCGAGGCTCCGGACGACACCGGAGCCTGGTGCAAAAGGAGACACATCCGCAGCGAAGCGGAGTGATCCGGGAACGGAGTTCTGCGTGGACATCGTCGTCAAGGGCCGCAAGACCGAGGTGCCCGAGCGGTTCCGGAAGCACGTGGCCGAGAAGCTGAACCTGGAGAAGATCCAGAAGCTCGATGGCAAGGTGATGAGCCTGGACGTCGAGGTGTCCAAGGAGCCCAACCCCCGACAGGCCGACCGCTGTGACCGGGTGGAGATCACGCTCCGCTCCCGCGGGCCGGTGATCCGGGCGGAGGCGTCGGCGAGCGACCCGTACGCGGCGCTCGACCTGGCAGCGGAGAAGCTGGACGCCCGGCTGCGCAAGCAGCACGACAAGCGATTCTCACGGCGCGGCGCGCGCAGGATCCCCGCCGCGGAGGTCCCCGACCACGTGCCCGGCGTGGCGACCCTCAACGGGTCCGGCGCGAGCACCGCCCAGGAGCAGGAGCAGGCGGTCCCGACCAAGAAGATCGGCTCCCTGGAGGTCCAGGGCGACGGGCCGCTGGTGGTCCGCGAGAAGACCCACGTGGCCGCACCCATGACCCTCGACCAGGCGCTCTACGAGATGGAGCTGGTCGGGCACGACTTCTACCTCTTCGTCGACTCCGAGACCAAGGAGCCCAGCGTCGTCTACCGGCGCCACGCCTACGACTACGGCGTGATCCACCTCAGGACCGACACGATGGTCACCGAGAACCACTCCCCCGAGGCGGGCGGAACCCTCGGCGGCTGACCCGCCGGGCGACAGCACAGCAGGTGCCCCTGGTGCGCGTGTGCGCCCCCAGGGGCACCGGCGTGCCACCGCCCGGCGACCGCGCCGGCACCCCGCTGACGGTGCGGCATGGAATCATGGCGGCAGCGGCTCAACAGGTGGGCCGTTGCCTTGGGTTGGCGATGGTCAGGACCACAGGCCACAGCCTTCAGGGGGAGGAACGCGATGGCGGACAGCTTCGGACCGATGCGGGACGAGGATGCCGACGACGGCGTCGTCGGCATGGGCCCGGACGCGGACACTCCGCGCAAGGAGCCGATCAGAGTCCTTGTGGTGGACGACCACGCGCTGTTCCGCCGCGGTCTGGAGATCGTGCTGGCCGCCGAGGAGGACATCCAGGTCGTCGGCGAGGCCGGAGACGGCGCCGAGGCCGTGGAGAAGGCGGCCGACCTGCTGCCCGACATCGTCCTGATGGACGTGCGGATGCCCAAGCGGGGCGGCATCGAGGCCTGCACCTCCATCAAGGAGGTCGCCCCCAGCGCGAAGATCATCATGCTGACGATCAGCGACGAGGAGGCCGACCTCTACGACGCCATCAAGGCGGGCGCCACCGGCTACCTCCTCAAGGAGATCTCCACCGACGAGGTGGCCACCGCCATCCGTGCCGTCGCCGACGGGCAGTCGCAGATCAGCCCCTCCATGGCGTCCAAGCTGCTCACCGAGTTCAAGTCGATGATCCAGCGCACCGACGAGCGCCGGCTCGTCCCCGCGCCCCGGCTGACGGACCGCGAGCTGGAGGTCCTCAAGCTCGTCGCCACGGGGATGAACAACCGGGACATCGCCAAGGAGTTGTTCATCTCCGAGAACACCGTGAAGAACCACGTGCGCAACATCCTGGAGAAGCTCCAGCTGCACTCCCGGATGGAGGCCGTGGTCTACGCGATGCGGGAGAAGATCCTCGAGATCCGCTGACCTCGCGGCCCTCAGGCGAGCAGCCGGGCCAGCTCCGCCGTGAGCGGCTCGCGCAGCTCGGGCGCGTCCACCCGCTCCACCCTGACGTCCGTGCAGTCCACCCAGCCCGCCGCCTCCACCAGCGCCTGCGCCACCTGCGGCACCGCCGTACGCCCGTCCAGCGTGACCTGCTTGGCGACCAGCGTGCGCCCCTCGCGCGCCGGGTCCACCCGGCCCACCAGACGCCCGCCCGCAAGCACCGGCATCGCGAAGTAGCCGTAGACCCGCTTGGGCTTGGGGACGTACGCCTCCAGGCGGTGGGTGAAGCCGAAGATCCGCTCCGTGCGCGCCCGCTCCCAGACCAGGGAGTCGAACGGGGACAGCAGCGTCGTGCGGTGCCGGCCGCGCGGCGGGGAGGCGAGGGCCTCCGGATCCGCCCAGGCCGGCTTGGACCAGCCCGCCACCGTCACCGGCACCAGCCCGGAGTCGGCGATCACCGCGTCGACCTGCTCGCCCCTCAGCCGGTGGTAGTCCGCGATGTCCGCGCGGGTGCCCACGCCCAGCGCGCGCCCGGCCAGCCCCACCAGCCGGCGCAGGCACTCCTCGTCCGTCGGCTCCTCCGCCAGCAGCGAGGCCGGCACGGCCCGCTCGGCCAGGTCGTAGACCCGCTTCCAGCCGCGCCGCTCCACGCACACCACCTCGCCGTACATCAGGGCGCGCTCCACGGCGACCTTGGTGCCGGACCAGTCCCACCACTCGCCGGTGCGCTTGGCGCCGCCCAACTCGGTGGCCGTCAGCGGGCCTTCGACGCGCAGCTGCTTCACGACCTGGTCGTACACACCGTCGGGCAGCTCGTGGTTCCAGTGCGGGCGGGCGCGGTAGGCGCGGCGGCGGAAGGCGAAGTGCGGCCACTCCTCGACGGGGAGGATGCACGCCGCGTGCGACCAGTATTCGAACGTGTGCGCGGGGCGGTCGCCCTGCTTCCAGTACGCCTCATCCACCGTCTGGCGGCCCACCGCGCCGAGACGGGCGTACGGGATCAGCTCGTGCGAGCGGGCGAGGACGGAGATGGTGTCGAGCTGCACCGCGCCGAGATGACGCAGGACACCGCGCACACCGGCGCGCCGGTCGGGGGCGCCGAGGAGTCCCTGGGCCCGCAGGGCGATGCGGCGGGCCTCGTCGGCCGAGAGTTCCGTGGTCGGACGCGGGAGGGTCGTCATACGTCCGCACCCTAGAGGGCGCCACTGACAACGGCGGGGGCGCGGGCCTCAGTCCCGGGCGGGCACGTACGGGGTGGTGGAGACAAGGCCCAGGTCGGAGGGGAGCAGGGAGCCGATCCAGCCGTCCCGCAGCACGCCCTTGTTGACGAGCGAGGAGCGCAGCACGCCCTCGACGGTGAAGCCGGCCCGCTCGGCGACCGCGCGGGAGGCCGTGTTGCCCACCTCGGCGCGCCACTCCACGCGGTCGACGGACATCCGCGTGAAGGCCCAGCGGCAGGCGGCCACGGTGGCCTCGGTGATGTAGCCGTTGCCGCGGTGCTCCTTGGCGCCCCAGAAGCCGATCTCGCCCGTCGCGAACGACCGCATGGTGATGCTGAGCATGCCCGTCAGCTCCCCGGCGGGCAGGAAGACGCCGAAGGTGAACATCGTGCCGTTCGCCCACCCGTCCGGCGCGATCTGCTCCGTGAAACCCCGCGCGTGCTCGGGGAGGTACGGCGAAGGGATCGTGGTCCAGCGCTGGATGTCCGGGTCCTGGCAGATCCGGTACACCGTGTCGGTGTCCTGCGGGCCGACGGTGCGCAGCAGCAGACGGTCCGTGGTGAGCGTGACGGGTTCCATCGGGCGATTCTGCGCACGTCGCGTCGGCGGGCGCCATCCCTTCGGCCGGGGGATGAACCGATGATCACCCTGCGTGTGATTCACGGTACGCGCGCGGCACCATCCGGGCCTCCGGGACGTTGTCCGGGTAGCAGCCGTGCCACGGTTCGGCTGCGGCGGACGGTCACCGCCGCGGCAGGCCTCCCGGCCTGACGGGGTCCTCGCATACGATGGCCGTTGCTCAGTCAGTGAAAAGGAAACCGACCGTCCCAGGCCCGACCGGCAAGGAGACCAACCCCCGTGTCCGTCCTCTCGAAGATCATGCGTGCAGGCGAAGGCAAAATCCTGCGCAAGCTGCACCGCATCGCGGACCAGGTCAACTCCATCGAAGAGGACTTCGAAGGCCTCTCCGACGCCGAGCTGCGGGCCCTCACCGATGAGTACAAGCAGCGCTACGCCGACGGTGAGAGCCTGGACGACCTGCTGCCCGAGGCCTTCGCCACGGTCCGCGAGGCCGCCCGCCGCGTCCTGGGCCAGCGCCACTACGACGTCCAGATCATGGGCGGCGCGGCCCTGCACATGGGGTACGTGGCGGAGATGAAGACCGGTGAGGGCAAGACCCTCGTCGGCACCCTGCCGGCGTACCTGAACGCCCTGTCCGGCGAGGGCGTCCACATCATCACGGTCAACGACTACCTGGCCGAGCGCGACTCGGAGATGATGGGCCGCGTCCACCGCTTCCTGGGCCTGAGCGTCGGCTGCATCCTCGCCAGCATGACGCCGGCCCAGCGCCGCGAGCAGTACGGGTGCGACATCACCTACGGCACGAACAACGAGTTCGGCTTCGACTACCTGCGCGACAACATGGCGTGGTCGAAGGACGAGCTGGTGCAGCGCGGCCACAACTTCGCCATCGTCGACGAGGTCGACTCCATCCTCATCGACGAGGCCCGTACGCCGCTGATCATCTCCGGTCCGGCGGACCAGGCCACCAAGTGGTACGGCGACTTCGCCAAGCTGGTGAAGCGCCTCAAGCGCGGTGAGCCGGGCAACCCGCTCAAGGGCCTCGAGGAGACCGGCGACTACGACGTCGACGAGAAGAAGCGCACGGTCGCCATCCACGAGTCCGGTGTCGCCAAGGTCGAGGACTGGCTCGGCATCGACAACCTCTACGAGTCGGTGAACACGCCGCTGGTGGGCTACCTGAACAACGCCATCAAGGCGAAGGAGCTCTTCAAGCGCGACAAGGACTACGTCATCATCGACGACGAGGTCATGATCGTCGACGAGCACACCGGCCGTATCCTCGCCGGCCGCCGCTACAACGAGGGCATGCACCAGGCCATCGAGGCCAAGGAGGGCGTGCCGATCAAGGACGAGAACCAGACCCTCGCCACGATCACGCTGCAGAACTTCTTCCGCCTGTACAAGCGCCACGACCACGACGGCAAGGAGATGCCGGGTCTGTCCGGCATGACCGGTACGGCGATGACCGAGGCCGCCGAGTTCCACCAGATCTACAAGCTCGGCGTGGTGCCCATCCCGACCAACCGGCCGATGGTCCGCAAGGACCAGTCGGACCTGATCTACCGCACCGAGGTCGCCAAGTTCGAGGCGGTCGTCGACGACATCGAGGAGAAGCACCGCAAGGGCCAGCCGATCCTCGTCGGCACCACCTCGGTCGAGAAGTCCGAGTACCTGTCGCAGCAGCTCAGCAAGCGGGGCATCCAGCACGAGGTGCTGAACGCCAAGCAGCACGACCGCGAGGCGCAGATCGTCGCCCAGGCCGGCCGCCGCGGCGCGGTCACGGTCGCGACGAACATGGCCGGCCGTGGTACGGACATCAAGCTCGGCGGCAACCCCGAGGACCTCGCGGAGGCGGAGCTGCGGCAGCGCGGCCTCGACCCCGAGGAGCACATCGAGGAGTGGGCCGCGGCCCTGCCGGACGCGCTGGCGCGCGCCGAGCAGGCCGTGAAGGCCGAGAAGGAGGAGGTCGAGAAGCTCGGCGGCCTCTACGTGCTGGGCACCGAGCGGCACGAGTCGCGGCGCATCGACAACCAGCTGCGCGGCCGTTCCGGACGTCAGGGCGACCCGGGCGAGTCCCGCTTCTACCTGTCGCTGGGCGACGACCTGATGCGGCTGTTCAAGGCGCAGATGGTCGAGCGCGTGATGTCCATGGCGAACGTGCCGGACGACGTGCCGATCGAGAACAAGATGGTCACCCGCGCGATCGCGTCCGCGCAGTCGCAGGTGGAGACGCAGAACTTCGAGACGCGTAAGAACGTCCTGAAGTACGACGAGGTGCTCAACCGGCAGCGCGAGGTCATCTACGGCGAGCGCCGCCGCGTCCTGGAGGGCGAGGACCTCCAGGAGCAGATCCACCACTTCATGGACGACACCATCGACGCCTACGTCCAGGCGGAGACCGCCGAGGGCTTCCCCGAGGACTGGGACCTGGACCGGCTGTGGGGCGCGTTCAAGCAGCTGTACCCGGTGAGCGTCACCATCGAGGAGCTGGAGGAGGCGGCCGGCGACCGTGCCGGTCTGACCGCCGAGTTCATCTCCGAGTCCATCAAGGACGACATCCGCGCCCAGTACGAGGCGCGCGAGACGCAGCTCGGCTCCGAGATCATGCGTGAGCTGGAGCGGCGGGTCGTGCTGTCGGTGCTCGACCGCAAGTGGCGCGAGCACCTGTACGAGATGGACTACCTCCAGGAGGGCATCGGCCTGCGCGCGATGGCCCAGAAGGACCCGCTGGTCGAGTACCAGCGCGAGGGCTTCGACATGTTCTCCGCGATGATGGACGGCATCAAGGAGGAGTCCGTCGGCTACCTGTTCAACCTGGAGGTCCAGGTCGAGCAGCAGGTCGAGGAGGTCCCGGTCGAGGACGTCAAGCCGGTCGCCGACCTGGAGAAGCAGGACGCGGTGCCCGCGCAGGCGCGGCCGGAGATCCGCGCGAAGGGGCTGGACGCCCCGCAGCGGCGGAACCTCCACTTCTCCGCTCCCACGGTGGACGGCGAGGGCGGCACCATCGAGGGCGAGCTGGCCACCGACGACGAGCCGGTGCGCTCGTCCGCGGACGGGCTGACCCGCGCGGAGCGCCGCAAGCAGGCGCGGGGCGGGCGTCGCCGCAAGAAGTGAGGTCGCCGCCTTCCGGCGGCACCGTCGGCCGAGGGCCGGGCACCTGACGGGTGCCCGGCCCTCGGCCGTTGTGCGCGGTCTTCAGCGCGGGCCGCCGAGCTCGACGGCGGTGCAGCGCCAGCGCAGGTCCCGGCCGCGCTCCAGGCGGAACGCCATCGCGCGGAGCCTGTCCCCGGCGCCGATCCGCGCGAACGCCTCGATGGCCCCCTCACGCGGCACGAACCACCCGATGTCCCGCACGACGGGCCGCGCCCCCCGCGTCCGCAGGGGCCCGCGCTCCGCGAGCCGGATCAGTTCGTCGTAGGCCTGCCCGGCACTGTGCCGCAACATCGCGTGCACGGGCCGCTGACCACTGAGCACGGCGACGAGCAACTCCGCGAACCGGTCGGTGGGCCGAGGCTGAGGGACGCCCAGCCGCTCAGGTGTCGTGCCTGAAGGCATTCCCGCCCCCGCGCCTGCGCGGCTGCCGCGCGTCGCCGGGGCGGGAATGCCTTCAGGC
>MUNG01000422.1 GCA_002154585.1 Streptomyces pseudogriseolus
CGCCGACCGGTCGGCGACCACCCGCACCCGCACGCTCCCCGAACCGACCGCGCACTCGCCCGCGCTCACCCGGGCGGCGTACGGCCTGTACGAGGCGCTCGGCCTGCAACGCGCCCGGGTGCGCGCGGTGGCCCTGCGCGCGGAAGGCCTCGACTCCGCCGAACAGGCCTCCCACCAGCTCACCTTCGACCCGGTGGACGAGAAGGTACGCCGCATCGAGGAGGTCGCGGACCGTGTACGGGCCAAGTTCGGCCCGCACGCGGTGATGCCGGGGACGCTGGCGGCCTGACCGGGGGCAGTTGACCCACGGCGGCGCGATGTGACGCGCTATCAGGTAGGGGCGGGCGGCCGCAGGCGAATGGCGGCAGTTTTTGCCGACCCGTAACTTCCCCCTTTTACTACTCGCCCGTAACTTGATGAGTGAACAGCATCCCGTGATCCGGATCACAGGGCGTAGGACCCCACCCTTCCCCTTGAGCCGCAAGGAGATCACACGATGCTGCCCTGGAAGCGGGTGATCAGACCGCTGGCCGCGCTGCTGCTGGCCGCGGTCGCCGTCACCGCCCCCGCCGCGTCGGACGCGCAGGCCGCCGCCGCACCCAGCTCCGGCTGGAACGACTTCACCTGCAAGCCCTCCGCCGCCCACCCCCGTCCCGTCGTCCTGGTGCACGGCACCTTCGGCAACTCCGTCGACAACTGGCTGGGTCTCGCGCCCTATCTGACGAGCCGCGGCTACTGCGTCTTCTCCCTCGACTACGGGCAGCTCCCCGGCGTCCCCTTCTTCCACGGCCTCGGGCCCGTCGAGGAGTCCGCCGAACAGCTCGACGCCTACGTCGACCGGGTGCGCGCCGCGACCGGCGCCGCGAAGGTCGACATCGTCGGCCACTCCCAGGGCGGCATGATGCCCCGCCACTACCTCAAGTTCCTCGGCGGCGCCGCCGAGGTGAACGCCCTGATCGGCATCGCCCCCAGCAACCACGGCACCACCCTCGGCGGCCTCACCGCGCTGCTGCCGTACTTCCCCGGCGCCGAGGACCTGATCGACGAGGCCACCCCCGCCCTCGCCGACCAGATCGCCGGCTCCGCCTTCCTCGCCGAGCTCAACGCGGGCGGCGACACCGTCCCCGGCGTCCGCTACACCGTCATCGCCACCCGGTACGACGAGGTCGTCACGCCGTACCGCAGCGCCTTCCTGACCGGGCCGAACGTGCGCAACGTGGTCCTCCAGGACCTCTGCGCGGCCGACCTGTCCGAGCACCTGGCCATCGGGCTGTTCGACCGGATCGCCTTCCACGAGGTGGCGAACGCCCTCGACCCGGACCACGCGCGGCGGACCACCTGCGCCTCCGTGTTCAGCTGACACGTGTCGCGTGGCGTGAAAACAGCGGGTCCCTGTCCGGCCTGAGCCGCCGGACAGGGACCCGCCGCCGGTTCAGCGGCCGTGACGTCCGGTCGCCGTGCGCCGCCGCGCGGAGGCGAACAGCGCGGCCGAGCCGAGCGCCAGCGCCGCCGCGCCGCCGATCATCAGGTACGACGTGTTCTCGTCCCCGCCGGTCTCCGCCAGGTTCTGCCCGCCGCCGGCCGCCTTGAGCTGGTTGCCGGAACCCGCCTCCGCCGCGACCGGGTCCGCCGTGGTGGCGGGGTCGGCGTCGCCGTGGCCGTGGTTCTCGACCGTCGACTTCTCGGCGCCGGCCTCGATCTGCCGCTCGGACGGGGCGGAGGCCTCCGGCGCCGGGGCGGGCGCCTCCGGGGCGGGCGCCTCCTTCGGCGTGTCGGCCTCCGCGGGGGCCTCGCCGCCGGCCGGCTCACCGCCGGCTGCGCCCCCACCCGCCTGGGCGCCGCCGAAGGTGACGTCCGAGCAGGAGTAGAAGGCCTCCGGGCTGTCCGACCGCTGCCAGACCGCGTACAGCAGCTGCTGGCCGGAGCGCTCCGGAAGGGTGCCGGAGAAGGTGTAGAAGCCGTCGACCGCGGCCGGATCGGTGGACGTCGCCACCGGGTTGGCCAGGTCCAGGTCGTCCCAGGCCAGCGGCTGGGACGGGTCGTAGCCGGGCTTGGTGATGTACACCGTGAAAGTGCCCTTGTGCGGGGCCGTCACCCGGTACTTGAAGGTGTGCTCGCCGCTGGACACGCTCGTCGCCGGCCAGTCGGCGCGCGCCAGGTCGAGGCCCTTGAACGCCTCGTTGCCGGCGCTGCACAGCTTGCCGTCCGGGATCAGCTCCTGGTGGCGTCCGCCCGCGTCGCCGATGCGGACGCCGTTCCAGTCGTACAGCGCCTGGGTGCCGCCGGCCGCGACGGCCGCCCTGCACGCCTCCGACTTGGGGCTCTCCGGGCCCTCGGCGAAGCACTGGAAGACCCGGCTGACCGGGTCGCCCATCGAACCGTGGGCGGCCGCCGGCGCGGCGGCCAGACCGGTGAGGGCGAGCGGGGTGAGACCGACGGCGGCGACAGCGGCCTTGCGGCGTGCGGACATGGGGCAGCAACTCCTCGGCGAACAGCGGATCTCATGCGGAGACCCCGGGGAGGGATCCCGTGGGGGTGGCTCAGAACGTAGCCCCGCGGAACCCGGAAATCGCCCGGTGAGGGCGGTGCGAGGAGATCCTTATGGTCGCTTTAAGGGAGCGTTCGGACTGGGATCAGGTAGGTACCGTGCGGGCATGACGCACGCGCGGATCAGACCGGCCGCCCCCGCCGACGTACCCGCCGTGAAGGCGGTGATCGACGCCGCCTTCGGGCCCTACGTCGCGCGCATCGGGGTGGTGCCGGTGCCCATGGAGGCGGACCACGCGGCGAACGTGGCCGCGGGCCGGGTGTTCGTCGCCGAGGCCCCGGACGACGAAGGAACCGGGTCCGCGGAGGTGGCCGGCCTCGTCGTGCTGGAGCCCCGCGCGGACCACCTGTACCTGGACGTCGTCGCCGTCCGCCCCGACGCCCAGGGCACCGGGGTGGGACGGCTGCTGCTGGAGTTCGCGGAGGACCGGGCACGGGCGCTCGGACTGCCCGAGATCCGGCTCTACACGAACGCCATGATGTGGGAGAACCGGAAGATCTACCCGAAACTCGGCTACGAGGCCGTCGAACGCAGGGTGAGCGGGCCGTACGACCGGATCCACTACCGCAAGCGGCTGCACTGAGCCGGGCGGCGGGACGTTCAGCCGTCGGGCCACCAGGTGCGGGCGATGTCCCTGCGGATCTCGGGGCGCTCCGCGGGACGCTCGTCGGCCTCCTCGCGGACCCGGCGGGTGTCCGTCCTCCTCGAGGGCTTCCGCACGGTGACTCGGCGCATGGCTGCCTCCTCGGAGGTCCACCGGGTCGCCCGCTTCCACGGCGGTGAACCTTTCGGGGGAGAGTTCCTCATCTGTCCCGCGCTGTCTGTGGCGGCGGTCACGAATCGACTGTCAGTGGCAGGTGTCACCCTGAGCCCATGACCACACACCACGGTGACGGGACGGACACGAGCGGTGTCGACTGGGACGCGCGGGCGGCCACCTTCGACGAGGAGCCGGACCACGGTCTGCGTGACCCCCGGGTACGCGCCGCCTGGGCCGCGCGCCTGCGCGACTGGCTGCCCGGGCGCCCCGGAGACGTCCTCGACCTCGGCTGCGGCACCGGCAGCCTCTCCCTCCTTGCCGCCGAGCAGGGGCACCGGGTCACCGGGGTGGACCGGTCCCCGGCGATGGTGGAGCTGGCCCGGCAGAAGCTCGCCGGGCGGCACGCGGTGTTCCTCCAGGGCGACGCGGCCCGCCCGCCGGTCGACGGCGAGCGGTACGACGCCGTCCTCGTCCGGCACGTGCTGTGGACGCTGCCCGAGCCGGACCGGGTGCTGCGCCGCTGGCGCGACCTGCTGCGGCCGGCCGGACGGCTGGTGCTGGTCGAGGGCGTGTGGGGGACGGTGAGCCCGGTCGGCATACCGGCGGACCGGCTCACCGCCCTCCTCGCCCCGCTCACCGCGCGGGTGCGCGTGGAGCCGCTGTCCGGGGACCCGGCGCTGTGGGGACGGGAGGTCGACGACGAGCGGTACGCGGTGGTGCCCTCCTGGGACTGACCCCGGGGCACGGGCCCGCGGGGCGTGTCTCAGCCGAGCAGGGTGCCCAGACCCGCCCCACGGGCCAGGGCGTCCAGCTCGTCGAGGGCGGCCACCGCGGCCGCCGCCGCGCCCGGGTCCCGGCCGGACAGGCCGCTCTGCGCGAACTCGTCCTCGTCCAGCCGCCGTACGTCCGTGCCGTCGGCGGAGACCCACAGGTCCAGGTCGAGGTCCTCCACGACCAGGCGGCCCCCGGACAGCTCGGCCGGGCGGGTGATGTCGCAGTAGTGGCCCTTGAGCGTGCCCCCGGCGGCCCGCACCTCCTTCACGGAGTACCAGCGGTCGCGCCAGTAGTGCTCCGTGAAGACGTCCCCCGGCTCGAAACGGACGAAGCCGAAGTCGCGCACACCCTCGCCCGCCCACGGGGCGCGCACGCTGATCCGGACGCCGTCGTCGGCGAGCAGCTCCGCCGGATAGCTGATCTTCGTGCGGCCCGCCTTGACCAGCACCACCTCGACCGTCGCCGCCGGTCCGTCAGACGAGCTCGCGGACATGGCGCACCTCCGTTCCGCACAGCTCGTAGCCGAACCACGTGTTGATCGCGATCATCGGTCCGTTCCCGGTGTCGTTGCCCGTGAAGGCCTCCGTGTACCCGGCCGCGCGGGCCCGGTGCAGCGAGTCGTTCTTCACCAGCTTCGCCAGCCCCCGGCCGCGGTGGGCGCGGGCCGTGCCGGTCATGCCCGTCGCGTACCGGGTGGAGCCGTCCGTACGGGCCGCGGTGAACGCGGCGGGCCGGCCGCCGACCACCGCCACCGTGGTCAGCTCCGCGTCGAACAGCGGGTGCTGCCAGGTCTCCCTGAGCCATGCCTCGTAGTCGGTGAACTCCGTGTCCACGTCGCTCGGCTCGTCCGCCGTGGTCTCCGCGTCCAGCTCGAACAGCGGGCGCGGGTCGTCGGCGTACGACGAACCCGGACGCAGCTCCACCCCGGGCGGCGGGTCCTGGAGCGGGGGCAGCTCGCGGTGCGCCAGGTCCAGGCGGAGGAAGTGCGCGGAACGGCTCGCCCGGTAGCCGTGCAGCTCGGCGAAGGCGCGGTTGCCGGGCTCGTCCAGCACCCAGGCCAGCAGCCGGGTCGCCCCGTGCGCGGCCAGATGCTCCTCGCCGGCGCGCACCAGCAGCGTGCCCGCGCCCCGGCGGGTGTGCCGGGGGTGCACGTAGACGTTGAGGTTGCCCTGGCCGGGCACGGCGCTCTCGTGCGTCAGGTGCACCTGGGCGGTGCCGATCACCTCCCCGTCGCCGTCCACCGCCACGAGGGGGCGGTAGCGGGCGTCCGGGTGCATCTGGGTGAGATCGTGCGCCAGGGCCTGCGGGGTGACCAGGATGAACGGCAGCGCGGCCTGCCGTACACGGGCGAAGCCCTCCAGGTCGGCTGGCGCGTCGGAGCGCAGATCGCGGACGGTCACTGTCATGTGAGCGCACGGTACGAGGTGGTGAGGCCGGTGTGCCTCCCATTTTCGCGGGGACTCCGGGGCCGGGGGTGCGGCCTCCGGGGCGCGGGTGCGCGACAATCGCGGCGTGACTGTACGGATCCACATCGAGGACGGAACGCCGCCGTACGAGCAGGTGCGGGCGCAGATCGCCGAGCAGGCGCGGTCGGGGGAGCTGCCCGTCGGGTACCGCCTGCCGACCGTGCGGGGGCTGGCCGAGACGCTCGGCCTCGCGGCGAACACGGTCGCCAAGGCGTACCGGGCGCTGGAGGCGGACGGGGTGATCGAGACGCGGGGGCGCAACGGAACGGTGGTCGCTGCCGCGGGGTCGGCGGCGGAGCGGGAGGTTGCCGCGGCGGCGCAGGTTTTCGCCGGGCGGGCTCGGCGGTTGGGGGTGGGGGAGGAGG
>MUNG01000423.1 GCA_002154585.1 Streptomyces pseudogriseolus
CGGTCACGTTGGAGACGACCGGGATGGCCGGAGCGGCGTAGGTCAGGCCTTCCGCGACCTGACGGAACTCCGCCAGCATCGGCTCCATCAACGGCGAGTGGAACGCGTGCGAGACACGGAGACGGGAGGTACGGCTGCCCTGCGCGGCCAGAGCCTCGGCGATCTCGGTCACGGCGGTCTCGGTACCGGCGAGGACGACGGCCTTCGGGCCGTTGACCGCCGCCACCGACACCTCATCGGTACGGCCCTCCAGCAGCGGCAGGACCTCGTCCTCGGCCGCCTCCACCGCGACCATCACCCCGCCCTCCGGCAGGGCCTGCATCAACCGCCCGCGCGCGGTCACCAGCGTGCAGGCGTCCTCCAGCGACAGCACATCGGCCACATGCGCGGCCGCGATCTCCCCGATCGAGTGCCCGCCCACGAAGTCCGGGCGCACGCCCCAGCATTCCAGCAGCCGGAACAACGCGACCTCGACCGCGAACAGCGCCGGCTGCGCCCACTCCGTACGCCCCAGACGCTCACCGTCCTCGCCGAAGACGACGTCCTTCAGCTCCGCACCTACGCGTGCGCACACCGCGTCAAAGGCCTCCGCGAACACCGGGAACGCGTCGTACAGCTCACGCCCCATCCCCGCACGCTGCGCACCCTGCCCCGAGAACAGGAACGCCTGGCGAGTCTCACCTCGCTCCTGGCCGATCGTCACGTGCAACGCAGCCGACCCGGAGCCGAGTTCGGCCAGCGCGTCCACGAGGCGCGTGGTGTTCTCCACGACCGCGACAGCCCGGTGCTCGAAATGCGTCCGGGTCTCCGCGAGCGCGCGCCCGATGAGAGCCGACGGTACGTCCGGGTGCCGGCCGGCAAAGGTGCGGAGGGAGCGGGCCTGGGCGCGCAGGGCCTCTTCGGTGCGGCCGGAGAAGACCCAGACGATCGGCTCGTCCCCCGTCGCGCCGGCCGCCGGAAGCTCGGCTTCCTCAGCCGACTGGGCCTGTTCGAGGATGACGTGCGCGTTGGTGCCACTGACACCGAAGGCAGAGACGGCGGCACGTCGGGGACGGCCGGTTTCGGGCCATTCCTGACGCTCGGTCAGCAGGCGCACGGCGCCCGCCGACCAGTCCACCCGCGACGACGGCTCGTCCACGTGCAACGTCTGCGGCACAACCCCGTGCCGCAGCGCCTCCACCATCTTGATCACACCGGCCACACCCGCAGCCGCCTGCGTGTGACCCAGGTTCGACTTCACCGACCCCAGCCACAGCGGGCGGTCCTCCGGGCGTCCCTGCCCGTAGGTGGCCAGCAGCGCCTGCGCCTCGATCGGGTCGCCCAGTCGCGTGCCCGTGCCGTGTGCCTCGACCACGTCCACATCGGAGGCCGACAATCCCGCGCTCGCCAGGGCCGCGCGGATCACCCGCTGCTGCGACGGGCCGTTGGGCGCCGTCAGGCCGTTGGACGCGCCGTCCTGGTTCACCGCCGAGCCGCGCACCACCGCCAGCACCCGATGGCCCTTGGCCTGGGCGTCCGAGAGCCGCTCCACCAGGAGCACCCCGACACCCTCACCCCATCCGGTACCGTCCGCGCCCTCCGCGAACGCCTTGCACCGGCCGTCCCCCGCCAGACCACCCTGGCGGTCGAACTCGGCGAAGACGTCAGGGGTGGACATCACCGTCACGCCGCCCGCCAGCGCCATGTCGCACTCCCCCGCCCTCAGGGACTGCACCGCGAGATGCAGCGCCACCAGGGAGGACGAGCAGGCGGTGTCCACCGTGACCGCAGGACCTTCCAGCCCCAGGACGTAGGACACCCGGCCCGACACCACGCTCGCGGCGTTGCCGGTGAGCAGGTGTCCTTCGATGCCGTCGGGCAGTTCGCCGCCCGTGTCGGCGCCGTAGTTCTGGTTGCTGCAACCGATGAACACGCCGGTCCGGCTTCCGCGCACGGAGGCGGAGGTGAGGCCCGCGCGTTCGAGCGCCTCCCAGGAGGTCTCCAGGACGAGCCTCTGCTGGGGGTCCATGGCCAGCGCCTCGCGCGGCGAGATGCCGAAGAACCCGGCGTCGAACTCGGCCGCCGTGGTGACGAACCCGCCGTGCCCCGTGGTGGCCGGTGTCGCGTCGCCGTCGGTGTCCCAGCCCCGGTCGACGGGGAACGGGGTCATGGCGTCGATGCCGGCGTCGACCAGCCGCCACAGGTCGTCCGGACCGGTCACGTCACCCGGGTAGCGGCAGGCCATGCCGACGACGGCTATCGGCTCGTTCGCCGTGCGGAGGAGTTCCTCGTTGTGCCGGCGAAGGCGCTCGTTCTCGAGCAGGGACGCGCGCAGCGCGGCGACGACGCGCTCCTCGGAGGTGGACATGCTCAGCTCCACTGGTGGGGTGGTCCGTACTCGGGCGGACGGGCAGACAGGCGGACGGGCAGGCGGGCAGGCGGGCAGGTGGACGCGGGCGGATGAACTCGGAGGCGTGACGCGGACCGTTGGGGGCGCGGCGCCTCAGGACGGGGTGTCGCCGAGCGCCAGTTGGACGAGGGCGTCGACGTCCATGGCGCCGATGTCGTCTGCATCGACGGCGGCGACGGCATCCGCTCCGGCATCGTCCCGAGGTGGTGCGTCCGTCGTGCGGTCGTCGTTCTCCGCCAGGGCGAGCACGGCCGTGAGCAGGCCGCTCTCCTGCCATGTGGCGAACGGGATGGCCGCCAGCGCGTCGCGGAGTCGGGCCTCGTCCTGCTCGGTGGCCGAGGGAAGCGGTCCGGTGCCCGGTTCGAGTCCCGCGAAGAGTTCGTCGTGGAGGTGATCGGCGAGGTGACGTGGGGTGGGGTGGTCGAAGACCAGGGACGGGGGCAGTCGCAAGCCGGTTTCGTCGTTCAGTCCGTTACGGAGCTCGACGGCGGTGAGGGAGTCGAAACCGACGTCCTTGAAGGGCCGGTCGACGTGCACGGCACGATCCGCGGACCGGCC
>MUNG01000424.1 GCA_002154585.1 Streptomyces pseudogriseolus
CTTTGATCGGCGCCGGCGCCGTGCAGGCCGTGAGCGTCGAGAACACCGCCATGTGCTCCGACGACGGCAAGGGAAACGTGCGCTGCACGCGGGAGGAATACCGGGTCACCAGCGACCAGTACGGCAACCTCCGCATCGTGAACGAGTCGACGCAAAACTGCACCGGGTCGAACGGCTCGATGTCGTGTGTGTCCAGCCTGGCCGTTCCCGGCGAGAGGTCCTGAAGCCCTCACACGGCCACGAGGAGGGGCCGGGATCCGAACCTCGGATCCCGGCCCCTCCTCGTGGTGTCTTGTGGCGTCGTCAGTTCCGCCCGGCCGGGGAAGTGGCGCACGGGGTTTCCAACGGAGTGCAGTACGGCAGGTCGTCGACAGAACGGTCCGTGCAGAAGCGGGCGATCAGGTCCGCCGACTCCTCCCGGCGCTCGACCGTGACGAGGTGGTCCGCCTCCTTCACCGTGGTGAACAGCGCCCCCGGCATGGCGGCGGCCAGCTCCCGCCCCATCTCCGGCGTGCACAGGGTGTCGTACTCCCCGGTGAACACCAGCGTCGGCACCCGGGGCACCGGCAGCGGCTCGTAGCACCCGTGCGTCACCAGCCGCGTGTTGTGCTCGACGGCCTTCCTGATGTCGTCCTGGGTCTGGTTCACGAACTGCCGCTGGAGCAACCGCGCCACGGCCGCGTGCCGGCGCACCTTCCCGGCCTCCGGGTTCGACATGAACAGCCGCACCAGTCCGTCCGCGGCTGCCTCGATGTCGCCCCGCTCCAGGGTCTGCGACAGCCGCGGCACCGCCTCGCTGTAGAGCTCGGGCAGCCGGTTCGCCGCCGCCGCGAACACGATGCGCCGGACCGACTCCGGGTGACGCTGCGCGAAACGCAGCCCCACGACCTCGCCGAAACAGCCGCCGAACAGATTCACCTCGGGCACACCGATCTCGGTCAGCATGTGCTGCACCGCGTCCCCGAGGAAGTCGATGTCGTAGGCGGCGGGGAGGAAGTCCGAACTTCCGTAGCCGGGAAGGTCCACCGTGATCAGCGTGCACAGCGGCGCCAGCCACTTCTCGTGGCTCTGCCAGGAGTACCGGTTCTGTGACGAGCCGCCGAGCAGCAGCAACGGCGCCGTCTGCGGCGCGCTCTGACGGACGATGCGACAGGTGTACCGGAACCCGCTGAACACGAGGTCGCGTTCCTCCGCCGGTTCGGGCGCTGAGGGAACGGGCCGGGATTCCTCCGCGCGGGGTGGGGCCTGGGCGGCGATGACGGCAGTGCGCATGAGCGGCTCCGGGAAAGGCGGAACGAAACGGTGGTGAACCGTTCCATCCTTACCAGTGAGCCCACCATTCAGGCGTAACCACCCAATTGTGGGCGATCCCGGACAAACTCATAACACGGTAAGGGTGTTCGCCCGCGCGCACGCCCTCAAAAAGGCCCGCGTGGGGGAGCGCACCCGCGCGCGAGCGCCCCCCATGAAGCAGACCGCCCAGCGCATTTCATTCGGCTGAGCGGTCGGTCGCTCGACCCTCGAGGTGAGGGGCCGTGGTCTAACGGACGACCACGTAATCCCCGGTCGACGCCTTCGCGCCGGAAGTGGTGTTGCCGTAGTAGACCCAGCGCCAGGTGCCGGACCTGGTGGCCTTCAGTGTGGTCCGGAGCACACCGGTCCTATCGGACGTCACCTTCCTGACCGTGGTGTACGCCTTGGCGCCCGCCGCCCTGAACTGCAGGCTCACGGTGCGGCCCGCGTACCCCTGGTACGTGTGCGTGTCCCAGTTGGCGCGGGTGACCTTCCCGGTCACGGTGAGCGTCCTGCCCTTGAGGAGCGGCTCCGGCGAGGCGTTGACCGTGACGCGGGTGGCCCGCTTGACCAGGAGCGGGACCTTGACGTCGTCGATGTCGTGCTTGCCGCCGGCGAGCCAGACGCGGCCGGCGGTCTTCCAGGCGCCCGCGTCCTCGTTGCCGAAGTCGTAGTGGCGCGGGTCGATGTAGAGCCGCTCCTCGTAGTCGCAGATCCCCTTCGCCCGGTTGACCACCTTGCAGTCGGAGCTCTCGATCGTGTTCCACAGCTGGTCGCCCGACTCGAGGCTGCCGCGGTAGGGGAAAACGACCACCCCCGGGTCGTGCCTGAGCGTGGTCGTCATGCGGTAGGTCGCGTGCACCACGACCTCCTCCTTGACCCCGATCACGATCGGCTTCCCGCCGTTCACCTTGACGTTGCTGAAGGAGACGCCTCCCTCGGCCGCCCCCGCCGGCACGGCGGAGACCGCCGTGAACGCGATCGTGGCCCCACCGGCCATCAACGCGCTCCCCATCGCTCGTCTCGTTCTCACGTACCCCTCCCTTTCCCCAGTGACCCGCTGATCCTCAGCGGCTGATGAGGGGACAGGGGAGCCCGGCAGAAGGTTGCGGACGCCGCGGCAACGATTCGATCACCTCGCGAAGCGCTTGCCGTCACCGCGACGCGCGTCGGCGGGGAAAAGGAAATGACCAGCGTTTCCGCTGGTCAGAAGGCGTTGGCGCCCCCGGCAGGACTCGAACCTGCGGCCAAGCGCTTAGAAGGCGCCTGCTCTATCCACTGAGCTACGGGGGCCGGTGTGGTGGCCAGTCGTCGTGGTGGCCTCCGGAGGCCTGTCCTTGACGCTGCCGGGGACAAGGATAGGGCTCCCGCATCCGTGTCCCTGTCGCCTCGCCTCCGTGGCTCGATGTGGAGGTTCGGTGAAGCGGTCCTGATAATCGCAGGCAGGTACGAATCGTGCACTGCTTTTGGCCTCGGGAGCGTCGGGTGTTGTGCACTCGTTATGCCTCAGCTGTGTCCGCGTCCCGGACGTCCCTTCCATCCGCTTGTGTCCTGTCGGCGCGCAGACATGCTCATATGCTTCAGAATCACCCTGAAATTGGGCATTCTTCGCATGTGGTGACCTTGGACGTACGGCCTCAGCTGCTCGACGCACTTTCCGCCCTGCGCGACCGTGTCGCCGCCGCACGCTTCCCGCTGCCCCTCGCCGGGGCCGCCCGCGCGCGTGCCAACCGCGACGAACTGCTCGCCCAGCTGGACGACTACCTGGTGCCGCGGCTGAGAGACCCCGGGGCGCCCCTGCTGGCCGTCGTCGGGGGATCCACCGGAGCGGGGAAGTCCACGCTGGTGAACTCGCTCGTGGGTCGGCGCGTCAGCGAGGCCGGGGTGCTGCGGCCGACGACACGGACGCCGGTGCTCGTCTGCCATCCGGAGGACCACCACTGGTTCAGCGGGATGCGGGTGCTGCCCGACCTCACCCGCGTCTGGGTGCCCCACCACCAGGACCCCGCCGACGACCTGCTGCTGCCCGGCGAGGACCCCGCGCGCGTCCTGCGCGTCGAGACTGCCGACACCCTGCCGCCCGGCCTCGCCCTCCTCGACGCGCCCGACATCGACTCCCTGGTCTCCGACAACCGGGTCCTCGCCGCCGAGCTGATCAACGCCGCCGACATCTGGATCATGGTCACCACCGCCGCCCGCTACGCCGACGCCGTCCCCTGGCACATGCTGCGCACCGCCAAGGAGTACGACGTCAGCCTGATCACGGTGCTGGACCGGGTGCCCCACCAGGTGGTCTCCGAGGTGTCACGGCAGTACGGCGCCCTCCTCACCAAGGCCGGGCTCGGCGACGTACCCCGCTTCACCGTGCCCGAGCTGCCCGAGTCCGCCTTCGGCGGCGGACTGCTGCCCGGCACCGCCGTGGCCGCCCTGCGCACCTGGCTCGTCCACCAGACGCTCGACCCCGCCGCCCGCCAGCACGTCATGGCCCGCACCGCGCACGGGATCCTCGACTCGCTCAACACCCGGCTGCCCGAACTGGCCGGCGCCGCCGCAGCCCAGTACGCCGCCGCCCTCCGTCTCACCTCCGCCGTGGAGACCGCGTACGACAGCGAGCACTCGCGGGTGCGGGGACGGCTCCAGGCCGGGGCCGTGCTCGCCGGGGACGCACTCAAGCGGTGGCGCGCCTTCCCCCTCGACTGCACCCCGGGCGAGCTGCTCGACACGCTCGTGGAGAGCCTCAGCGCGCTCCTGCTGTGCGCCGTCGCCGCCGCCGACGAACGCGTCGACGAGACCTGGCGGCGCGAGCCCGCCGCCGACGCGCCCGAGCTGGCCGCCCGCGACAGCGCCCCCGAGAGCGTCGAGCACCGCATCGGCCTCGCCGTACGGCGCTGGCGGCGCGAGCTGGAGGAACTCGCCGAGGAGGAGGTGCGCGAGCTGGAGCGTGCTGTCGCGCCCGAACCCGAGACGGTCACCGCCCTCGTCGCCACGGTCCTGCTCGGCGGCCGCCGCGCCCGGACCGCGGGGGAGACGCTCGCCGAGCGGATCGGCGCCCACGGCGCGCTGCGCCTGCGCGACCGCGGCGGACGGCTCCTCGTCGCCCACGTCGACCGCATCATGCACGCCGAACGCGAACGCCGGCTCGCCCCGATCGACACGCTCGAGGTGCACGCGGAACCCCAGCCGGAACTCATCGCCGCGTTGTCCGTACTGCAGAAGGAGAGGTGACCGGTGACCGCCGTCACTGACCAGGACCACACCGAGCACCCCGAGCACAGCGACACCTCGGAGCGCCCGGAGCGCCCCGCCCGCCCGGACACTCCCGGCGCCTGGGACGACGGGCTGATCGCGCGCCGGATGAACGGCACCGCGGGCGGCCCCGCCGGGAGCACTCCGAGGGAGGAGCAGCCCTCCGTGGCGGAACCCCGCGCCTCGACCCCGCAGAAGGTGGTCCCCCTGTCGTACGACCCGCGGCTCGCCTCCCGTCTGGACGCGCTGCGCGAGCTGGTCGGGCTCTCCCGCGCACGGCTCGACAACCGCACCCTCTCCCAGGCGGGACGCGTGCTCGACGAGGCCGCCGCGCGGCGCCGCCTCTCCGGGCAGCACACCGTCGTCGCCATCGCGGGCGCGACCGGCAGCGGCAAGTCGCAGCTGTTCAACACGCTGGCCGGGGTGCCGATCTCCGAGACCGGCGTACGGCGTCCCACCACCGCCGCGCCCATCGCGTGCAGCTGGAGCGACGGCGCGGCGAGCCTCATCGAACGCCTCGGCATCCCGCCCCGGCTGCGCCGGCGCCCTCTCCAGGCCATGACGGACGCCGACGAACGGCTGCGCGGACTCGTCCTCGTCGACCTGCCCGACCACGACTCGGCGGCGGTGGAGCACCGCGAGCAGGTGGACCGGGTGCTGGGGCTGGTCGACGCGGTGATCTGGGTCGTGGACCCGGAGAAGTACGCCGACGCCATGCTGCACGAGCGCTACCTGCGGCCCATGGCGGCCCACGCGGAGGTCATGTTCGTCGTCCTCAACCAGATCGACCGGCTGCCCGGCGACGCCGCCGAACAGGTCCTCGACGACCTGCGGCGGCTCCTCGACGAGGACGGCATCGTGCTGGGGGAGTACGGCGAGCCCGGCACGACGGTGCTCGCCCTGTCGGCGCTCACCGGGGACGGGGTGGGCGACCTGCGCGAGGCGCTCGCCCGGTTCGTGGCCGAGCGCGGCGCGCCCGCCCGCCGGATCTCCGCCGACGTGGACATCGCCGCCGCCCGGCTGTGGCCCGCGTACGCGACGCGCCGGCGCACCGGGCTGAGCGAGGAGGCGCGCGAGGAGTTCTCCGACCGGCTCGCGGACGCCGTCGGGGCCACCGCGGCGGGCGAGGCGGCCGAACGCGCCTGGCTGCGCAACGCCAACCGCGCCTGCGGAACGCCCTGGCTGCGGCTGTGGCGCTGGTGCCAGGCGCGGCGCGAGCCGGCCACCGGCAGGGTCACGCTCGGCGGCCGGCCCGACGAGGAGGTCACCGCACGGCAGCGCGTGGAACAGGCGGTCCGCACGGTCGCCGACCGGGCCTCCGCCGGGCTGCCCGCGCCCTGGGCGCAGGCGGTGCGGGAGGCGGCGGTGCGCGGATCGCACGGGCTGCCGGAGGCGCTCGACGAACTGGCCGTACGGGCCGGACTGCCGCCGGGGCGGCCGCCGCGGCCGGGATGGTGGCCGGTGGCCGTGCTCGCCCAGGCGCTCATGACGATCCTTCAGTTCGTCGGCGGGCTGTGGCTGCTCGGCCAGATCGTCGGCGTCATGGCGCCGAACCTGGGCGTGCCGGTGCTGCTGATGGTCATCGGCATCGTGGGCGGGCCGCTCGTGGAGTGGAGCTGCCGGATGGCCGCGCGAGGACCCGCCCGCAGGTACGGGCTGGAGGCGGAGAGACGGCTGCGGGGGGCGGCCGCGGGGTGCGGGCGCGCCCGCGTGCTGGACCCGGTGGCGGCGGAGCTGCTGCGGTACCGGGAGGTGCGGGAGCAGTACGGGCGTGTGGTGGGCGTGGGGACGGGG
>MUNG01000425.1 GCA_002154585.1 Streptomyces pseudogriseolus
GTCCCGCTGTCCTGGGGCGCCGCCTTCGACCCCGGCCTGGTGCGGCGCATGGCCGCCGCCATCGGCCGTGACATGCGCGCCGTCGGCGTCCACCAGGGCCTCGCGCCCGTCCTCGACGTCGTGCGCGACGTCCGCTGGGGCCGCGTCGAGGAGACCATCGGCGAGGACCCGTACCTCGTCGGCACCATCGGCACCGCCTACGTCCAGGGCCTGGAGTCCGCCGGGATCGTCGCCACGCTCAAGCACTTCGCCGGATACTCGGCCTCCCGCGCCGGCCGCAATCTCGCGCCCGTCTCGATGGGACCGCGGGAACGCGCCGACGTGGTGCTGCCGCCGTTCGAGATGGCCGTCCGCGAGGGTGGCGCCCGCTCCGTGATGAACGCCTACACCGACACCGACGGCGTGCCCTCCGCGGCCGACGAGAACCTGCTCACCGGGCTGCTGCGGGACACCTGGGGCTTCGACGGCACCGTGGTCGCCGACTACTTCGCCGTCGCCTTCCTGGCGACCCTGCACGGTGTCGCCGCCGACTGGGCGGACGCCGCCGGCACGGCGCTGCACGCGGGCATCGACGTCGAACTGCCCAACGTCAAGACGTACGGCGCACCGCTCACCGAAGCCGTCGCCGACGGCCGCGTCCCGGAGGAGCTCGTCGACCGCGCCCTGCGCCGGGTCCTCACCCAGAAGGTGACGCTCGGCCTGCTCGACCCGGACTGGGACCCCGTGCCGGCCGCCCTGGACGGAACGGACCCGGCCGACCCCGAGGCCCTGCGCGGACGCGTCGACCTGGACAGCCCGGGGAACCGCGCCCTGGCCCGCACGCTCGCCGAGGAAGCGGTCGTCCTGCTCGCCAACGACGGCACGCTGCCGCTGGACCGCCCCCGCCGCATCGCCCTGATCGGACCCAACGCCGACGAACCCACCGCCGTGCTCGGCTGCTACTCCTTCCCGCAGCACATCGGCGTCCAGCACCCCGGCACGCCCCTCGGCATCGCCCTGCCCACCCTGCGTGAGACGCTCGCCACCGAGTTCCCCGACGCCGCCGTCACGTACGTCCGCGGCACCGGCGTCGACGACGGGGACCTGACCGGCCTCGACGAGGCGGTACGGGCGGCCCGCGAGGCGGACGTCACCGTCGCGGTGCTCGGCGACCGCGCCGGCCTGTTCGGCCGCGGCACCAGCGGCGAGGGCTGCGACGCGGAGACACTGGAGTTGCCCGGCGCGCAACAGCAGCTCCTGGACGCGCTGCTGGACTCGGGCACCCCGGTCGTCACCGTCCTGCTCGCGGGCCGCCCCTACGCACTCGGCCGTGCGGTGACGGAGTCGGCGGCGATCGTGCAGTCCTTCTTCCCCGGCGAGGAAGGCACGCACGCCATCGCCGGGGTGCTCAGCGGCCGGGTCAACCCCTCCGGACGCCTCCCCGTCGGCGTGCCGCGCACCCCGGGCCTCCAGCCCGGCACCTACCTCGGAGCGCGGCTCGCCCACGCCGGCGACGCGTCCGCCGTCGACCCGGCCCCCGCGTTCCCCTTCGGCCACGGCCTGTCCTACACCCGCTTCGACTGGACGGACCTGACCGCGGACACCCAGGAGGCCCCCACGGACGGTGAGTTCATCCTTGCACTCACCGTCCGCAACACCGGCGACCGTCCCGGCACGGAGGTCGTCCAGCTCTACCTCCACGACCCGGTCGCCTCCGTCGTCCAGCCGCTCCAGCGCCTCGTCGGCTACACACGGGTGGCGTTGGAACCGGGGGAGTCCCGCCGCCTGACCGTCACGGTCCCGGCCGACCTGGCGTCCTTCACGGGCCGCGACGGACGGCGCATCGTCGAACCGGGCGAACTGGAACTGAGGCTGGCCGCCTCCAGCACGGACCGCCGCCTGACGGCCCGGGTCACACTGACCGGCACGGAACGCCACGTGGACCACACGCGACGCCTGCACGCCACGTTCACGCAGAAGCCTGCCACCTGAACGGACGGGGGTGCGCGGCACACTCCGGGGTGCCGCGCACCCGCGTGCCCGGCGTTCACGGGTAACGGACGCCGGTCAGGTCCTCCGCCACCGCCCACAGGCGGCGGGCGACGGCCGGGTCGGCGGCCTCCTCGCCGAGGCGGGCCTCGGTCACCGGGCCGCGGGTCTCCCAGAGGCGGGCGGGGCCGAAGAACTGCCCGCCCCGCACCTCCGGGTCGGTCGCGGCACGCAGCTGCGGCCGCGCCCCCTGCTCCACCGACTGGGTGGCCAGAAGACCCCCCGCGGCGATCAGCCGGCCGAACCGCCCGCGATGCTCCCAGGCGCGGGGGGTGAGGTTGGTGCGGGTGAGTCCCGGGTGGGCCAGCGCGCTGACCACGGGCAGCCCGGCGGCCCGCAGCCGGCGGTCCAGTTCGAGGCCGAAGAGGGTGGTGGCGAGCTTCGAGCGGCCGTAGGCGGAGGACGCCCGGTAGCCGTGCTCGGACATCAGGTCGCCGAAGTCGAGGTGCGCGTTCTTGTGGGTGATCGAGCTGAGGGACACCACCCGGCCCCCGGACCCCGCGGTCAGCGCGTCGAGCAGCAGCCCGGTCAGGGCGTAGGGCCCCAGCATGTTCGTGCCCACATGCAGTTCGAACCCGTCGGCGGTGGTCCGGCGAGGCCCGAGATGCACCAGGCCGGCGTTGTTGACCAGCACGTCGACCGAGGGGTGGTCGGCGGTGAGCTTCGCCGCGAACGCCCGCACCGACGCCAGCGACGCCAGGTCCAGTTCGCGGACCTCGGTGTCGCCCGGGATCCGGTGGGCAGCCTCCTCGCCCGCGGTGAGGTTGCGCACGGCCAGAACGACGTGCGCCCCGCGCCGGGCCAGCTCGGTCGCGGTGACCAGGCCGAGCCCGGAGTTCGCGCCGG
Source organism: Streptomyces pseudogriseolus (assembly GCA_002154585.1). Lineage (GTDB taxonomy): Bacteria > Actinomycetota > Actinomycetes > Streptomycetales > Streptomycetaceae > Streptomyces > Streptomyces pseudogriseolus. Next base: position 2,875 of record MUNG01000425.1, read on the forward strand.
TGACGACGACGACCTTGCCGTGCTGGTCGGGAATGCGGTCGGCGGTCCATCCGCTCATCTGCTGCTCCTGGGGTGTGGCGGTGCCGGGAACGCCGACGTTAGGAGCGGTACGGCCGGGTTCCGTCGTTCCCGTTTTCCTGGGTCCACCAGACCTACCCTGGGCGGCCGGCAGCGGGGCACACTGGCGGCATGACCCATCCGTACGCCCGTGAGCTGGGCGACTTCCTGCGCGCCCGGCGCGACAGGCTGCACCCGGACGACGTCGGCCTGGAGCCCGGAGGGCGCCGCAGGGTCGCCGGGCTGCGGCGCGAGGAACTCGCCCTGCTCGCCGGTCTGAGCACCGACTACTACCAGCGGATGGAGCAGGGCAGGGACGTCCGGCCCTCCGACGACGTCCTGGACGCCCTCGCGACGGCGCTCGCCCTCGACGACGAGGAGCGCCGGCACCTGTTCACGCTCGCGCACGCCGCCCGCCGTCCTGCGCGGGCCCGGGTGGACCGCGCGCCGGAGGTGGTGCCGGACAGCGCCCGGAGGCTGCTGCGGGTCCTGCACACCCCGGCCGTCGTGCTCGGCCGGCACCTCGACCTGCTCGCCTGGAACCGGCAGGCCGAGGCGCTGCTCGGCGATCCGGGCGACCTCCCGCCCGACCGGCTGAACATGCTTCTGCTGCTGTTCGACGACGAGCTGACCCGCGGGCGCACCTGCGCCGACTGGGAGCGGCAGGCGCTGGACTACATCGGGATGATGCGCGCGGCGGTCGCCGCCGACCCGACGCATCCGCGAGCCACCGCGATCGTGGGCGAACTGAGCATCCGCAGCGCCGAGTTCCGCAGGCTGTGGGCCCGGCACGACGTCCGCGCCTCGGTGAGCGGCACGAAGACCTTCCACAGCCCGGCCGTCGGCGACCTCACCCTGGAGTGGAGCACGTATCCGCTGCCCGGCCGGCCCGGCCCGTTCCTGCTGGTGTTCACCGCGGAACCGGACTCGGCGGACGCGGACCGGCTGCACCTGCTGGGATCGCTGCACGCCACCCGCACCACCGGCCGGGACCGGCCGTAGGCCGCATCCGGCCCGAGGCTCACAGCAGCCCGCGCCGCGCGAGGCTGCGCATCAGCGCCCCCACCCCGAACGTCCACGGATCCGCCGCCTCGCTCGGCACCACGGTGTTGACCAGGGCTCCGAGCCGTGGGCTGGAGATGCGGACCACGTCGCCGTACTCGTGGGTGAAACCCTCACCCGGCGCCTTCCGGTCCTCGGTGGGGGCGAACAGGGTGCCGGTGAACAGGACGAAGCCGTCCGGGTACTGGTGGTGCGCACCGTGCGTGGCGGACACCAGGTCCAGGACGTCACGGCTGATCTCGCGCAGGCTGCTGCTGCCGCGCAGTTCGTAGCCGTCCGGGCCGTCGATCCGCAAGCCGATGTCCAGGTCGCGTACCGCGTCGATGCCGAAGTCGTCGTCGAGCAGGCGGACGAACGGGCCGATCGCGCAGGACGCGTTGTTGTCCTTGGCGCGGGACAGCAGCAGGGCGCTGCGGCCCTCGATGTCGCGCAGGTTGACGTCGTTGCCGAGGGTCGCGCCGCGTACCCGGCCGCGTGAGTCCACGACGAGGACGGCCTCCGGCTCGGGGTTGTTCCACACGGAGGCGCGGAGCACGCCGATGTCCGCGCCGGTGCCGACCGCCGACAGCACGGGCGCCTTGGTGAACACCTCGGGGTCAGGCCCGATGCCCACCTCGAGGTACTGCGACCACAACCCCTCGGCGACCAGCAGCTCCTTTGCCTTGGCCGCCTCCGGCGAGCCGGGCCTGATGCCGTCGAGCCGGCCGCCGACCGAGCGCACCACACGGTCCCGTACCCGCGCGGCCTGCGCGGGGTCGCCGCCGGTGCGTTCCTCGATGACGCGTTCCAGCAGGCTCCGCGCGAACGTGACGCCCGCCGCCTTGATCACCTGGAGGTCGACCGGGGCCAGCAGACGCGGCACGTCCCGGCGTCCGGGCGGGGCCGTGAGGAGGTCGTCGAGGCGCCAGGTGCGTCCGCCGTCGGCCTCGCGGACCGCCTCCGGCGCGTCGTCGCGCTCCAGCAGGTCGGAGACGGTGGGTGCGAGGGCGGTCAGGTCGACGACGTGCTCGCCGCGCACCGCGGCCACGCACGGTCCGCCCGCCTCCGGGTCGTGGACGCGCGCGACGAGGGCGGCCCGTTCGGCGTCCTCCGGCAGGACGGAGTCGGCGGTGAGGACCGGTCGGGGGTGTTCCGCTGCGGATACCACGGTCGTTGTCCTCCTCAGGACGGGAAGGGGCCGGTGCTCAGTGCGAGTCCCGGGGGACCTCGTGACCGCGTCCGCCGCGCAGGAACCCGAAGTCGGCGCCGCGGTCCGCCTGTTCGACGTGCTGGGTGTAGAGCCAGGTGTACCCGCCGGTGTACCGGTCGGCGGGCGGGGTCCACTCCTGCCTGCGCCGCGCGAGTTCGGCGTCGTCCACGTCCAGCCGCAGGCTGCGGGCGGGCACGTCGAGGACGACGGGGTCCCCGTCCCGTACCAGGGCGAGGGGTCCGCCGACGGCGGCCTCGGGCGCGACGTGCAGGACGACCGTCCCGTAGCCGGTGCCGCTCATCCGGCCGTCGCAGACGCGCACCATGTCGGTGACCCCGGCCTTCAACAGCTTCGCCGGCAACGGCACGTTGGACACCTCGGGCATGCCGGGGTACCCCTTGGGGCCGGCGTTGCGGATGACGATCACGGTGTTCTCGTCGACGTCCAGGTCCGGGTCGTCGGCGACGGCGTGGTACGCCTCGGGGGAGTCGAAGACGCGGGCGGGTCCGCGGTGGGTGAGCAGGTGCGGTGACGCGGCGGACTGCTTGAGGACCGCGCCGTCCGGACACAGGTTGCCGCGCAGCACGGCGATGCCGGTGCCGGCCGGCTGGAAGGGGGTGTCGAGCGGGGTGATGACGTCGGAGCCGAAGCGTTCGGCGCCGTCGGTGTTCTCGGCGACCGTGCGTCCGGTGACCGTGACCGGCCCGCCGTGCAGCAGCCCGCCGCCCAGCAGTTCGGCCATCACGGCGGGCAGCCCGCCCGCGTAACAGAAGTCCTCCATCAGGTACGTGCCGCTGGGCATCAGGTTCACCAGCGTCGGCACCTCACGGACCAGCCGGTCGAAGTCGTCCAGGTCCAGCTCGACGCCCACGCGTCCGGCGAGCGCGGTGAGATGGATGACGGCGTTGGTGGAGCCGCCGATGGCCGCGTTGACCCGGACGGCGTTCTCGAACGCCTCCCGCGTGAGGATGCGCGACGGCCGCAAGTCCTCCTCCACCATGTCGACGACGCGCCGCCCGGCCGCCTGCGCGGTCTCCATCCGCCGGGAGTCGACCGCGGGCCAGGCCGCCGAACCCGGCAGCTGCATGCCGAGCGCCTCGGCCACGCACGCCATCGTCGACGCCGTCCCCATCGTCATGCAATGACCGTTGGAGCGCGCCATGCACCCCTCGGCGAAGAAGCACTCCTCCTCCGTCATCCGGCCGGTCTTCAGGTCCTCCTCGAACTTCCACACATGCGTGCCCGAACCCACGTCCTGGCCACGGAACTTGCCGTTGAGCATCGGCCCGCCGGTCACCATCACCGCGGGCAGATCGACGCTCGCGGCGCCCATCAGCATGGCGGGGGTCGTCTTGTCGCAGCCGGACAGCAGCACCACCCCGTCGAGCGGGTTGGCCCGGATCAGCTCCTCGACCTCCATCGCCATGAGATTGCGGTACAGCATGGCCGTCGGGCGCATCAGCGTCTCGCCGGTCGCCATGGTCGGGAACTGCAGCGGCAGACCGCCCGCCTGCCACACCCCGCGCTTCACGGCCTCCGCGACCCGCGTCAGGTGCGCGTTGCACGGGGCGAGTTCGGACGCGCTGGTCGCGATGCCGATGACGGGACGGCCGTCGAACACCTCGTGCCCGAAGCCCTGGTTGCGCATCCACGAGCGGTACAGCATCCCGCTGCGGCCCTGTGCGCCGAACCAGGCCTGACTGCGGCGGTCCGTGTTCCGACGGTCGGTCATGTGCACACTCCTGTGGCTCGCTCCGGCGTCGTCCGCTGCGCGGATGGGGCGTGGCCGCGCGGACCCGCTACCCTGTAGCCTCAATCATTAAATGATTCGATGAATGGCGTCCAGGGGGTGGGCGGAGATCGACACCAACTTCCCGACCATGCAGCAGCGCGTGGCCGACGACCTCGGGCGGCGCATCGTCGCCGGAGCGTGGCAGCCAGGCAGTCCGCTGCCGGTCGAGGACGCCCTCGCGTCGGAGCTCGGCGTCAGCCGCGGGGTGCTGCGGGAGGCGGTCAAGTCGCTGGTGGCCAAGGGCATGCTGCGGGTACGGCCCCGCACCGGCACGCGCGTGCTGCCCCCGGAGGACTGGAACCACCTGGACCCGGACGTCCTGCGCTGGAAACAGTCCGGGGACGCGGCCGGGCTGCTGCGGGACACGGGCGAACTACGGCGCATCGTCGAGCCCGAGGCGGCCCGCCTCGCCGCCGAACGGGCCTGCCCCGACGACGTGCGCGCCCTGAACGACGCCCTGGCCGCGATGGAGGCCGCGGCGGCGTCTCCCGCGCGCGGCGGCTACGTCGCGGCCGACATCGCCTTCCATCGCGCCCTGCTGGACGCCGGCGGCAACCGGCTGCTCGGCTCCCTGGGGCGCGCCGTGGAGATCGCGTTGCGGCACAGCTTCGACGTCAGCACGCGGACCCCGGGCGCGGTGGAGGCCTCGCTGCCGGGTCACCGCGCCGTCGTCCGGGCCGTCGAGGCCGGTGACCCGGACGCGGCGGCGGCGGCCGTCCTGGGGATCATCGACGCGGCCCGCCAGGAGATCGCCCGGTCACCGGCGAAGCCGGGCGGGCCGGAAGCGCCGGACGGGCGCACCCGTGACGCGCGGGGAGGGGAAGCGGCACCCTGAGGGAACGGCGTAGGGCACATGGCGCGATCCGCTCGCCTCGGCGCAGTCCACCGTCGTACGTCGCCCGGCGGAGCGGCAGCCCCGGACTCGGACAGCGCCACGCCGCTCCGCGCAGCCCCGGCCGCCGTCCCGGCTACTCGGGCCACGCCGAGTTCTCGATGAGGCGGAGACCCGGCACGAAGTGCTCCAGGCTCCAGGCGTTCACCGACGGCTTCAGGCACCGGCCGGACACCACGTTCGGCACGGTCAGGATCTGCCGCTTGAAGTCCGGACGCGGGTGTGCGGCGGTGACCTCGTCGATCTGCGCGCGGTGCCCGGCCGGGACGACCAGGCCGCCTCCGCGCCGCGCCGTGTTTCCGGCGGCCCGTCATGCCTGGCCGCGCAGCGGCCCCGCTCCGACGCCCGCGAGGGGCCGGAACGGGGCCGTCTGCCCACCGCCCGCTACGACCTGAGCCACTCCAGGATGTCCGGGTTGAGCACGTCGGGATGGACCGTCAGCATGCCGTGCGGGTACCCCTCGTAGCTCTTCAGCGTGCCGTTCTTCAGCAGCTTCACCGTCAGCGGCGCCGAGTCGTCGTACGGCACGACCTGGTCGTCCGTGCCGTGCATCACCAGCACCGGCACCTCGATCCGCTTCAGATCCTCGGTGAAGTCGGTCTCCGAGAAGGCCTTGATGCACTCGTAGTGGGCGTTCGCCGCGCCCGTCATGCCCTGCCGCCACCAGTTGTCGATCAGGCCCTGGGAAACCTCGGCGCCCGGCCGGTTGAAGCCGTAGAACGGGCCGGACGCCACCTCGATGTAGAACTGGGCGCGATTGGCGGCGAGGGCGCTGCGGAACCCGTCGAAGACCTCGATCGGCGTGCCGCCCGGGTTGCTGTCCGACTTGACCATGACCGGCGGCACCGCACCCACGAGCACGGCCCTCGCCACCCGGCCCGGCTCGGCGCGCGCCACGTACCGCGCCACCTCGCCGCCGCCCGTGGAGTGCCCGATGTGGACGGCGTCGCGCAGGTCCAGGGCCTCGGCCAGCGCCGCGACGTCGGCCGCGTACGTGTCCATGTCGTGCCCGCCGGACGTCTGGTCGGAGCGGCCGTGGCCGCGCCGGTCGTGGGCGATCACCCGGTAGCCCTGCTGGAGGAAGAACAGCATCTGGGCGTCCCAGTCGTCGGAACTGAGCGGCCAGCCGTGGTGGAAGACGAGGGGCTGCGCGTCGCGCGGGCCCCAGTCCTTGTAGAAGATGGTCGTCCCGTCAGAAGTCGTCACCGTGCCCATGGTTGGTCCTCCGCAAGATGGGGCTGAGGCGGCCGGGCCGGTCCATGCCACCGGTGCACGGCAGCGCGTGCGGCGGACTCCGGCCGGCCGGAGGGACTGCATCCGCGGGCCCGGGGGCCAGGGCCGGATGCACGGCAATCACCTTACGCCGAAGAGGCGAACCCCTCATCTCGGGAGATATAGGACCCGCTCGGGTTGGTCCGGTACCGGACATTTCATCCGCTTATGGTGATCCAATGCTGCTTGTTCCCAGATGGGTTCTGTTCTCGTCGGGGTGCGCGCCGGTGCTGTTGATCGCGGGCTGGGCGATCTCGGCGGCGCTCGAGGGGTCGGCCTACGACCCGGTGACGCAGACGATCAGCGTCCTGGCGGCGTACGGCGCCTCGGGCTCCTGGGTGATGACCGGGGCGTTCCTCGCGCTGGGCGTGTGCCATCTGCTCACCGCGTGGGGACTGCGGGCGGCAGCGGCGGCGGGCCGGGTGGCGCTGGCGCGCGGGGGAGTGGCCGCACTGGCGGTGGCGATGGTCCCCGCGCCGAGCAGCGGAGGCTCGCTGGGGCACGGTTCGGTGGCGGCCGTCGGGTTCACGCTGCTCGCCCTGTGGCCGGTCCTCGCCGCGACCGCCGGCCGCGCCACCCCGTGGGCGCTGCGGCCCCTGCCGTCGTTCGCGGCGACCGCCGTGATGGTCGCGGGGGCGGTGTGGTTCCTCGTCGAGATGCACCGCCACGGCATGGCGGGCGTCGCCGAGCGCGTGGTGACGGCCGTCCAGTCGCTGTGGCCCTTCGTCGTCGTCCTGTCCTGCCTCCGGCACCGCGCGGGGCGGCGCGCGGAACAGTCCGCGTAGCCGGGGCGTCCGTCCGAGCGGGCAGCCGTGTGACCCAGGCGTGTGACCCGATCGGACGAACCGCGAGCTGCCCACCGGCCCCGACGACCGCACCGCGTCCCGGCCGCCCCGCAGCCAGATGTCACGCACGCCCGCGACGAACGAGGCCGATCGCTTCACCGGATCGGCAGGCGTCCGCCCGCCCCCTCGGCCGGCTCCGGGCCGGCGCCCGCCACGGCGGCACGGGCGCGCGGGCCACTTCGCGCGCCCGCGGCGTCACCGCCCGTCGCGCTCTGCCGTCCCCGTGGAGAACTCCTCGCTGCCCAGCACCCGCAGCAGTTCCATTCGCTCGCGGGTCTCCGCGTCCGCCGGGGTGAGCACCAGCAGTTGCTGGCCCTGGTCCGGGGTGACCAGGGTCTCGCAGTCCAGGAGCAGCCGGCCGACCCGGGGATGCAGCAGCGTCTTGCGGTCCGCGCGCCGTACCGCGACCTCGTGCTCCGCCCACAGCGCACGGAATTCGGCACTGGCCGCCTCCAGCCGCCCGACCAGCCCCGCCACCGTCGGGTCACCCGCCCGGCGTCCGGCGGCGGCGCGCAGGTCGGCGACCAGCCTGCGGCTGTTGAGCTCGCGGTCCTCGGGCGGGCAGACGGCGCGGGCCTCCGGCTCGGTGAACCAGCGGTGGATCGTGAAGCGGCGGTCGCCACGGAAGCCGGTGTGGTCCGACATCAGCAGCAGGGACGCACGGTTCTGCGCCAGCATCTCGCCGAGGTCGGACATCACCGCGGCCGGGGTGTCGCCCAGCAGGTCGAGCATGCGCACCAGCCCCGCACGGGCCAGCCGGGCCGTACCGTCCGCGGGCGGGGGCCGGTGACCGGCCAGATGGAACAGGTGATCCCGCTCGTCGTCGGACAGCCGCAGCGCGCGGGCCAGCGCGACCAGCAGCTGCGCCGACGGCTGACTGCTGCGGCCCTGCTCCAGGCGTACCACGTAGTCCACCGACATTCCGGCGAGCATCGCCACCTCCTCCCGGCGCAGTCCGCGCGTGCGGCGCCGGGGTCCGTCGGCGATGCCCACCTCCGCCGGGCGGATCGCCTCGCGGCGGCGGCGCAGGAAGTCGGCGAGCTGTTCTCGTTCCACGCCTTCCATGGTCCCGCGCGGCCGGACGCCCATCCAGGGAGCGGCGCTCCCATGATGAACGCTCCGCTCCCGCCCGCCCGGCCGCCGCAACACGGTGGAACCGGCGAGCCGGACGGACCGGCGTGCCGGACGGCACAACGACAAGGCGACAAAGCCACAAGGGAGCGCATCATGCGGACACGCACACTGGGCAGCACCGGACCGAAGGTCTCCGCGCTCGGACTCGGCGCGATGTCCATGTCGGGGGCGTACGGCGAGGCCGACCGCACGGAGAGCATCGCGACCGTGCACGCCGCGCTGGACGCCGGAGTCACCCTGATCGACACGGGCGACTTCTACGGCATGGGCCACAACGAGCTGCTCCTCGCGGAGGCGCTGCGCGGCCGGGACCGGGACAGCTACGTGCTGAGCGTGAAGTTCGGCATGCTGGCCGGTCCCGGCGCGACACCCGGCGGGGTCGACGGCCGCCCGGCCGCGGTGAAGAACTTCCTCGCCCACTCGCTGACCCGCCTCGGCACCGACCACATCGACATCTACCGGCCCGCCCGGCGCGACCCCGACGTGCCGATCGAGGAGACCGTCGGCGCGATCAAGGAACTGATCGACGCCGGTCACGTACGGCACCTCGGCCTCTCCGAGGTCGACGCGGCGACCGTGCGGAGGGCGCACGCGGTGCATCCCGTCGCCGACCTCCAGATCGAGTACTCGATGATCTCCCGCGCCGTCGAGGCGGAGATCCTGCCCACCCTGAGCGAGCTGGGCATCGGCCTGACCGCGTACGGCGTCCTCGGCCGCGGGCTGATCTCCGGGCACTGGTCGCCGGACCGCGCCGGACTGCCGGGCGACCACCGGGCGCTCAGCCCCCGGTTCGCCGCGGGGAATGTGGAGCACAACCTCGCCCTCGTCGAGGCGCTGCGC